>NZ_JAKJJY010000002.1:0-503688 GCF_022320955.1 Clostridium sp. YIM B02555 | reverse complement strand
ACTTACCAGCTCCATTTTCACCAAGTAACGCGTGAATCTCACCCTTTTTCAATCTAAGAGTAATATTATCATTAGCTACTATTCCTGGGAATTCTTTTCGAATATTTAGCATTTCAACTACATATTCCATTAATTACTCCTCCTTATTTAACTCCTAATTGTTATAACTATAATTGATCTTTGCAAAAAATAAAGGATGAAATTTCTTTCAGATTTAAATCTATAAGATTAACAAACCTGTAGAAATTCATCCTTTTTGTTTTACTATTAGTAGAATCCTAACTACATTGTCTTAGGAATTATTATTTTATTAATGATCCATCATTTTTGTCATTCACTTTAACTGATCCATCTTTAAGTTTTCCAACCACATCATTAACTGTTTTCATTGTATCGTCAGTTAAATTTGGATTCTTTTCTGGGATACCAACTGCATCCTTTGTAATATCAAATATTAATGTTTGACCACCTGGGAACTTACCATCTTTTAATTGCTTAACCATTTCATAACTTGCTGTTTCAACTTTCTTTACAGCAGAAGTAAGAACTACTGATTTATTATCTGCACCAACACCATCTTGATATTGATCTCTGTCAACACCAATAACCCAAACTGGCTTACCAGCTGCTGCTCTTGCTTTAGCTTCTGTTATAACACCATTTCCAACTCCACCAGCTGCACAGAATACTGCTTTTACGCCTCTGTCATACATTTGAGCTGCAAGTTGTTGTCCTGCTGCTGAATCGTTGAATGTACCTTGATATACTACATTTTCTGCTTTTAATGTCATTTTAGTTCCTAAATTCTTGTTTGCATAAGCAACACCTTGTTGGAATCCCCAGTTGAATTTTTGAACAGCAGGAATTTCCATACCACCAATAAATCCTAGGTCTCCTTCTTTAAGTTGAACTGATGCTGCAACACCTGCAATAAATCCTGCTTGATGTTCTGCAAATAATATAGATACTGCATTGTCTCCTACTTTGTAGTTTGCTTTTGGAGTAGCACCATCATTTGGAGTACCATCAATTAATACAAAGTGTGCATCCTTATATTGATCTTGAGCTTTGAAAATAGCTGTTTCAAATTTAAATCCTGGAGTAGCTATAAACTTAAATCCAGAGTCGTAAAGATCCCCAATGTTCTTTAAGTAATCCGCTTCAGTTTCTCCACTTGGTTTAACATATTTTGTTTCAGTTCCAAAATCTTTTTCAGTCTTCTTTAATCCTTCCCAAGTACCTTGGTTGAATGACTTATCGTCGATTGTTCCTGAGTCAGTTACCATACCTACTTTTAATTTTTCTTCTGACTTACCTGATTTATCTCCAGCACCTGATGAACTTCCACATCCAGCAAATAAAGTAACCGTAATTGCTGAAATTGCTAATAATGATAATAATCTTTTTTTCATAAAATTTTCCTCCTAAAATTTATTATTTTGCTATTTCAAGGGCTATTTTCATCATTTCTGTAAAACTCAATTGTCTATCTTCTGCTGAAAGTGATTCTCCAGTTAACACGCTATCTGAAATTGTAAGTAAACATAATGCATTTTTTCCAGCCTCTGCAGCGTTCATATAAAGTGCAGCTGCCTCCATCTCTACAGCAAGAATACCCATGCTTCTCCACTTATCAGTTGCTGTTTTATCTGCGCAATAAAATGTATCAGATGATAATATATTTCCTACAACAACATTAATATTATTTTCTTTTGCTGCTTCAACTGCATTACTAACTAAATCAAAGCTTGCTATAGGAGCGAAAGTTCCTGGTAAATTATATTGAGACGCATAATTAGAATTAGTAGATGCACCTAAACCGATTACAACATCGCGTAAATTTAACTTCTCAGATAAACTGCCTGCTGTTCCAATTCTGATAATGTTGTCTACACCATAAAAATTAAACAATTCATAGGAATATATTCCAATAGATGGCATTCCCATTCCGCCTCCCATAACAGAAACGCGTTTTCCTTTATAGTTACCTGTGTATCCAAACATATTTCTAATTGTATTAAATTGAACAACATCCTCTAAGAAATTTTCTGCAATAAATTTAGCTCTCAGTGGATCACCTGGCATTAACACTGTTTTGGCTATTTCTCCTAATTGTGCCCCAATATGGGGAGTTGGTGTATTTGTCATAATTCTCTCCTCCAAAAATCACATTTTAAATCTTATCTTTATTTATTTTTAAATGTACCAGAACTACTTTTTTAAATAGTTCTGATACAAATTGTATACTTGGGCCTCCTGCAAAGGCAGCAATTGCTGTTACCAAGCCAGCCTTCCCACCTAGGGTAAATCCAATAGTAACTGAAGTAATATCACATATTATCTTTGCTGTTCGAAATTGAGACTTTATTTTATCTCTCAATATCATTGCTATACATGTAAACGGATCTAATCCAATGTCTATAGCTATGAAAATTCCTAGACCTATAAATATCATTGAACACCCACAAATTGCACTTAATATTCTCCATTCTAAAATAAAAGGGAAATTGATATAATCATAAATTTTGGCACCTATTCCTACAAAAGTTCCCATAGGAATAGTATATATAAATGTACCTATATTAATATATCTTCTATTTAGTATCACTACTATTATTATCAACGAATAATTTACTACATTTGTTATTATTCCAAGTCCACTTTGTGGAAGTCTACATGCATTACGAACTCCATCATATAAAATTGCCACTGCATCATTTCCAAGCATTGCAGCTGAATTAAATGCAATTCCAAAGCCTATAAATGCTACCCCAATTAATGCTATTGCAATTTTTACAAGAAATATTTTATTGTATTCCTTCTTAATTTTATTAATGAAACTATTCATTAACCACTACCCTTCCTTAGCTATACATATTAAACAAGCTTACTTAATACTGATTCACCGATTGTATTTTTTGGCATTTCTATTTGAAAATTATCTGCTATTGTAGCACCAATTGCAGCAAAACTATTACTGGTTTCCATCAAACCACTTTGTGTCATTGATGGTGAATATGCTAAGAAAGGAACAAATTCACGTGTATGATCAGTACCTTTATAAGTAGGATCATTACCATGATCAGCAGTGATTATTAATAAATCATCCCCTCTTAATTTATCTAGTAATTTACCTAAATTAACATCAAACTTTTCTAATTCCTCTGCATAACCAACTGGATTTCTTCTATGTCCCCACAATGCATCAAAATCAACTAAATTGATAAAGCATAATCCTTTAAATTCTTTATCTACAAGCTCTAAAGTTTGTTCCATACCATGAACAGAGCTTTTTGATTTATTAGATTCTGTAATTCCTTCTCCGTCAAAAATATCATTAATTTTTCCTACAGAGATAACGTCTAGTCCACTATTTTTTAATACGTTAAGAGCAGTTTCTCCATATGGTTTTAAAGCATAATCATGTCTATTACTTGTTCTTTTAAATTCACCTTTTTTTGCTCCTAAATATGGTCTTGCTATAACTCTTCCAACTTTCCATTCATCTTTAAGAGTTATTTCTCTAGCTATTTCACAGCAACGGTAAAGCTCCTCTAATCCAAAGGTTTCTTCATGACCACAAATTTGTAACACAGAATCTGCTGAAGTATATACAATCATATCCCCTGTTTTCATTTGATGTTCACCAAGTTCATCTAAAATTTCTGTACCGCTGGCACTCTTATTCCCTACAATATTATGTCCTGTTCTTTTTGTTAACTCATCTAGCAATTCCTTTGGGAAACCTGTATCTGTAAATGTTTGAAATGGAGTTTCTATTTTTAGTCCCATCATTTCCCAATGGCCAGTCATTGTATCTTTACCTACACTTGCTTCTTTCATTTTCATAAAATGAGCTAATGGCCTTTCAACTGCTGCTACATGCTTTATTGGATGTAAATTTGCTAACCCAAGCTTTTGCAAATTAGGTATTTTAAAGCTTTCAACACTTTCTGCTATATGCCCAAGCGTATCTACTCCAGTATCTCCATATTCTCTTGAATCGTTCATTTCTCCAACTCCAAGAGAATCTATTACAATTGTAAAAATTCTATTATATTTTTTCATATTTCATCCTTTCTAAGTTAATAATGCTTTAATTATTTTATGCATTATAAACAATTGATTTTATTTTTTTACTTCAAATCTTCTTCGCCAAAAGACATTGGTAATAATTCTTCTATATCAGTAAGTTTTTCTATCTTTTTATTAGATAATACTATTGGTGTATTTTTTTCTAATAACTCTGCTAATACCTGTCTGCATGCTCCACATGGAGTTGCTACTGTTTTTCCATCACTTACAATAGCTATTGCTTCTATATCACTTTTACGATATCCATTGGAATAAGCTTGAAAAATTGCATTTCTTTCAGCACAATTTGTTAATCCATAAGATGCATTTTCTATATTAGCTCCTATAAAGTATTTCTTATCTTTAGTTAAAACACAAGAACCAACATGATACTTTGAATAAGGTGCATATGCATTTTCCATAGCTCCAAAGGCTTTATCTAAAATATCTTGATATTTATCCATATTTCCCATCTCCCATAATTAAATAATTTATTATTAAATTATTTATTCATATCAGCTTTTATTAGATTTCTAATTCCTTCAATAGCAACTTCTATTGCAGCTTCCGTATCATGCACTTGTGCATTTTCTAACCCTGCCTTTTCACGTTCTTGGTTTGCTACTACTAGGAAAACTGATCCTACTCTGACTTTTAAATAACTTCCTACTACAAATAATGCAGCTGACTCCATTTCAGAAGCAAGACATCCACATCTTAACCATGCATCCCATTTATTTAATAAGTCATAACTTACTGGTTTTGTTTCTGGTGAATGTTGTCCATAAAATGAATCTTTACATTGAACAACTCCTGCGTGGTAAACTTTATTTAATCTCTTAGACGCATCTACTAAAGAATTTATAACCTCTAAATTTGCTACAGCAGGAAATTCAATTGGCGCATATTCTTTACTAGTACCTTCTGCTCTAATTGCTCCAGTGGCTACAACTACATCTCCACCTTTAACATTTATATCCATTCCACCACATGTACCTATTCTTACAAATGTATCAGCTCCACAGTTTACTAATTCTTCTAAGGCTATTGCAGCTGATGGTCCACCTATCCCAGTTGATGTAACACTTACTTTAACCCCATCTAAATATCCAGTATAAGTTACATATTCTCTGCTATCAGCAATTAACTTTGGATTCTCGAAATGTGCTGCTATCTTTTCACATCTTTTTGGATCTCCTGGCATGATAACATATTTTCCAACTTCTCCTTCACCAACATTTATATGATATTGTTTCCCTGAACCTTGTGAATAATTCATATTTATCCCTCCATTTATTTCATAAAAATCATTTTTAGAATACGATTACAAGAGTCTTTTAAAAAAATGTCGGACACATCATTAACTTGTCTATTAACTTGTATCTTTGTCTGTACACTGAGAATATCATGCCTAATTATTTCTGTCAAGTTCTTTTTATTTATTTTATATTTTAGGGTTATACCTAACTTCAAATCTATGTTAAAATATATTGTGTTAATAACGATAATTGAGTATTATAAAAATATTATTGTCATTAATATGAAATCGAAATTATATTTATTATTATATACTTATAATAATATTATGTATATGTCTACTTGTCTAAACAACCTTATGTCTGTAGAAAGGTGATATTTTTATGAATGAGTTTAATATAACTGTAAATGAAAAAGAATTGAGATATGTGAGTGTTTATAATCAACTTTTTAAAATGATAAATGAAGGAACTTTTCCTGAAGGCAGTAGATTGCCATCAGAACCCGAACTTTCAAAATTAATTGGTGTGAGCCGAACAACCTTAAGACAGGCACTTGCATTATTGCAAGATGATGGATTAGTAAATAATATTCGAGGCAAAGGAAATTTTATAGTGAAGGCTAAACCAAAAAAGGATATTGGTTTAGAAACAATGGGGCATCCTATATACAAATGTATAAACGATACCATTGATGAAGTTAAAATCCAATTGCGTATAGAACCGTCTACAGATTATTTTAATCAAATTTTAATAAAAAAGACTGCTGCTGTTGTATTAATAGATAGGTGGTATAAGGCTCAAGGTAAGGCTATAGCATACACTTTTACTTTACTACCAATTGAAACCATTTCCAAATTTAATTTGGATTTAAACAACCAAGATCAAATTTTAGAATTTATAGAGAGAGAGCTTTATGAAATATCTAGTGATATTTTGGTTGAAATTAAGTATTCAACTTCTGGAAATTTTGCTGCCAAAGCTTACCCCATTTCACCAGAAAATCAATTTCATCTAATACAAGAAACTATCCATAAAGACTCAGAATTTCCAATAGCCTCTAACAAGCACTATTTACCTATAAAAACTAGCTCTATCAAATTTCATCCAAAAAAATAATCAGACAAATGGAGCAGCCACACTAAAAAATTAGTGTGGCTCTTTTTCACGAAAGAAATAAATCCCAAACTAAATAAGTTTGAGATTTATTGTAAAACATTATTATATTACTTATTTTTCAACTACTTTGATTGCTTTTTCAACAACATTTTCTACAGTAAATCCAAATTGTTCAAATAAAACTTCTGCTTTACCTGATGCGCCAAAGGTATCTAAGGAAATAACATCTCCATCTAAACCTACATATTTATGCCATCCAAAGGATGTTAAAGCTTCAACAGCTAGTCTAGCTCGTACTGCTTTTGGCATTACTGATTCTTTATAAGCTTCATCTTGAGCATCGAATAACTCAAAGCTTGGCATACTTATTACTCTTGCATCAATTCCTTTTGCTGCTAGTTCATCTGCTGCTTTAAAGATTAATTCTACTTCTGAACCTGATGCCATTAATAGTACATCTGGAGTTTCTTTCTTTGAATCTTTAAGGATATATCCACCCTTTAAAGCTCTCTTTGGACATCCATCATATAGTGGTAACTTTTGTCTTGTTAATACTAATGAAGTTGGTGTAGCTCCATTTGTTACAGCATAATACCAAGCGGCTGCTGTTTCTTTTGAATCAGCTGGTCTAAACACTGTCATATTTGGCATGCTTCTAAGTGCTGCTAAATGTTCTATTGGTTCATGAGTTGGACCATCTTCCCCTACTCCAATACTATCATGAGTTAATACATAAGTTACTGGAAGCTTCATAAGAGCCGATAATCTCATAGCACCTTTCATGTAATCACTGAATACAAAGAAGGTTGCACAGAATACTTTTAGTCCTCCATGAGCATACATACCATTAGCTATAGCTGCCATAGCATGTTCTCTAACTCCAAAGTGAAGGTTAGATCCACTTCTATCTTCTGCTGAGAAATCTCCTCTATCATTCATATGAGTTTTATTAGATGGTGCTAAATCTGCTGATCCACCTATAAAATTAGGAATAAGCTTAGCTAATCTATTTATCATTATTCCTGAAGATTCTCTTGTAGCCATTTCTTTATCAAAGCTCCAAAGTTCTTCATTATTTAATAATGCATCTTTATCAATTTCTCCACTCATCCATTTTGTATACTCTGCTGCTAATTCTGGATAAGCTGCTGAATAAGCTTTAAATAATTCATTCCAAGCTGTTTCAGTCTTTTCACCTTTTGCTACATGTTCGTTCATATTTGTGTAAACTTCATCTGGAACATAAAATGCAGGTTCAGCCTTCCAGCCTAAGTTTTCCTTCATAGCTTTTACATTGTCTGCTCCTAAAGGTTCTCCATGAGCTGAAGCTTTTCCTTGTTTTGCTGGACAACCAAATCCAATTTGATTTTTAACTATTATCATTGATGGCTTTTTAGTTTCTGCTTTAGCTTCTGCTATTACTTTTTCGATTGCATCTATATCATTTCCATCTGCAACCTTTAATACTTGCCAGCCATAAGCTTCATATCTCTTTGCTACATCTTCTCTAAATGCTATATCTGTATTTCCTTCTATTGAAATGTTATTTGAATCGTATAGTACTATTAGCTTTCCAAGTTCTAAAGTTCCTGCAAGAGATGATGCTTCTCCTGAAATTCCTTCCATAAGGCATCCATCACCAACTATAGCATATGTATGGTGATCAACTATGCTATACTCTGGCTTATTAAACTTTTCTGCTAAATGCGCTTCTGCTATTGCCATACCTACTGCATTACAAATACCTTGTCCAAGTGGTCCTGTTGTTATTTCAACACCTTTAGTATGACCATATTCAGGATGTCCTGGTGTTAAACTTCCTACTTGTCTGAAGTTCTTTAAATCTTCAACGGTTAATCCATATCCAAATAAATGTAGTAATGAATATTCAAGCATTGAACCATGTCCTGCTGATAATACAAACCTATCTCTATTATCCCATTCAGGATTTTTTCCATTATGATTCATTTTTGTCCATAATGTAAATGCCATTGTTGCTGAACCAAGTGGTAATCCCGGATGTCCAGATTTTGATTTTTCTATAGCATCTGCTGATAATACTCTTACTGCATTAATTGATAACTTATCTAATTCTCTACTCATTTCTTACCTCACTTTAACTTATTTTACTATTTTTTCTAAATTAGCAATATGGAATTTAATTGACAATTTATAACATAACATTGTCAAGCTATAATTTAATACTCATTATTTCTTCTTCTTTGAGTATAAATCAAATACTACTGCAAATAGTAAAACAAAACCTTTAATAGCCATTTGCCAGTTATTATCGACTCCTAGTAAAGACATACCATTATTAAGAACACCTAATACTAATCCACCGACAACTGCTCCCATAATTCTTCCTGTACCACCACTTGTTGATGCACCACCAATATAACAAGCTGCCATTGCATCAAATTCAAAGTTAACTCCTGCTTTTGGTTGTGCCGAATTAACACGTGCTGCATAAACTAATCCTGCTAATGCTGCCATTACTCCCATATTGATAAATACTAAAAATTGAGTTCTAGCAACCTTTACACCAGATAATGCTGCTGCTTTTCTATTACCACCAACTGCATAAACTTGTCTACCAAATACTGTCTTAGTAGTAATAAATGAGTAAATCCCTATTATTATTCCAACAAGTATCAATACATTAGGTATTCCTTTGTAACTTCCTAACATAAAAGCTCCAATTAGAATTACTGCAACTACCACAGCATTTTTAGCAAAAAATACATTCTTGCTTTCAACTGTAAAATTATATTTCTTTAGTTTCTTCCTGTTTTTAATATTTTTTAATACTACAGCTAACGAGAATATAATTCCTATAATTACTGTTGATCCAACTAAATAACCTGCACCCATTTTGAAGTAAAATAGTGGTGGTAAGAAACCAGATCCTATCTCTGCAAATGATGTTGGAAATGGTGCTATTGTTTTACCATTTAATATTATCATCGCAAATCCTCTAAATGCTAACTGACCAGCTAAAGTTACTACAAATCCTGGAATTTCTTTGTAAGCTATCCAATATCCTTGAGCTGCTCCAACAATTCCGCCTAATACAAGTGATATAATAATAGATAATCCTGGATTAAGGCCTTTACTAACCATACACACACCAGCTATGGCTCCAATAAATGCGCAGACTGAACCTGCTGAAAGATCAACTGTACCTATTATTACTACCAATAACATACCTATTGCAACAATCAATACATATCCATTTTGTTGAATTAAATTAGTTATATTAAGAGAGTTTAACATAATTCCTTTAGTTAGAATTTCAAATATAGTTATTACCGCTATTAATACAGCAAACATTCCGTTTTTTCCCATAAAACTCTTAAATGAACTACCTTTTTTAACTTCGTCTTTTACACTATTATTTGTTTCAACTTTTACTTCACTCATCTTACTCTGCCTCCTTGTTTTTTGCCGTAACTATTTTACTCATAATAACTTCTTGAGTTGCATCCTTAATATCTAGTTCCCCTATCATTTTCCCTTCATTCATGATGTAAATTCTATCGCTTATACCAAGAACTTCTGGTAATTCAGAAGAAATTACAATAACAGCTTTTCCTTGTGCTACTAAGTCATTTATAATTGTATAAATTTCATATTTTGCTCCAACGTCAATTCCTCTAGTAGGTTCATCAAGAATTAATAAGTCTGGTTCTGCATAAATCCATCTTGAAAGGATTACTTTTTGTTGATTACCACCACTTAAATTTCCTGTAAGCTGCAATATACTTGGACTTTTTATATTCATTGATTTTCTAAATTCTTCTGCAGCTAAAATTTCAACTTGTTCATTTATAACACCCTTATTAGAAATTTTATTTAAAGAAGCAATTGTAATATTATGACGTATATCATCAATTAAATTTAAACCTGCATCTTTTCTATCTTCAGTTACGTAAGCAATACCTGCATCAATTGCATCTTTAACTGTTTTTATATTGATTTCTTTTCCTTCTTTTATAAGAGTTCCAGAAATATTTGCACCATATGTTTTTCCAAAAATACTCATTGCAAGTTCAGTTCTTCCTGCACCCATAAGCCCTGCAATTCCAACCACTTCACCTTTTCTCACATTTATATTGACATTATCAACTTTTTTTCTATCTGGATATTCCGGATTATATACATTCCAATCCTTTACTTCAAATAACACCTCTCCTATTTTAGGAGTTCTCTTAGGATAACGATCTGAAAGTTCACGTCCTACCATACCTTTTACAATTCTATCTTCAGGAATTCTTCCGCCAGATGCATCTAAAGTTT
This sequence comes from Clostridium sp. YIM B02555, assembly GCF_022320955.1. NCBI lineage: Bacteria > Bacillati > Bacillota > Clostridia > Eubacteriales > Clostridiaceae > Clostridium > Clostridium sp. YIM B02555. Next base: position 492,940 of record NZ_JAKJJY010000002.1, on the reverse strand, counting down.
CAATAGATGCTCCATCACGTAATATAGTTATAGAATCACAAACTTTAGAAACTTCATTTAATTTATGTGAAATCAAAATACATGTTATTCCTTGTTTTTTTAACTCCAACATTAAATCTAATAGATGTTCACTATCATCTTCATTTAATGATGCTGTTGGCTCATCTAATATTAATAATTTAACATTTTTTGATAGGGCTTTAGCAATTTCAATTAGCTGCTGCTTACCAACACTTAATGTATTTACTATGGTATCTGGATCTTCATTTAATCCAACTTTTTTAAGTAATTCTTGAGTTCTTGTTCTTACCTCATGCCAATCTATAACTCCATGACTCGCAATTTCATTTCCAATAAAAATATTTTCACCTATACTAAGGTAAGGACTTAACGCTAATTCTTGGTGTATAATAACAATTCCATCTGCTTCACTATCTTTAACAGTTTTATATTTACATTCTTTTCTGTTGTACAAAATAGCACCTTCATACGATCCATAAGGATATATTCCACTTAAAACTTTCATTAAAGTAGATTTACCTGCTCCATTTTCTCCACAAAGTGAGTGAATTTCTCCTTGTTGTACTTGTAAATTAACATTATTTAATGCTTTTACACCTGGAAATGTCTTAGTTATATTTATCATTTCAAGAATAATATCATTATTCCCTAACATATATTATGTCCCTCCTTGTTTAAATAATAGTAGCAATTTATTGCTACTATTATTTTTATAATTTGATTACTATTTGTTAAGGTCTGCTTCTTTTATATATCCTGAGTCAATTAATTCTTTTTTATAATTATCCTTATCTACAGAAACTGGAGTACATAAATATGATGGTACAACCTTTACTCCATTGTTATAAGTTTTTTCATCATTAACTTCTGCTTTTTGTCCTTTTAAAACTGCATCAACTGTTTTAACTGCTTGAGCTGATAGTTTTCTTGTATCTTTAAATATTGTTTGTGTTTGCTCACCTTTAACAATTGACTTAACTGTAGCTGTTTCTGCATCTTGACCTGTTATTACTGGCCATGGAAGATCAGCACTACCGTAACCAACACTTCTTAAAGCTTCTACAATACCACGACTTAAACCATCATAAGAAGAAAATACAGCATCAACTTTTTTACCTTTTGAATAATTAGCAGTTAATATGTTTTCCATTCTATTTTGTGCTAAAGCGCCATCCCATCTTAATGTACAAACTTCATCAAATTTAGTTTGACCTGAAGCTACAACTAATTTTTTAGAATCTATATAAGGTTTAAGAACTTCCATTGCACCATCATATAACATATGTGCATTATTATCATCTGGAGAACCTGCAAATAATTCTATATTGAATGACTTAGTTGCATTTTTTAAATCTAATTTCTTTTCAATATATTGTCCTATTTGAGTCCCTACAAGCTTATTATCAAAAGAAATATAGTAATCTACATCTGCAGTATTTTTAATTAAACGGTCATAAGCTATAACAGGAATATTAGCTGCTTTAGCTTTTGCACAAACGTCTGTTAATGATTCACCATCAATATTTGCAATTACTAAAGCACTTACACCCTTTGTAATTAAGTTTTCAGCTTGTGATACTTGTGTTTCTACAACATCTTCTGCATATTGAAGATCTGTTTTATAGCCAAGATCTTTTAAACCTTTTACCATATCGTCTCCATCTTTTATCCAACGTTCAGAAGACTTTGTTGGCATTAAAATACCAATTGTTTTTCCACTAGTATTTGAATCACTTGTTGCACTACTAGAATTTTTGTCATCTGCACCTCCTGGAGCAGTAGTTGTAACACCACATCCTCCTAATGATCCTAAAAGTGTCATAGATAGTAACATTGCCATTAATTTCTTTTTCATAATTGTTTCCCCTTCCATCTACACATATTTAATTTAATTTTTATATTTTCTTTTGTTCCATCTAATCGTTATCATGTGTGATAAATTCAAACAGATCAAAAGGTAATATCTTTACATTTACTTGTAAAAGTTGTAGGACAATTCCCAAATAACTAACAATGCCATAGCATTCGCATATAACTTATTTACATCAAACTTATACTCTACATTCTTTTTTTTGTATAACAGATGAATAGCCACACACAAAATAATAATTGCTCCAAACATCGCCAATGGCAAAAAAGATGGTGTTAGAAATCCAGCATCGATCATAACAAAATATAGTAATAATCCTGGTGCTATTAGATAATATAATAACCTATTGCTCAATGTTACATTCTTTTCATTCATTGAATCATCTCCAATCTAATAAAAATTATGGTTTAATATTCAATAATAAAGTATATTTAATATTTATTTAAGTTTATCTACTGCTGCCCTTTCAATTGTAAGTCCATTTATATAACGATTTATAAATTGGTTAAAACCTTCAACGTCATTTTTATCAGGACTAACCTTAGTACCAATCTTTCCTGCAAATACTTTCTCTACTAGATAATTCTCTAATGTCTCATTTTCAGCTTTATTAAGCATATAGGATGCAAGCAATGCAATTCCCCATGCGCCACCTTCTCCAGCAGTTTCCATAACAGAAACTGGAGCATCTATAGCGGCAGCCATAATCTTCTGTCCAACCTCTTTAGTTTTGAATAAACCTCCATGACCTAAAATTTCATCTAATTTAACACCTTCTTGTTTAAGGAGGATATCTAAACCAATTTTTAATGCCCCTAATGCTGTGAATAAGTTAACACGCATAAAATTAGCTAAGCTAAATTTACTTTCTGGTGACCTTACAAACAAAGGACGTCCTTCTTCAAAATTAGTTATATGTTCACCTGAGAAGTAGTTATATGCTAATAATCCACCACAATCTGAATCTCCTTCAAGAGCCTTATTATATAATGTTGCAAAAAGCTTTGTCATATCAACATCTACACCCATTGCTTCTGCAAATTCTTTAAACAAACCAACCCAAGCATTAAGATCTGATGTACAGTTGTTACAGTGAACCATAGCTACTAGATTGCCAGTAGGTGTTGTAACTAGATCAATTTCTTCATACACCTTTGATAGTTCTTTTTCAAGTACAATCATTGCAAACACAGATGTTCCTGCTGAAACATTACCTGTACGCTTTGCGATGCTATTAGTAGCAGCCATTCCTGTTCCTGCATCACCTTCCGGAGGACAAAGTGGAATACCTGCCTTTAATTGTCCTGTGACATCTAAGAGCTTTGCCCCTTCTTCAGTAAGTGTACCTGCATCTTCACCAGCCAATAAAACTTTAGGTAATATTTCTTCCAGTTTCCATGAGAAATTCTTTGAAGTTATTAATTCATCAAACTGTTTAATCATATTTTTATTAAAGCTTTTACTATCAATATCTATAGGGAACATTCCTGATGCTTCACCTACACCTAAAACTTTTTGTCCTGTAAGTTTCCAATGAATATACCCTGCTAAAGTTGTTTGGAAACTTATATCATTTACATGTTCTTCATTATTTAAAATAGCCTGATAAAGATGTGCAATGCTCCATCTTTGTGGTATATGATAATTAAATACTTTTGTCAATTCTTCAGATGCTTTTTGTGTAATTGTATTCCTCCATGTACGGAAAGGTACCAAAAGTTTTCCTTCTTTATCGAAAGCCATATATCCATGCATCATTCCACTAAATCCAATTGCTCCTATAGTTTGAAGTGTAACACCATATTGCTTCTTAACATCTTCAACCATATTCTTGTAACTATCTTGAACACCAGCCCATATATCATCTAAACTGTAAGTCCATATGTTATTAATATATCTATTTTCCCAATCATGACTACCTGAAGCTATAGGTGTATTATCTTCATCAATTAGAACAGCTTTAATTCTAGTTGAACCAAGTTCTATGCCAAGTACTGTTTTTCCATTAATAATAGCATTCTTTAATTTGCTCATATCGTGACTCATAAAACCCTCCATTTTATTCAGTTAGGAGTTAAGAGTTAACTGTTATGAGTTAACAGTTAGTTCTTAACTTATTAGCTGAATTTTTTAATTTATTATAAGATGCATATCTTTTTTACTATACATTAATTATTTTCTTAGTATCCTCTAAAAAATTTAGACTTAAACATAAATTCACCAAAATTACTTAGTAATTTCATTCTTAACTATGATCTGTGAACTTAGTTTGTTAACTGTTAGCTGGAAAAGCTGCTGCCCAGTCTGCTTTAAATTTTTCTAATCCTTGATCTGTTAATGGATGCTTTAGCATTTGCATTACTAAATTAAATGGTATTGTTGCTATATCTGCTCCTGCTTTGGCTGCTTCAATTACGTGAATTGGATTTCTTACACTTGCTGCTATTATTTCTGTTTCTATTCCATGTACTGCAAATATTTCTGCTATATCTCTTACTAAATCCATTCCTATCATTGATATATCATCTACTCTTCCTAAAAATGGACTTACATAAGTTGCTCCTGCATTTGCTGCAAGTAGTGCTTGAGTTGCTGAGAATATTAAAGTTACATTTGTCTTTATTCCTTCACTAGATAATACCTTTGTTGCCTTTAAGCCTTCAGCTGTCATTGGAATTTTTACTATCATATTTTTATGAATTGCTGCAATTTCTCTTCCTTCTTTTATCATTCCTGCTGCATCTTCACTTATTACTTCTCCACTTATTGGTCCATCAACTATTCCTGTTATTTCTTTAATTACTTCGTTAAAATCTCTGCCTTCTTTTGCTACTAGTGATGGATTTGTTGTTACTCCACAGATTACTCCCATTTCATTTGCTTCTTTAATGTGATCTACATTTGCTGTGTCTAAAAAAAATCTCATAATATTACATCTCCCATTTATTAATTTAAAATTTTTACTTATTTAATATCTTACATATTTATTTAACTTAATTTCATTATTGTCCATAATAAGCATTTGCACCATGTTTTCTCAAGTAATGCTTATCTAAAAGATGCTGCTTAACTCTTTCAACATTACTATTTAATGTCATTGTTTTATAAGCCATTTCAGCAACTTTATCCAATACAACTGCATTATATACAGCTAAATCTGCATCTTTTCCCCATGCAAATGGTCCATGATTTTTTACTACAATAGCTGGAACTTCTAATGGATTTTTATCACCTATTGTTTCAACTATCACATTTCCTGTTTCTTTCTCATATTCGTTGCTGATTTCTTCATCAGTCAAGTCCCTAGTGCACGGAACATCTCCGTAAAAATAATCTGCATGAGTTGTACCAAAAGCTGGTATATCCATTCCAGCCTGAGCAAAAGTTGTTGCCCATTCTGAATGAGTATGAACCACGCCTCCGATATTGGAATATTTTTTATATAAAACTAGGTGAGTTGGGGTATCTGTTGATGGTTTATATTTTCCTTCAACAACATTCCCTTCTAAATCTACAACCACCATATCTTCAGCTTCCATTGTTGCATAATCAACACCACTTGGCTTAATAACTACCAAGCCTGTTTCTCTATCAATTTCACTTACATTTCCCCATGTATAAATAACAAGGCCTTTTCTTTGAAGTTCCATATTTGCTTCATAAACTTTTTCTTTTAATTTTTCTAACAATTTTAACACCCCATTTTGTCAGTTTACAGTTTACAATTTACAGTTCACAGTTGTGGTGTAAATCACTACATATATGTTAATATTTTTTAGTGTTACAGAACTTTTTTCACTGTTTACTATTAAATTAAAACTATTAGCTGATTTTTAAATTATTATTTTGGCTTGATAAATGATATACTTACGGTTAATCGTAAGTATTTCTTATACTCTCTAGAGTATACGGTTACACGCTTTGCAAGGTTTTACACCGTCTTTTTTCAAGAACTTCTGTTTCCCTTGCTGAATAAACTTTCATAATACACTTTAATTTTAATACCTTTCCTACCTCCTTGTTGCATATATGTACGTACAAGAATACGTAAAAAGAATAAAAATTTATATATATTATTTAAATTTATCTTTGCTTTAGTACAAAGCAAAGATAAAAATTTTAACCATTCTAACTTGTCCACATATTTATTGTAACTCTACTCTTGAACAAGATTCTCTAACAATAAGTTCAGCACTGTAAGTATACTGAGGTTTATCTATTCTACCCTCTATCATATCTATAACACATTTTGCTGCTCTTACTCCCATATCCTCTTTAGGGTGTTTTATTGTTGTAAGTTTAATGTCGGATGAAACTGCAAGACTTGAATCATCAAAACTCACAATTGACAGGTCTTTAGGTATTTTTATGTTTTCTTTTCTACATTCATCTATTACCCTTAAAGCAACCTTATCATTATAACAAACAATTGCAGTAGGCCTGTTTTCATAACTAAGAATTCTTTTAATAAACTGGTCAATGTACATTTCTTGATTATCTGTTATATATTCTCCAACTATGCTTTTATTAAAGCTCAAGTTATATTCACTAAGTGCCTTAATATATCCTCTTCTTCTTTTTTCACCCTGTAAGTCATCGGCCTTGAATAAGGCTGCTATATTTCTGTGCCCAAGTTCCAATAAATAATTTGTTAATTTGTATCCACCCTGTTCATCATCTACTAAAATATAAGCAGAATTTTCCTCATCACAATTTGCATTGATTGCAATATATTTAATATTATTTTTTTCCAACTTTTTAATACTCTCATGGTGTAAATTGTTTATTGTACTTTGAGCTGGTTCTACTATTAATCCTGCTATATCTTGGTTAATAATGTTTTCAAAACAAATTCTTTCATTGTTTATATCATTGTTACTATTAAATAGCAGTAAATTATATCCTTTTCTTCTCAGTTCTTCTTCTATACCTGATATTATCTTTGGAAAAATATAATCTGATATATATGTTGTAAGAACCGCAACGTTTTTCTTTATTTCATTTTGCTTTTTATTTGAGTAAAAGCTTCCTTTTCCTCTTTCTTTATATATCCAGCCTTCTTGAGCTAAATAATTAAGAGCTTGTCTTACAGTGTGCCTACTAACATTAAATTGCTTGGCTATATCATTTTCAGAAGGTAATTGTTCCCCCGCTGAAACCTTATTGTTTTCCAGAAGGCCGATATAATATTTTTCAATAAGCTCATGCTTTGTTTCAGCTTCTTTCATTTTCCTCAACTACTTTCATCAAATAAAATATGCAATACTACTTTACAAACATAATTTTTTTCAAGTTGTACGCACTTGATAATTTGATTATATAATCTTTTTTTTATTATATCAACTGTTTTTACAAAAAATTTTCTTTATCAATCATTTTTTTAAGTGAATACAACCATTTTTTCTAAAATAATTTAACATTCACCTACCAAACAAACCCTTGATTTTATTACATCTTGGATATCTCCCCTCAACTTTTATATAGTTATTTTTTCTAAATATTTATTTTTATCTTGTATGCACAACTATGTTATATTATAATAAGATTGTACAAACAACATTGTATTTTGAAAAACATGTAAATGAATACATGAAAAAATAGTCATTTTATTATATTTTAGGAGGAATGTTAAATGATAAAGTTAAAAAACTATGAATTTTGGTTCATTACTGGAAGCCAACCTCTTTATGGCCCAGAAGTAATTGATCAAGTAGCTGATAATTCAAAAAAAGTAGTTGAAGGTTTAAATTCAAAAAATCTGCCTTACAAAATAATATTTAAAACAGTTGCAACTGATTCTGATTCAATCAGAAAAGTATGTAATGAAGCTAATAATACTGAAAATTGTGCAGGTATAATCACATGGATGCATACATTCTCACCAGCAAAAATGTGGATTCATGGTTTAACTCAACTTAGAAAGCCATTACTTCATCTTCATACACAGTTTAATAAAGAAATTCCTTGGGGAACAATAGATATGGACTTCATGAACTTAAATCAAGCTGCTCATGGAGACAGAGAATTTGGATATATTGGTGCTAGACTAGATATACCAAGAAAAATAGTTGTTGGACATTGGACTGAAGATTCTGTTGCATACGACATTGCTAAATGGATGGCTCCAGCTGTTGCTGTGACTGAAGGTCAACATATTAAAGTTGCCCGTTTCGGTGATAATATGAGAGATGTAGCAGTAACTGATGGTGATAGAATTGAAGCTGAAATTAAATTTGGCTGGACTGTAGATTACTATGGTGTTGGCGATTTAGTTAAATCAATGGACAAGGTTACTGAAAGTCAAATCGATGAACTTATGGCTGAGTATGCTAAATTGTATGATATAGATCCTAAAGCATCTTTAGCTTCAATTCGTGAACAAGCCAAAATAGAAATAGGTATAAGATCTTTCTTAGATGCTAAAGGTTATACTGCTTTCACAACTAACTTCCAAGCTCTTCATGGAATGAAACAACTTCCTGGATTGGCTGCTCAGCATTTAATGGCTGAAGGTTATGGATTTGGTGCTGAAGGAGATTGGAAAACAGCTGCTCTTCTTAGAGCTATGAAAATCATGGCAAATGGAAAAGCTACAGGATTGATGGAAGACTACACTTACAATATGGATTCTGAAAATGGATTAATTCTTGGAGCTCATATGCTTGAAGTTTGTCCAACTCTTGCTGGAACAAAACCTGTTATTGAAGTTCATCCTCTTGGAATTGGTGACAAAGAAGATCCAGCTCGTTTAGTATTTAAAGGAGCATCTGGTCCTGCTGTTGCTGCTTCATTAATAGACATGGGAAATAGATTCCGTTTAGTTGTCAATAGTGTTGATGCAGTTGAAATGACTGAGGACATGCCTAATTTACCAGTAGCAAGCGTTCTTTGGAAACCACAACCATCATTAAAGGAAGGTGCAAAAGCATGGATACTAGCTGGTGGTGCTCATCATACAAGTTTCTCTTTTGTTCTTGATGAAGAGCAATTAGTAGATTGGGCTGACATGGTTGGTATTGAATGCATTTTGATTAATAATGAAACAAAATTATCTACATTCAAAAATGAATTGAAAATTTCTAGTACAGCTTGGAAATAGTCAATTTTAAATTAGCTATAATCTTTTTTAAATAAACAAAATGGTGAATTGTAATTTCCTTATAAATAATACATTTTACTCTATAAGGTTCCCCTCCTTTATATTACAATTCACCATTTTATATTTGCAAAAAATGAAATTTATCTACTCACCATCTATTATTGGATGCTTAAGCAGAACTGTAGTCCCTTCACCATATATACTTTCATATTGTAAGCCATATTCATCCCCATATATAATTTTTATTCTTTCATTTACATTAAAAATTCCATACCCTATCTCATTTTTCTTTTCATTACCATTTCTAAGCATATAATTTATTTTATTCAACAATTCTTCTTCCATCCCTTTACCATTATCACTAATTGTGAAGATTAACGTATTTTCTTTAATTTCTCCCTTAATGAGAATTCTCCCACTTCCTCTTTTTTCTTTTATTCCATGATAAATAGCATTTTCTACTAAAGGCTGCAATATTAATTTTATCAATTTATATTCTAGCATATTATCATCAACTTGAATTTCATAATCTAATTTATCTTCATACCTTATTTTTTGTATGGTTAAATAACTCTTTATGTGGCTTAGTTCTTCATTCACACTTATTATTTCTTTCCCTTTACTTAAGCTAATTCTAAGTAAATTAGTAAAAGCCTCTATTATTTCTATAATATCTTCTTCATTATGTTCTTCTGCCATCCACCTTATTGTATCTAACGTGTTATACATGAAATGCGGCTTTATTTGTGCTTGCAAAACATTCATTTCTGCAATTCTTTTTTTCTTTTCTTCAACTTGAACTAAATTTATTAAATTACTTATTTCTTTAACCATAGTATTAAAAGATCCACCTAGTTCTCCTATTTCATCATTATACTTAGCATTAAATGTTACAGTTAAATCGCCTTCTTGCGCTTTCTTCATAAGTTTCTTCAATTTTTTTATAGGATTAACAATAGACCTTGTGAATATTATAACTAATATTTGTGCAATTATTAGTGCTAAAACTGCAACTATTGCTGAATAGTATTTTATATCTTCAATAACGCGAAGGCTCTCACTTTCAGGAAATACACCTATTGTTTCCCAACCAGTATATTCTGATTTAATTTTTGTTAACTGATAATTTTCTCCATTAATATTTTTTATTATGATTTCATTATTAATTTTATCTATCCATTCATTTTTAATTCTATATACCACATTATTCACTGGTGTATAAACTATTTCCTTATTGCTATCCATAATATAAATAAAACCTGCTGTACCTGGTTTTGAATTTTCAATAATATCTTTAATTACATCTAACTTAACATCAATAAGAATTACACCATTTATTTTTTTACTAGAAGAATCAACTACTGCTTTTGAAACAGAAAAAACTTCATCTGCTGAATATCGAAAAATATTATCAATATTTCGTCCTGTTGGCTTAGTAAACAAGTGTATCTTATCAGGTTCATTATAAGCTCTTAAATACCATTCTTCATTTATCAAGGATTCTCTAGACACCTTATTCATAACATCACTTATGTATCCGCCATTATTATTAACCACCATTATCCCAGCTATTTTAGGGTTAAACTTCACAAAACTATATATTGATTTATAAGCCTCATCTTCTAAATTGTCATTTTTCAATTTATTATCACTTAGAAATTTCAATATTCTTGGATCGGTAGACATATAATTCATAATATTTTCAGTGTTATCAACATATGATTCTATATTATAATTTATTTGTTTTATTATTTGATTAGTATTTTCATTTTGAGAGAAATTTATTGAATTTCTATATGACAAATTTCCCAATATTGTTATCATCATCGTAACAATTAAAATAACCCCAAAAAAATAAAAAATAAGCTTACTGCTTATGCTTCTATTCATAAAATATGTCTTAAGCTTATTCAATCCATCCCCTCCCAGTCATAAAAAACTCTATAAATCTTCAATTTATACTACTATTCTACTATAAACCAATCTTATAATCTATTTTTAAAGAAATATAATAGCTATAAAAAAATCGCAGGCGACTGTGGAGCCGTAGATTTTTAATATTAAGTTCCGTATTGTGCTTCGCACTCTTTTTATAGGTGCGCATCTGCCTTTTCGAACGTATGTGAGAAAAATGTGCACCTTAGAAAAGGCAGCTATGCTGCATATAAGAACGTTTTATGCAGGCGAATATGATTTGTTTTTTATTCTTCTCGTATACACAGTTCATATAAATAGCCCTTTTCATATATTATCCACAGATTTTACTAGATTATAAATTCCTGAAGAATAAAAAACCTATTATTTAAAACTTAAAATAATTAATAGCAGATTGCTTATTTTTGACTTATCCAAATTTGTTTAATTCAAAGATAAGCAAGTACAATCTGCTATTATAAATTTTAAATTATATATATTAAGTTAATGCACTTTTCCGTTTTTCATCTCTAATAACAATGATTCTCTGTAATACAATAAACATGAATAGCAACATTCCAACAGCAATTTTAGTCCACCATGAATTCAAAGTACCATCAAACATTATAAGGCTTTGAATTATACCTGTTGTAAGTACTCCAAATAATGGACCAATAATATTTCCATAACCTCCAGTTAATAATATTCCTCCAATTACACACGCTGCTATAGCATCCATTTCTGTTCCATTACAATGAAGTCCATAGCCTGATAGAGTATATATTGTAAACAACAACCCACCTAGAGCTGAACAAAATCCTGAAAATGTATATACAAGAATTTTTGTTCTTTCTACTGGTAATCCCATTAGTTTTGCTGAATTTTCATTTCCTCCAATTGCATATACTGTCCTTCCAAACCTAGTGAACTTTAGCATATAAAAAGCACCAGCTACAACCATTAAACTAACAATAACATTAATTGATATAAAAGCATCTGGGAGTATCGAAATTCTGTATGAAGAAATATCAATAAATAATGGATTATCAATCATAATTGTATCAATACTTATAATATAACTGGCACCTCTTGCAAAGAACATTCCTGCCAATGTAACTATCCATGGATGTAAATTAAATTTTTGAATTAAAATTCCTTGAACAGTTCCAAAAACAATTCCAACTATAAGCACAATTAGTATAACCAAAACAGGATTCACACCTTTTTGTAATAAACTTGCAGTGATCATACTTACAAAAGCTATCATAGCACCTACTGATAAATCAATTCCACCTGTTAAAATCGCAACAGCTTCACCAATTGCTATAACAATTAAATATGCATTATCTATAAACAAATTTGAAAATACTTGCGGAGATAAAAATCCATTATATAGGATTGAACCAATTAAAAATAAACTTATAAATAATACTATAGTAGCATAAATGGCAATGTAATCTTTGTTTAATTTCAATAAACTCTTTTTATTCATGCTCTTGCCACCTCTTTTTCCTTAGCTTCATTTTTAGATGTCTTCTTTATCCTGATCATCTTTCTAAATTCTGGCGATTGAATTATACATACAACTATAACAACTATTGCTTTTACCACCAAAGTTATTTCTGGCGGAACCCCTAAACTATATATTGTAGTTGTTAATGTTTGTATAAACAGAGCTCCAACAACAGTTCCTGCAAGATAAAATCTTCCTCCAACCATTGATGTTCCACCAATAACTGTTGCTAATATTGCATCGAGTTCTAGCCATAAACCAACATTATTAGCATCAGCACTTTTTATATTTGCACATAAAATTATGCCAGCTATCCCTGCAAGAACTCCGCAAATAACATAAAGTGAAAAAACAACCTTTCTAGATTGAATTCCTGCAAATTTACAAGAATTGCTATTAACGCCTATAGATTCAATAAAAAGGCCTAGAGCCGTTTTTCTTATTAAAGCATACATAATTAATCCCACAAAAAATACAATAAATATTGCTACTGGAAGTATAACGTAACCAGTTCCTATAAATATAAATTCCTTATTTGTAAAAGTTAAAATCTGTCCACCTGTTATAAGTTGTGCAATTCCCCTACCTACTATATATAAAATCAAAGTTCCAACCATTGGTTGAACCCCTATATATGAAACTAAAAATCCATTCCATACTCCACATAGTAGGCCACTGATTATTCCAACAGCTACTGCCATTGGAACCGATCCTCCATCAACTATAACTGTTGCTGATAGTGCTGCACTTATTGCAATTATAGACCCAACAGAAATATCAATTCCTTGGGTTGCTATAACAATTGTCATTCCAAGTGATATTAGAATTAACGGGGCTGCACGATTTAAAATATCAATTGTATTTCCAAATAAATGTCCATCCTTCATAGTTATACTCAAAAAGCTTGGTGTCATTATAAAGTTAAATAATAATAATATTATCAAACTTGCTAATGGCCAAAATATTTTTGTATTGTAAATTTTCACAAAAAAATTCTTTTCCTTTTTATCTATCATGCAGTTGCACCTCCTGCTATAGTTTTCATAATATTTCCTTCTTCTATTTCATCACCACTTAATTCGCCTATAACATTTCTATCTCTAAGAACTATAACCCTATCACAACACTTAACTACTTCTGGAAGTTCTGATGAAATAAATAAAATTGTCATTCCCTGTTTTGCTAATTTCAAAATTAATTCTGTTATTTCATTCTTAGCTCCTATATCAATTCCTCTTGTTGGTTCATCTAAAATTAGTAACTCAGGCTCGGTTGCAAGCCATCTAGCCAAAATCACTTTTTGTTGATTACCTCCACTTAAATTACTGATCTTTTGTTCCATACTTGGTGTTTTTATTCTAAGTAAATCAATATATTTTTGGGAAATTTCTTGCTGTTTTTTCATTGGGATATATTTAAATATTCCTTTGCGAGCCTGTAATGCAAGTATTATATTTTCTCTTATTGTTAAATCTCCAACTATTCCTTCAACTTTTCTATCTTCAGGGCAAAATCCAATTCCCTCTTCAATTGCCTTTTGCGGATAAATATATGAATAAGACTTTCCATTAATAGTAATTTTGCCACTTGTAGCCTTATCAATTCCAAATATAGCTCGTGCACATTCGCTTCTTCCAGATCCAAGAAGTCCTGCAAAACCAAGAATTTCTCCTTTCTTTATTTCTATATCAAAAGGACTAATAGTTCCTATTCTTCCAAATTTATCGGTTTTAATAAAATTTTCTCTTTCTTTATTTACAACTTCTTTTTTAGTCTTTGCATTTTTTTCTATCTCACTATAATCTTTCCCTATCATTTTAGAAACCAATTCAATTCTAGGCAGTTTATCTGCATCATAAGTTCCAACTAATTCACCATTTCTAAGTACTGTAAGTTTATCCGAAACTTCATATACCTGATCCAAAAAATGAGTTACAAATATTATTGACATTCCTTCTTCTCTAAATTTTTTCATTATCTTAAATAACTGCTTTACTTCTTTTTCATCTAAACTAGATGTTGGTTCATCTAGAATTAATATGCCTTTAGATATATCTACTGCACGTGCAATAGCAACCATTTGTTGAACAGCAACAGAATAATTGTTTAAGGCCTTTTTTACATCTATTTTTAAGTTCAACCTTTCCTGCAATAACTTGTCCGCATCAGTATTCATTTTTTTCCAATCTATACTTCCATGCTTCATAGGTTCGCGCCCAATATATATATTTTCAGCCACTGTTAAATTTGCGCATAAATTAACCTCCTGATAAACTGTGCTAATACCATGGCTTTGAGCTTCCTCAGTAGATGATATTTTTATTTTATTTCCTCGCAAAATAATTGTGCCTTCATCTATTTTATATACTCCCGTAAGTACCTTTATTAATGTTGATTTCCCAGCTCCATTTTCCCCCATAAGTGTGTGTATTTCACCTTTTCTAAGAGTAAAATCAACATTTGAAAGGGCTCTAACACCTGGAAAAACCTTACTGATATTTTTCATTTCTAAAACTATATCAGAATTTTCCATATATATCACTCCTCATACTTTTATGTAACGCAAACTTGTACGTACTTCATTTTATTAAACATAAGAGCATGGACTAGTATCCTGCTCTTATATTTATCTTTAAACTAATATTTTCTATTAGGTAATTCTGCTGCTGCATCCTTTTGTAAGAATTGGCTTTCTTTTGAGTTAATAGTTTTTTCAACATTCTTACCATCTAATATATTTTTAGATACTTCTAATAATTGTGGTCCAAGAAGAGGATTACATTCAACAGTTGCATTAGCTTTACCATCAACCATTGCTTGGAAAATATCCTTGATTCCATCAACTGAAATTATATATATATCTTTTCCTGGCTTCTTACCATATTCTTCTATAGCTTGTATAGCTCCCATTGCCATATCATCATTATGAGACCATAATACATTTATCTTATCTCCATCTGATTTCAAGAAAGCTTCCATAACTTCTTTACCTTTTGCACGTGTGAAGTCACCAGTTTGCGATTTTATTATCTTATAATTTGGACAGTCTTTGATTGTATCATTAAAGCCTTGTTGTCTTCCAACCATTGCTGTAGATCCAACAGTTCCTTGAAGTTCTGCTATATTTAATTTTGCATCTTTACCAAATTGATCTATTATTATTTGAGCTGCCTTTTTACCTTCTGCAACCATATCTGAACCTAAAAAGCATTTATAAAGTGAATCGTCTGATACTGTAACTTTTCTATCAACTATTACTACTGGGATTTTAGCATCTTTAGCTTCTTTAAGTACAGTATCCCATCCTGTTTCTACAACTGGATCTAAAGCTATTATATCTACTTTTTGAGCAATAAATGATCTTATAGCTTTTATTTGATTTTCTTGTTTTTGTTGACCATCAGAAAATTTCAAATCAAAATTAGAATCTAGCGTTGGAATTGATTTTATTGAGTCAGTTTCTGCTGTTCTCCATCCGCTTTCTGCTCCAACTTGTGCAAATCCAATTACTTTTTTAGCTGATGAACTTTTCGCTGATGTTTGTGCAGCGTCTCCTTTTGATGCTGAGCCTCCACAACCTGCAAGCATACCAACACATAATACGGTACTTGCCACTAATGCAATCATCTTTTTTAGTTTCATAATTAATTCCCCCTATATTTATGTTTTCGTTTTCATGAGTTAATTATATAACTGCTCTTTAAAATTGTATTTGCATTAATTGGCACTTTTGTATACTTTTAAGACTTATATTAATTTTAATTACTTCCAATAGTTTCTTTAGTTATTTTATTGCATTCTAATAATATTTTCTTTGGAATTTCCTCTTTATTTAATATTTTAAGAGCATACTCCACGGCTTCTTTTCCTCCAGTTTTACAAGTAAAGGTCCCTTGAAGTATACCATTCCTAACCATCTCTTTTCCACCTTCCTGACCTTCAAGCCCATCAACTCCAATTATCTTTATATTCTTTAAATTGTTCTTCACTGCAGCATAATACGCTCCAAGTGCCATATAATCACTATGTGCAAAAATAATATCTACATTATTGTCTTCTTTTAAAATCTCCTCAAGTTTATCTTCTGCTTCAGTTTCTTGCCAATTTCCAACAATAGTTCTATCCACAGAAACATTTTTATGTTTAGTGATTGAATTTCTAAAGCCATTAGTAATTTCTTTATCTGTACTTGAATCTAACATTCCTTGAACTTCTATAACTTTGACTTTATCTTTATCTTTACCTGCTAATTCACCGACTAACTCTCCAGCCTGCATACCTATAGATTCTGTATCAGAACCAATATACAAAGTGTAATCGTATCCACTTATAGCCCTATCTAACATAATAACAGGTGTAGTTTTATATATTTTCCCTACTGTACCTGTTAATTCTTTCGAATCGTTTGTTGATACTATAAGGACATCTGCACCAAAATTAATTAAATCTTCAATATCTTTTTTTTGTTTTTCAGTATCTCCACCTGCATCTTTAAATATCATCTTTATATTACTATGCTTTTTAGCTTCCTCCTGGATTTCCTTATTCATATATACTCTCCAGGGCTCATACAAGTTAACTTGGGACATTCCAATAATAAAAGTATCTTTTTTTTGAGAGTTTATCCTACTGGAATAGAGTTTATAAATGATAATAAATAATATTAAAATCAATATTGTAAACAAATAAATTATATATTTTTTATTCTTCATTTATTTTCCCCTCTTAAACTCTGTTGGTGAAATTCCAACTACTTTTTTGAAAGCTCTACAAAAATAATGTTGATTACTATACCCCACTAACTCCGCAACATCATATATTTTAATTGATGGATCTTCCATAATACACATAGCCTTTTTTATTCTTACATTAGTTAAATAATCAATAAAGGAAAGGCCTGTCTCTTTCTTAAGCAACTTGCTTAAATACGATGATGTAACTTCCAATTTATCAGATATATCATTTACGCTTAAATCATTTGAATAATAATTATCCTCTATATATTTTATGGCCAACAAAATTATAGGGCTACATTTTCTTTTTTTATTCAAATCATTTACTATTTTTAAATATTCATGCTTTATTTTTAATATTCCCTCTGCAACATTTGCTTGTTCAACAAGCACATTGCACTTTAAATATTTACCAATTTCCATTTCCACCTGATTGCCAAGGTTAATCCATTCCACCATATCATGTATATTTGCAATCAATACTACGTTATTCTTATCATCGTTAAAAATAAACTTTTCATTTGATTTATTAAATTTTTCATTTAGCAAATTAGCAATTGCAAATTCTAAAAGTTCCATATTCCATCTTTTCTCTGCAGTTTCTAAATTTAATTTTTCTATTGGTTTAACTAAAATAAGCCCAACATTATTATTAAATTTAATTTTAAAATATTCAATTTCTTTTAACATCTGTTGATCATTTAATTTGTTATCTAGCCATTCACTAAAAAAATTTTTCTTCAATATTTCTATATTTTCATTTAATTGCTTTTCTACCCAATCTAAATAATTAGTTTCATTTTGAATTTCATTAAGTTTGGATACTGCTTTTAATATTATCTCTTCCATATTCTTTTTGTTGACTGGCTTTAAAACATAATCGAAAACATTATACTTTAAAGCTTTTTGTGCATAGGAGAAATCATCATATCCACTTATAATAATAACAATGCTTCTATAATTAATCTCCTTAAGTTTTTCCAAAAGATTGAGGCCATTCAGAAAAGGCATATTTATATCTAATAAAATTATATCAGGTTTCTTTTCTTTTATAACTTCCAATGCGATTTCGCCATCTTCTGCCTCACCTACGATATTAATATTAAGTTCATGCCAATCTAATAGATTCTCAATTCCTCTTCTAATTTTAGGTTCATCATCAGCAACAACTAATTTCCACATAAAACCCTCCGCTATTCTGTTTTTTGTATCAAATGGTAGTACTTATTTCCCCGATATTATTAATAGTAGTAATCTTTTGGAAATTTATCAATAGATTTTTGAAATAATTTTCCAAAACATTGTATGTACAATTCTTATGTATTATAATATACTTGTGC
Organism: Clostridium sp. YIM B02555; assembly: GCF_022320955.1. Classification (NCBI taxonomy): domain Bacteria; kingdom Bacillati; phylum Bacillota; class Clostridia; order Eubacteriales; family Clostridiaceae; genus Clostridium; species Clostridium sp. YIM B02555. The sequence goes on along the minus strand of NZ_JAKJJY010000002.1, from coordinate 474,450 downwards.
ATACATTAAATCAATATATTTTATGTAAATGTATACTTTATGAGAAATATTTATTACTAATCGGAGGTGTTCATAGTGGCAATAGAAAAAAGACCTTTTGGAAAAATGCCTAATGGAGAAGAAGTTGATATCTATACATTAAAAAATGATAATGGAATGAAAATAGAAATAAGTACTTATGGTGGTACAATTGTATCCGGAATAGTTTCAGATAAAAACGGAAATTTTCATGATATAGTATTAGGTTATGATAATCTAAATAGTTATTTAAGTGGAGATAAGTATTTCGGTGCATTAATCGGACGTTTCGGAAATCGAATACAATATGGTAAGTTTACTCTTAATAATAAGGAATATACTTTAGTACAAAATAATGGAGAAAATCATCTTCATGGTGGCACTAAAGGCTTTGATAAAGTAATCTGGAACGCTAAAGTAATTGAAACTGAACCAAATACATTAGAACTTTCTTATTTAAGTCCTGATGGTGAAGAAGGATACCCTGGAAATCTTGATATAAAAGTTAAATATGTACTCACTGAAGATAATGCTTTAGAAATTAATTATTTAGCAACTACTGATGAAGATACTGTTGTAAATCTTACGAACCATGCTTATTTCAATTTATCTGGGCATTCTTCTGGAGATGTGCTTAAGCAAAAGTTAATGATTAATGCAGATAAATTTACTCCAAACGACAAATATTCAATTCCTACTGGGGAAATAACAAGTGTTGAAAATACACCTATGGATTTCAGGACTTTGACTCCTATTGGTACAAATATAAATTCTGATCATGAACAAATTGTTTTTGGAAATGGATTTGACCATAATTGGGTACTAAATTCTAATGGTTCAATTGATGTGAAGTCAGCTCAAGCTGTTGATGAAAACACTGGCATAGTAATGGATGTATATACAACAACTCCAGGAGTTCAATTCTACAGTGGAAATTTCCTTGATGGATCTGATATAGGCAAAAACAATACTGCCTACAATATTAGAAATGGTTTCTGCCTTGAAACTCAATTTTTCCCTAATTCTATTAATTGCAGCAATTTCAAATCACCAATATTGAAAGCTGGGGAAATATACAAGCATAAAACAATATATAAATTTTCCATACTATAAATAAAGCTTATAAATATTGCCCATAAAACTTTATGACTAAAGAATTATGAGTAAATAGGAGTTTAATGTCAAAAGCCTGAGAGGCTTTTGGCATTAAACTCATTTAAGAAATCACCAGTTAATCTCAACCTTATCCATTCATTATTCATCATCACCTATAATTACTATCTTTTACTTCTTACACAAATGAACTATTGTTGAAATTACCGCTCTATATTTTACATATGTTTTTGCTCATCCAAAACTCTATAAATTGCCTTAGCAACCCCCAGATTATCATTAGTATCTGTTATGTATTTTGCAATTTCTTTTATTTCTTGAATTGCATTTCCCATAGCAACTGATTCAGTAAATTCTGTAAACATTGAATAATCATTAAAACTATCCCCGATAACCATAACCTCATCTTTATCAAATCCCATTTTTTTCGCTACTTTAGCAAGAATAATACCTTTTTGGGCCGTTACATGAGTAATTTCTATATTATCTTTAAAGGAAGATGAAACCGCAATTCCTTCTATTTCACTTGTTATTTTCTTCATTTTATTGATAATTTCTACATCCTTATGAAATGCTACAAATTTTCTAACTTCTATATCAGAATTAAAAAATTCCTGTAAATTTTCTATATAATTTAGCTGTATAAAATATGCTTCTTTTTTTGCCCATTCAATAGCTTCATCTTGACTCAACTCTGGATGAAATGATAATGTCCTATACACCATTTCCTTTAATGCTTCTTCTTCTGTATCCGTAGTAAATATTCCTTTATTGGTAAATATCCTTGCAGATACTTTTTCTTTATGTAATAATTCTGTTATTTTCAATGCAGTCTTCAATTCTATATTAATTTCTTCTAATATATTCCCATCTTCATCTCTATATTCTGCACCATTCATTAGAACACATTGACATCTTATGTTGTTTTCTTTTAAGAGAGATTGGACAGTAAAATATTCCCTCCCTGTTGATATAGCAAATGCTATTCCAGCTTCTTCAGCTTTCTTAATAGCTGTTACAGTTTCCTCATCTATTTTATGCATTTTGTTTAGCAATGTTCCATCCATGTCAGATGCAATTAATTTTATCATTCTGGAATCAGCTCCTTGTTTCTATTATATTTTTATCCTAGTATATTATAACAATAATATACTACTTGATAAACCTATAGATATCCAAATTAATAATCAAACTTATAAATGTAATATACATGCATCATTGAGAAATTATAATCGTAACACTACACTAGAAATTACATACATATTTGTGCAAGCGGCATATGAAATTAAGCTGTGATGGTTATTAGTGGAAGGTTGTTCCACTTTCTGCTTGTCATAAATTTACTTTAGGAACATGCAGAAATGGGTGCAACCTTCCACTTAGAACCCATCCAGCGAAAATTTCATTAGTCCGCTGTAATAAATATGTGTTTAATTTCTGTAAGTTCCGCATATGTTTAATTCTTGCTTTGGATATCTATATCTATTAACAAATTCACCATAAAAAACCCAGTATTTCATTTGCATATTTGCATAGAAGATACTGGGCTTAATTTTAGTTATTTATATTTAAAATTTATTTTCAAGAATTTTGAGCTTCTTGTTCATTCTTATAATTAATATTATCTTGTTTCTTAAAGAATGGTAGATAAATAAAGAAAGAAATTACTAATACTACAATTTGCAATAATGCGGTTCTAACTCCTCCAACTAAAAGACCTGAAATTGGAGCTGGAGTTGTCCATGGAACTGATACTGCACTAAATGGAGGCACTAATCCTGTACCTATTGCAAAATAAGTTATTAATCCAGATACTACTGGTGTAAGTATAAACGGAACTGCCATAAATGGATTCATTACTATTGGTGTTCCAAAAGTAACTGGTTCATTTATATTAAATATACCAGGTAATATTGATAATCTACCTAATTGTTTAGATTGAGCTGATTTTGAAAAGAACAACATACATATTACAAGACCAATTGTCATACCAGAGCCTGTTACTGTCATGAATTGATCAACAAATTGTTGTGTTACTATATGAGCTCCATTTGCAATTGTTAATTCCTTACCACTATTAATTATTGCTTGATTATCTAATGTATTAGATGCTAGTATTCCTGACATTACACCACCGACAATTGATGCACCATGAACTCCAAACCACCATAAGAAAGGAATTAGGAATCCGATTACAATAACTCCACCTAAAGAATCAGTCATACCTTGAAGTGGTGTTTGTAATACTTTATATATCCATTCAATTAATGTTGTTTGTAGTCCCCATTTAAAACCTGAGTAAACAATTGTAGCGCCTAATATTATAACTGCTGCTGGTATTAATGCTGCAAATGAATTAGCAACTCCTTGTGGTACACCAGCTGGCATTTTAATTGTAATATTTCTACTCATAAACAATGAATAAACTGCACCTACTACTAAACCAATAATAATAGCTGTAACCATTCCTTTTCCGCCAGCCCATGCTATTGGAATAACATCTCCAACTACTTCACCACTTTTTGGAGCAATAACTGTTGAACTTGTTGTTAATAAAAATACAACAAATGAGATTACTCCAGCTGATAAAGGCTCATGTCCTTCATTTTTTGCATAAGTATAACCTATTCCAATTGTTGCTATAAGAGCTATTACGTTAAAAGTTGCTCCGAATGCTTTCCATAAAGGGTCTGTCCATCCTGCACCTAAAGTTGCAGCTAACCAATCGTTTAAAGGTTGATAAGGAAGTTGTGCAAGTAATAAAAAAACTGAACCAACAAGTGTTAACGGCAATGTGTACAAAATACCGTCCTTTAATGCTACAACACCTTTCATACTAACAAATTTCATAATTGCTGGCAGTATTTTTTCATTAAATGTAGTTGCAAATGATGACATAAATAATTCCTCCTTAAAAATAATTTACTATAAGTTCAAAAAATGATAAAATATATGAATAATAATAAATGAGTCAGATTTATTATTATTTTTACTTTTTAATTATGATTGTCCATGTGGTTTACTTACTAATTTATGCCACATGGCACTTTTTATTATAACTATCACTTTAATATAAATTATTATTTAGCTTTTTTATTATTTATTTCCCTGTCATACTTATTTAACTTCTATTTATTTGCTAATTTTAAAGCAAAATCTAATACTTTTTGGCCATTCATCATTCCATAATCAACCATTGGAATTACATCTACCGGAATGCCCTTTGGTTCACATACTTTTTTGGCCTTTGGCAATGTATAGCCAACTTGAGGTCCTAATAACGCTACATCTACTCCATCTAAATTTTTATCCATCTGCCCTTCTGGAAAGGCTTCAATATCAACATCTACACCTTTAGCCTTAGCTGCATCCTTCATTTTATTAACTAAAAGGCTTGTCGACATTCCAGCTGCACAAAATAATCTGATTTTTATCATAAACATCCTCTCCTTAAATTTAAAATAAATTAATTGGTATAAACTTATTATAAATGATAATTTTTTCTATGTAAAGGTTTTAATAAAACTTATTTTTTATATTTCGACACAAATACTTCTTATAAAAAATCAGATTTAAATCAATTTTTATATTATTAATGAATTTTACTTAATAGTTTAAAATATTTTCTATTTAAAAAAGAAAGTTTCAATAAATTTTATTGAAACTTTCTATAATATTTAGTAGTGACAAATAACTGTATCCCCTACATTTATATAGTTATATATTGATTGTGCTAAATAATATGGTAGATTAACGCATCCATGAGATCCATCTGTTTTGTAAATTTGTCCTCCAAATACTGATCTCCAGCTTGCATCATGTAAACCTATATTTTTATTGAACGGCATCCAAAAACTAACAGGAGATCGATAATCTTCTCCAACTAATTCTGTGTCTCTTTGTTTAGCATATAAACGATAAACTCCATCAGGTGTTGAATTTCCATTGCTTTCATTTCCAGTAACAGTATCTCCCTCTGTGACTAAATTACCATTTTTATAAAACCATACGTGTTGCTTTGATAAATCAACTTCCACAAAAGTATCTCCAACATTACTAAAATATCCAGCCGCAGCTGTTTGCGTATATATTGGACTCTTCGATATAGCTTGTCCATTTCTAATATTAGTTATTAAAGCTTGTGTTTCCTGCGAACTATCGATCATCCAACTATGATTATTACCATAATATCCACCAGAAACTTTTATCCCTGAACCTAGTGAAGAAGTATAAAGATATGCCAAGTTATCTACATAACTTCTTACCATACTTTCATAAAGAACTATCTGCAAATTTGCATCAAAGCTTATCCAATCCTTTATTGTAGATCCATCTAAAACTTGAGTCATACCTCCTATATCATATGTTATCTTAGAAGATATATATCTATTCGCTGCATTCTTTGCATTAACAATTTGAGGAGTGGTCTCAGTAATTTTAGGATTTTCATAACAATTAGCTGATTCTAAATTTATTACAGCATCACTATGTTTAATAGCTTTTACTATATTTTGATATAGTGCATCCCTATTTACTTTATTTCCTTCCATTTCTTTTATAATAACGTAGTTATTATTTTGATACACAATATAAGCATTTCTAGGTTGAATTGTTCTATTTGGATCAAGACATACCAACTTGTTTATAATTTCTTGTAATAGCTTGTCATCAAAAGAAACAGCATCATTATTATTAGAATCAGTTTTCAACTGAATATCAGTCCCCTTAATTACTTCTTTGCTCCCTCCTTTTTCTTCTAATGTTAACGCATATGAATCTAAAGATGTTATCTCACTTTTTGTAGTCATAGAAGAAGTTTCTTTTTTTGTTTTAGCTGAAACACCTACTGAACTAACCAAAAACATACAAACTATAATTGCTAATATACCGAAAAAATTAATAAAACTTTTTATATTTTTATTTTCTATATATTCTTTTCTCTCCATAAAGTATCCCCCGTAGTTTATCTAAATTAAGTTGACAATTTGAAATTTGGTTAATCTTATTACCTTATATAAATCACTCCTTTTTAACGTTATATATAACATAAAATTTTCTAAAGATAGATTGTAAATTTATCAACCCTCTGATATTATACAATATTTTCCACTAAAAATCCAATCTATTATATCTTTATTTTATTATGCATTTTCTATAGCAAAAAAGCATAGTATTTCCATAGAGACACTGAAAAGTCATACTTTTTTTGTAACCTGGTTTTTCAGTAGTCTCAATTTCTATACCACACTTTATACCATACTTACCTTTATATATTTTTTGCAAACAAATAAATTAAAAGTGTTAATGGTTCCTATTTTTCTAATAACCTATCTATAGTATCAACTAAGTCACTAACTTCAGGTTTACTTAATTGTGCATCAGCCTTTACCGATTCTCCTTTATGTCTCAATTCTTCTGTAATCAATGATGAGAATATTACAACAGGAAGTTTGCCAAGAGTTAAATCTTCCTTAATTCTTCGTGTAAGAGTAAGTCCATCTAATTGTGGCATTTCTATATCTGTAATAAGTAATTGTGCCTCTTGTGTGAAGTCTTCACCTTTATCTTCTGCTAATTTAGTCAAATAATCTAATGCTTGTTGTCCATCATCAAAAACTTTCATGTTCCTAAATCCTGCTTTTGTCAAGGTATCCTTTAAAAGTCTTCTAATTAAAGCTGAATCATCCGCTAAAACTAATTTTATATCCGATCTATCCTTATAATTAACTTTAACAAGTCTATCTTCACTTATTCCAACACTTGGCGCTATATCTGTAACTATTTTTTCAAAATCAAGCATAATTAATACTTTACCATTTAAAAGTATATTACCAACAGATAGAGAATTTTCTGATAAATCATCCGGCTTCCTTATTTCACTCCATTTTATACGATGAACTCCAACTATGTCATCAATATTAAAGGAAACTTTAATTTTATTAAATTGACATATTATAACTTTCTTTCCGAGATCAGACGGTAATTTTTTAGACAAAATATACTTTAGGTCAATTAAAGTAATGATTTCATTTCTACATAAAATAAGTCCTGCTATTTCTGGTTTAGGATCTGGTAATCTAGTTAATCCACTAGTTGGCATTTCTATTACCTCTTTAACTTTTACAACATTAATAGCATAGTGATTTCCGTTGGCAACGAATTCAATTATTTCTAATTCCCCAGTACCTGATTCTAATAATATATTATTATTCATAATCTCTCTACCCCTTATCTAAAATTTATAATATTACTTTTTATAAATTCATTAAAATCTTTATTCATATTATCGCTATTATTAACAAATTCTTTATAAACTTATTATACCATTTATCTATACTAAATGGTAACATTTTAATACAATATTAGTCATAATATTCTTGTATCTATTGTCTAAGACTTAAAAGTTTGTTTTTTAATTGTTCTTCTATATTTCGCAATTCAACTTCTGCAGATTTACGCTTTTCTCGGCCTTCTGTTTGTATACGAAGTACTTCGTCTAAAGTTGTGATTAATGATTCATTTGTATTTCTAAGGGTTTCAATATCAACAATTCCTCTTTCAGATTCTTTAGCTGTTTGAATAGTTGACATTTTAAGTGTTTCGGCGTTCTTACGTAAAAGTTCATTTGTCATATTAGTAACTTCATTTTGAACTTTTGCAGCATTATTAGAATGTGCTACCCCTAATGCTAGTACAATTTGACTCTTCCAAAGAGGAATAGTATTTACAATAGTAGATTGAATTTTTTCTGACATTAAAGAGTCATTATTTTGAACCAACCGAATTTGTGGTGCCATTTGTAATGAAATCATTCTTGTTAATTCTAAATCATGAATTTTTTTCTCAAAGCGGTTGCAAAGAGCCACAAAATCATTTGTTGATTGTGCATCTTCAGGAAGCCCACTCAACTTAGCCCTTTCAACTAAAATTGGAAGATCTTCATTTTCCAACTTTTGAAGCTTCTTTTTGCCCGCTAATATATACATAGACAATTCTTTAAAATAAGTCTTATTTATTTCATACATCTTATCAAGCATAGCAATATCTTTTAAAAGTTGAATTTGATGTGTTTCAAGCATTCCACAAATTTTATTTATATTTCCTTCAACTTTATCATATTTTGCTTTCATTTGAGTAAGCTTTTCTGAAGTTTTCTTAAATAAACCTAAAAAGCCTTTCTTTTCTTCTATAGACTCAAAGTTCTTTAACTCACATACTACATTAGTAAGCATATCTCCAACTTCACCAAGATCCTTAGTCTTTACATTGTTTAAAGCTGTTTCAGAAAAATCCGCTATTTTCTTTTGAGATCCTACACCATATTGTAAAATTGAATTTGAATTTGTCACATCTATTTTCTCAACAAATTCATCTACCATCTTTTTCTCTTCTTCTGTTAAAAAACTATCATCAAGGGCTTCAACTTGCTTTGCTTCCTCCCCCACCTTAACAATAGGCGCCTCATCTTTAAAAGGTTCAAATGTTAAATTTGGTGTAACATTAATATCTTCTTTAAATGGATCATTCACTTTTAATTCCTCCTTATGCAAGCTAAATTATTTTTCAAAATCTTTTTTAGTTAAACCTTCTTGTGTAAATAATGTTTCAAGAACAGATATATCAGTTGAAATATCTAAAGCTAACTCTTCAAATAAATCATCAAGTAACTTCTCAAAAGCCATATTTATGCTATCTATTGCTTTTTCAATTTCACTTTTTGCATTTTTTATATTCACTCCTTGAACTGGCTGCTCATTTAATTCTTTATATGAATTAACCAATTTTAAAGTCATAGGAAGATAATGATTAATAAATTTATTAACCTCTGATAATTTGTTAGGATTCTTTTCTATATACTTAAGTATTTGTATCACTATATTTTGAAGTTTATCTAATTTTCCAGATATCTTTTCCTCCTGTATTGCATTATTTACATTATTTATTTGTTCAATATAATTCTGCCCAATTTCAATCACTTGCAGTAATTCTTTTTTTTCAGGGTCACTTTTTTCTCTTTCCATTTGCTCTTGTTTTTTCAATTCATCTTCTTGTCGCTTTTTAAAAGCCTTTTCTGCATTCAAATAATTTTCATAAACCTCATAATTTAACATAAAATAAGTTTGTTTCTCATCAAACCTACCTTCTGGAAACATATTTAATTCAACCATTTTCTTTAAGTCTTTTATAACAAATTTATTTTTCCTTTCAATTGATACAGCTAATTCCTCTGTGCTACAATATTTTTTTTCTTCAAGACAAGTTACATATTTTTTGAATCTTTTCACTCTATTTCTTAATGTTCTCCCTTTTAAATAAAAAAATAAACTCACAAGAAAAAAACAAATAAAAACTGTTAAAAATACATTATAAGTAGTTGAATAATTTTCCATAATTAATATATATATTAATCCAATTATTGATAACGTCCCAAATAATCCACTTCCAATTGAACCAAATATAGTGTAAAGCATACCTGATATTCGTCCAACAGGTTTTCTAGCAATATATCGTTGTAATTCATTTTGATTTTTGGCTACGTTATAATTATTCATTGTGTTAATATTCCTATATTTGTCTTTCATTTTAACTTTAATTTTATCATTTATATGATCTGATTTATCTTTAAACTTTACTTTTATTTCGTTTATTGTTCCTTCAGTTTTATCATCAATTTCTTTTTTAATTTTAGCAAAATCTATAGCATCAAATGCACTTTTTACTGTATCCATAATTTGATCTTCCAGATCAGAAAAATCCTTTTTTCCCATACTCATGCCTCCAAATTATTTTCTTAGGATACTCTTACAATACTATGTATATTGTAATAATATTTTGTTTAATTATATCTCATTCTTTAGATAATTACAATTTGTAACAACTTTATCATTTATATTTATTATTTAACTTAATATATTTCTAGGTTACTTGCCTATAAAACAAAAAGCATCTGCAGTACAGATGCTTTCACTATTATAAATGATTTACTTAGTTAGTATATATGTTAAGATTACCTTTTTCTAAATCATCTATTTATGAACCAAAACCCTATCTTCTTTATTTGGACTTTCAAATTTCACTGATGTTGGATCTGGTGTCTTATGTGAAGGTCCAGGTGTTGATAAATCAAAATAAAGTTTAGAATCTTTTGTAACCCCAAAATCTTTATTTGAGCCTGTATTTTGAACTTTATTCAATGCCTCTCTAAACAATGCATTATGTGCTTCTTCTCTATTTAACAAGAAATCAATTGTTGCTCTAACTTCTTTATCTTGAATTTGACGATACAAATATTCATATACTACTTTCGCTCTTTGTTCAGATGCTATATTAGATAATAAATCTGCAACTAGATCTCCAGTAACTGTTACATAATTGGCTGTCCATGGCTCTCCAGAAGAATTAATTAATACGGGCGACAATCCACACTGAACATGAGTTTGAATTTCTCCACTAGTAACTTTTTGATTATCAACTTCATGACCATTAAGTAAATTTATTGTTTGCGCTACCATTTCCATATGACTAAGTTCTTCTGCTCCAATATCCATAAATAAATCTTTTATTTCAGGATCTTTTATTCTAAAACTTTGTGAAATATACTGCATTGCAGCTTTAAGTTCTCCATTACCTCCACCTAACTGTTCCTGCATTAATACTGCATACTGAGGGTTTATTCTCTCTACCTTTACATCCTTTAATAACTCCTTTTTATGTTCAAACACAAATAACACCTCCTAATAATATAAATATTACCCTTTTAGTATTTCTACTTTCATTTTTAAATATTCATTTCAAATTTATTTTGTAGAAATATGTATAATTCTAATTCATATATACATTCATAATTTATATTTGCTAGATTTCATTAAGTTTTTCCCATAACAATCCAGTTAAAAACTTATAAATATAATAATAAACTCTCAAAGTGGTAACGTTTTTTGTAGAAATTTTAGATTTTTTGGGTATATATTGCTATTTACCTTGCGTATTTATTAACTAATAGCGTATATTATAAGTAAGTAATTATCATTTTGTGTTATTATTTATTCAGTATTTTCAATAATAATACAATGTTTTTAGGGGGAATTTATGATGAAGTGGTTTAATAACTTAAACATGTCAAAAAAACTAATACCTGCTTTTATAGGTATTGCATTACTAATAGCATTAGTTGGTTCTGTCGGAATACGAAACATGCAAATTATGAATAAAAATTCAAATACTGTTTATCAACAAAATCTTTTATCTATTGAACAAATGAATAAAATTAAGCAAAATATTTTAGAGATAAGATATAATCTATTAAAAATTTCAAATCAAGCCAATAAGGAAAATCAAAATCCTGGTTTGGAAAAAGAAATTTCAAATTACTCAGCTGAAACAGATGAACTTTTGAATACTTATGAAAAGAATTTTTTAACTGAAGAACAAAAACCAATCTTAGAAAAGTTAAAAAAGGATTTGCAAGAATTCAGATCAATCTATAATGATGTTATAAAATTATCAGATCAACAAGATTTTGAAAAATCTAAAGTTAGATTTACTGAAATAGCTACTGCAAGAGCTAATGTATTTAAAGGGTTAGATGATTTAATTCAAATTAATGAAGAACTTGCTGCCAATTCACATAGCCAAAATTCAAATGCATACAATTCTTCATTATATTTCATACTAACTGTGGTTATCATTGGATTAGCGCTTTCTATAATAATTGGTACATCTATATCAGTCATCATTTCAAAACAATTGAAACAAGTCTTAAATTTTGCGGAAGCAATTGGTGAAGGTGATTTAACCAATAAAATAGCTATAGATAGTAGCGATGAAATAGGACGACTTTCAAAAGCTTTAAATAAAGCTGGTGAACACATAAAGGAACTTATAACTAAAATAGTAATTAGCGCCGAAAAAATAAATTCTTCTAGTGGAGATTTATCTGCTACTACCGAAGAAATATCATCAATGATGAATACTTCTGGAGAAGCCACTGAATCTATTGCTAAGGGTGCGCAAGATTTAAGTGCTACAACAGAAGAAGTCCATGCTTCCATGGATGAAATAGCACGAGATACGCATGACTTAGCAGATAAATCCGAAGAATCAAAAACTTCTGGAGATGAAATAAACAAAAGAGCTATTGAAATTAAACAAAAAGCTGCTGAAAATATTAAACAAGGTAATATAATATATGAAGAAAAGAAACTTAATATAATAAAAGCTATTGAAGAAGGTAAAGTTGTTGAAGAAGTCAAGATAATGGCTGATTCAATTGGAAGTATATCTGAACAAACTAATTTACTTGCACTAAATGCAGCTATAGAAGCAGCTCGGGCAGGAGAACAAGGAAAAGGCTTTGCAGTAGTAGCTGATGAAGTAAGACAGCTAGCCGAACAATCTTCTGAAGCTGTAATTCAAATTCAAAATATGGTTACTCAAGTTAGAAATGCTTTTGATGCCATATCTTCAAGTGGCCAAGATATATTAGATTATATTGCCAATAATGTACAACCAAGTTATAACTTGTTGCTAGATACAGGTGTACAATATGAAAAAGATGCTGAATTTGTTAGTCACATGGCTATAGGTATATTTAATGCCACTAAACATATGAATGACACGGTAACTCAAGTCAATAAAGCCTTTGAAAGTGTTTCTCTCACAGCTGAAAAATCAGCTGCAAGCTCTGAAGAAGTATTAGCCAGCATCAGTGAAATTACTAAAGTAGTAGCTCAAGTTGCAGATTCAGCTCAAAGTCAAGCTGAACTAGCATTAGAATTACACGAACTAGTTCAAAAATTCAAGATTTAATTCTATTTATAATAAGTTTAAGCACAATCTAATGATTTATATATTAATCATTAGATTGTGCTTATTTTAACTACCTATATTAACCAATCACCATTCTTAAATACTTGAATTTTTTCACCATCAGCTGTTTCACCAATAATTTCAAGGTCTGCTGAACCTACCATAAAATCAACATGTGTTAATGAATCATTAACACCATTTTCTAAAAGTTCCTCTTCCGACATATTGTCACTATCTTTCAAGCAACTTGGATATGCCTTACCAAATGCAAAATGACAAGATGCATTTTCATCAAATAATGTATTATAAAATATCAATCCTGAATTTGATATCGGCGAATTATATCCAACCAAAGCAACTTCTCCAAGATATCTTGCGCCTTCATCAGTATCCAAAATTCCCTTTAATATTTCTTCTCCCTTTTCTGCTGAAAAATCAATTATCTTTCCATCTTTAAAAGTCAATTTAAAATTATCTATTAAATTACCACCATAATTTAATGGCTTTTTACTAGTAACATAACCATTTACACCATCTCTCTTTGGAAGTGTAAATACTTCCTCAGTTGGCATATTAGCTACAAATTTAGCTCCATCTTTAGTATATTCTGCTCCTGCTAACCATTCATGTCCTTTTGGAAGCTCCACAGCTAAATCTGTACCTTCAGATTTGTAATAAAGAAATTTAAAACTTTTTTCATTCAAATAATTTTTTCTAGTTTCTAATTTTGATAAATGTTCTTCCCACGCCAAAATCGGTGACTCTTTATCTACTCTTACGATTTTAAATATTGATTCCCATAGCTTCTCAACAGCTTCTGTCTCTGATACATTTGGAAATACCTTTTTAGCCCATCCTTTTGTAGGTATTGATACAACACACCATGGCACTTCATTACTCATATAAGCATCATTAACCTTTTTCAAAGTTTTACTTGCTGTTTTAAGTTGAGCCGCTATTTTATTCGGATCCACTCCTCCTAAAAGCTCTGGATCTTGTGCCGCTATACTAATTAATCCAGTTTTTTCTTTTATAAGTTGTTCTCTTGCTAGTGCACGATATATTGGCTCCATTTCAAAACTCTCCATCGGAGCTTTATTATATCTTATTAATGAAAGCTGCTCATCATTATATTCTACGATTACATTTATAGCTCCAGCTTCATAAGCTTTTTCCGCTATCATTCTAGCAAACTCTGCACATTCTATTGGTGAATTTATAAGTAACTGTTGATTTTGTTGTAAATTAATACCTGTTTTAACTACGAGTTCTGCATATTTTTTTAACATTTCTGTATTCATTTTTACTATCTCCTATAATTTTACGATATTTTACCATCATTATATCATACTTTACAATAATCATTATTGAGTTATAAAATTAATTTTACTTAACATTTTAAAATAGAAAAAGGATACTTAATGATTTATACATAAAAAGTATCCCTTTTCTATATTACACGAATCTAATCTAGATATCTTTTTTAGTTTTATTTTCATAATTCCAATACATTATCAATGCAATAATTGAAAAAATTGCAGGGCCAACAACACTCCAAATTGTAGTTTGCATATCACCTTCTAATGCTGGCTGTATAATTGAGAACAAATTAGCGAGCCCTACTGTTAATACAACTATACAAGTCCAAAGGTTAGCAACCCCTTGAGATTTAAATACTACAAAAGGCTTATTTATTTCACTTTTCTTCTTAAAATAAGGAAATGCAGCTGCTATAAACATATATGGAAGTGTCATTGCAACATTGGTCATTGATACAAGTATATTGAAGAAAGCTGCCATTGAGTTTCCTCCAAACGCAACTAATGCTATTACTATACAAACTATTGTTGCTTGAATCCACATTGCATTAATTGGCAACCCATTTTTAGTTTCTCCAATTTTCCCTGGCCATAGTTTAGCTGGAGTTCCTTCTATTATCTGCTTTAATGGTGAATACATTAGTGTAAAAAATGCCCCAGATAGTGCCAAGAACATTGAAAGTCCAACAAATCTTGCAACACCATGACCTAACGCTACAGCTGTAGCTTCACTTGCCCCAAACGCAGAACCAAGTGAATATCCTAAATTAGACATAACTATATAACTCGCATTACCTAAATTAACGTTTTTAATTCCCATTACAGTCGACCAGTTTGTGAATACTCCAACCAATAATATTCCTAAAGAATAACCAATCGAAATTATAGCTGATGATATTAGTATCCCCTTTGGAAAAGTCCTTTCAGCATTCTCAGTTTCATCAACTAATCCTCCAACTGCTTCTATTCCTCCATATGCAAATAAAGCATAAACCACAAATGCTAAAGAAGCAATTATATCTCCTGAATATTTGGGATTTGGTGTTTGTGTAAATGAACTAATACCTTTAATTGGTTCAGCCAATTGTCCACCATTTCCTAAAAATACGCATATTGCGCCAATCCACAAAAATACATTCAACAACAAAACTGCTGTTCCACCTAATGAAGTTACCTTCTTTATCTTTTCAAGACCTTTAGTAGATGTATATGTCACTGTTATTATCCATATAATTCCCAAAACTCCTAATACTTGTGGTCCCTGAAGTCCTAATATACTCCAGCTTTGTGTTGTATCTTCTCCAAATATAGCATTTGATACTGGAACCCACATACCAGATGACACATTAACCATCCATGTTATATAAGAAAAGTACCACATAAAGGTTCCTATAAATGCAAATCTTGGTCCAATAGATTTCTCCATCCATGAATAGATTCCACCTTTTTCTTCTTTAAAAGCGGCTCCCATTTCAGCTACCATTAATGCAAATGGAACAAAGAATGTTATCCCTGATAATATATACCAAGGAATCGCAGCATACCCCATCTTATAAAATGATCTTGGAATATTGTTAAATCCATATACAGATGTAAAAATCATTAATGCTAAAGGTATCAACGTTAATTTTTTTGATGATTTTTCTTTCGCTTTCATTTTTCCTCCTTAATTTATATTGTAATCATTATCATTAGAACAAAAAATTTTTCGTATGTTTTTACAATTTCACTCAATGTAATATTTTAATTATAATTTTATTTTTTCCACACCATTCTATTTTATGTATCCATTCTGACAACTCATTTTAATATAATAAATTTCTTCTTTTTAAATTTTACAGAATTTTAAAAGCTTAATGTAGTAACACTAAGCTAATCACAAATTATATTATATTTTATCCATGCCTATAATGCAATGTTTACTTTATTACGCAAAAGAGAAGCTTCTCATATAACTAGAGTTAGCTTCCCTTAGATATTGATTCAAATTTATTTTAACCTGGCATTACACACTCAAAAAGTTTGCTTCCCATCTTTCCTAATACCACGCATAATCCTAAATTTATTAAAGCTACAATGAAAATAAAAATCTTTGAAACGGCTGTATAAGATGCAATTATGAAAAGACCAGGCATTATTAATGATCCTATAAACAAAGCTATTCCTAGATATATTTTTATTTTTAAATATGGTGGAGATAGTTTTTTAAATCGAACTTTTGCATCATAAATTCCAGCTATAAATGCCAAGATAACAGTTATTGGGAAAAATATAGACAATGTTTTATTTACTGTAAGTAAATTATTACTCATATCTTCTGGTAATATAAACGATAATATGAAAAATCCTAATATAAATACAGCTATAGCTTCCGGGAAATGTACAGATATTGGATGCAAATGTAAATCTAAAATCTTTTGTCTTTTTTCATTAATATTAAACTTATGTTCAACAAAGGCTGTCTTGGGAACTCCACAAGCTGGGCAAACATCTTTTAATTCCGCCTCTTCCATTATAAATCCACAAACTTTACAACGTACATACTTCTTCATATTCTAACCTCCTCAAAATTATAGCTAATTTATTTTTAACTATATTACCTATATATATTATCTCTCAATACTACCTATTTTCGCAAGTTTTTCATATATTTTTCACAAAAATACTTTATCCTACAGTTTCTATTCAAAAATATAAGAATAATAGAATTGCTTAACATCTTCTATTATTCTTATTCACCAAAAAATTCTATACTTTTTTCTTATATAATTATTTTCCTACCTTCATTTACTGCTTCAACCCTATTTTTAACTCCAAGTTTGGAGTATATGTTTATTATATGAGTTTTTACAGTTGATATAGATATAAATAGCCTTTCTCCAATTTCTTTATTACTCAGCCCATCTATTAAAGCCTGAAGAACTTCTATTTCTCTAGGACTTAAAACTTCATTTTCATCCCTTATCCCTATTAAATCACAAAGCTTCTTTACAAATACTTTATTATCTGCATCTTCTAATAATTGAGTTTTAAATTTTTGTATTATTTCTTTTAAATAAACTCTTGTTTTATAATAAGGAAATAATATATCTTCATCCCTAGAATAATATATTGCTTCTTTCAGACTGTTTATACATTCTCTTGAATTTTCTAATTTAATTTTATCCAATAATATTACTCTCCAAATTAATGAATATACAAGTAAATATCCAATTCCACTTTTTCTACAAGCAAATACAATATTGCTAAACTCATCAAAACTCTCTTTATATTTCTCTTTTTTATACAGAACCATCCCATAAGTTAACCTTAAAATATCTGGATAAACTGATTTTTTATACTTTTCCTTAAATATCTTTACAAATTCATCATATTCTTCTGCTTTTATCCTATTTTCAAAAAACAACAATCTAATTTTAAGTGCAAGCATTTGAATATAAGAATAGTTATCTTTATTTTCTTTATCTATGTTATTTAATAATTTTTCGCACTCATCAATATTACCTTGTATATATTTTACTTCTGCAAGATTATAATTAATGTTAACCTCTAAAGGTTTAAAAGCAGCTCTTTCTTTAAACTCTTCAAGTGTTTTTTGGGCTTCCATTAAAAGTTCTTCTGCCTCTTTATCCATAAGTTTTTTAATATAAATTCCTGGAAGTCCCACTGTTCTCATTATATCAAAACAATACCTATAATTTTTATTATTAATGTGTTCATTTAATTCTTCATAGTACTTTAAACACTCATTTAGCTTTCCTATACTTTCCAACACAGAAACTTTATTATATTTATATATTAAATCCACATAGCGGTTATTTAATTCTTTATTTGATTCTTTAATTAGTTCCATCATTTCAAAAGATTTTGTGTATTCATTAGCAAATCCTAATGCCCATGACGCTAAAATATAGTAAACTGTCTTAGTAAGCACATTTAAATCCTTATCAATTTCTTTAGGAAAATTAAAGCAACTCTCTTCTACATAAGTATTATTTAATATAATACCAAATAATTTAATCGCATTCCCAAGGTTATTCTCCTTGCTATAATTAAGTGATTTAATTATTGTATTGCATCTCTCATAATCTAAATTTAAATAATTGAAAAATAATGAGATAAGCGTTAAATCTGCGCTTCCATTATAATATTCTAATGGAAATTCATTTAATACTTTTGTTGATACAATGTTATGTGCATTTTCTTCTAGTATTTTTAATGCACTATTATATCTATTATAATTTATATAAATCCTTATAACTTCATCATAATTATTCTCTTTAATTAATGAAGCTGTAAGCTTATCTATAATATCATTTTTGACGCTTTCTTCATATTTATCAAAAAGTTCTACAAGATGCTGCCTTAAGATATTATGATATCTATATATCTTTTTTTCTTCATCGATTGTAATTATCAACATATTTTTTTCTATTAAATTCTTTATTATTTTAAAGCCATCCTTATTATCAATATCTTTATAAATATCAGGATTCACATAGTTTAAGGGCGAAGTTTTAACCAAAAAATCAATTTCATCTTGTGACAAACTCCCTATAATTTCATTATTCATATAATCAATAAATAATTTATTTCCACGCGGTATATTTTTTATAGTTTTATTATTTCCTAATACAGTTAACAAAAGCTTAATTGCTCCTACCCAGCCCTCCGTAATTGAATAGATTTCTTTAATTATCGCCTCATCAATGATTTTATCAGTATTATTTTTTATAAATTCCTCTGTTTCTATTAAAGACAAATTAAAATCTGCTGAACCTACTGTAACTATTCCACCTTTCATAAGAATATTTCCTATATAAAGTTTAACATCATATCTTGAAATCAAGATAAAATGTACATTTTCTGAAGAATTTGCTACAAAATATTCAATAGTTTCAAGTAGAAATTGATCTTCTATATAGTGAAAATCATCTAATACTATAAATAGCGTGTCTTTATTTATAAGCTCGTTAATTAAGGATGATATCAATTCAAAAATATCCTCTCTTTTTACTAATGGATTTATCATATCAATGTAAAAATTCAAATCTTCAATATTATCTCTTAATCCATGTAAAACATAAGTCCAAAAGTAAGTTAAATCATCACTGTTTTCATCTAATGAAAGCCACATATAATTAGCTTTATCTTCAATGTAATTAGAAATAAGTGTACTTTTGCCAACAGCAGCTCCACCTTTTACAACTGCCAGCTTATTTTCTTTAATGTTAAGAAGCTTGTCTTGTATATTTTTATTTCTATGAAGCATATTTTTACTTTTTGGTCTTATTAGTCTTGTATGAAGAATATTTTTCATTTAAATCACCCTAATAACTTATTTTGTTGTATATATTTTAGCATATATTGGCTTTTCTAAGCTTAATTTTATTTATTAAATATGAAAGAATTATCATTATTATACAAACAAAAATAACATTAATTATATCAATATAATTTGTCTTTCCGTTTTCTAGTGCAATTGTAAAATTCAAAATATGCTTTTGTGGCATTATATCACTAATTATATTTATTAAAGTATTATTAGAAATAGTAAAGAAGCTTCCTGCAAGCAAAGTTGTTATTATATTAATCATAACTCCTAACATACTTGCACTTTCTTCTTCTTTTACAATTGAAGAAATTAGTAATCCAAAAGCCGAAGCTAATAAAGCTAATTCCAACACTATAAAATCCAATTCAAATACAGTAACATTTGTATCTAATTTCAGCACTTCTTTTGCTATTGTTACTACTATTACCGTTGGGACAAAAATCATAATAAAGACTGAAACAAAATGGCTTAATATATACTGTTCATAAGATATATCAGCACTTATAACTCTTTTTGATATCCCCTTTTTTTCATCAAAGTAAAATCTATAAAGCATTACTCCTAATAATATTATAAACATAGTTATATATCCAACTATATTAGCAGCCACACCTCTCTTTTCACCATCTTTAATTTCAACATTTTCTCCATTAGCTATTTTCAATAACTTGCTTTTAAAATCATTTCCTTTAACAGTATCTACCTGCACTTTCCCATCTTCATAATATATAACAGCATCATACTTGTTTTTTACCAAATCCGAAAGAGGCACTTTATTTTCAAGTTGTGTGATATTAGCCTCAGCACTGTTAAAATTAATATTATCATTTCTAACCACTCCAATATTTGCTCTTTCAACAAAGCTACTTGAAAAATATATAGCAGCTGTTATAACTATTGGTGTTATAATAATAGGCATTATCAAATAGGTTTTACTATTTATCATTCTATATAAAATTCCTTTTATAACATTTATCATATAAATTCTCCTTATCTTTCAGAATAATTAGTTCTATCTTCCGTTTATGACTTCTGGTCTTTCAATTCAATCATCCTCTAACCGATATAGTCTTCTGGTTTATAATTAATATGCACAACAATCAGACATATTATAGAGAGAAAAATTAATCCTAAAATAATTGCATTATAGTTTTCAAAATTATTATCATATATTACATTAAAACTCGAATCTAATATCCACTTTATAGGTGATAAGTTTGAAACTTTACTAATAACTTTTCCTAAACTATCTACAGGAAAAAACATTCCAGAAAGTAGTGATAAAACAGCTCCTATATCTGAAAGTATCATATTAGTAAGCTCCTCTTCCTTTATAATCATACATACTGCACCTCCAATTGTAACTGTAAACAGCAAAAATACCCAAAACAATCCTAGTATATATACAAAATTACTTCCACCAAAATTTACTAGTCCAAAATAATTCATCAATGACATATTTATAGAAACTGTTATTATCATAAATAAATATGAACTTAGTATCTTAGACATGTAAATAGATATTTTTGAAACTGGTGCATAAGCTATCCTTATATTTCCCTGCCTTAACTTCTTTTCCAAAAAAGTGTTTGGAGTTATTGTAATAGACATAATTATTATATATATCATCATAGTAACGCCATAATAATCATAGGAAGTAATTCCCTCTCCTCCATAAAGACTTGAAAATACGAAGCCAAATAACCCCAATAAAAGCCAAGGATAAATAACACATGCCATTACAACAACAGGCGTTGTAATTAAATTTTTAAAATCTTGCTTAATAAGCTTCCAAAAAACCATTTTATTCACCTCTAATCCCTTAAGTTTCTTCCTGTAAGCTTTAGAAATACCATTTCTAAGTTTCCTTCTTCGCTTGTTATATGGCTTATTTTTATATTCCTTTCAATTAAGCCTAAAATAATCTTATCAAGATTTTCTATTTCCTTAATAGTTGTTATACTAAAACAATTCTCTGTAAGTTCAACTTTTTGAATTCCTTCTATTTCATATAAAAAATCAAACTTCATATTATCATTTTTCATAGACGATATTGATATTTTATAAACTCTTGTGTTTCTATAACTTTCCATCAGTTCTGGTATTGTACCTTCTGCTATCTTTTTTCCTTTGTCCATTATTACTACTCTATCGGCTATCTCCTCAACCTCTTCCATATAATGAGTTGTATAAATTATTGTAGTACCAGTATCTCTTAGTTTTTTAATTGATTCTAATATGTGATTTCTTGATTGCGGATCAATTCCTACAGTAGGCTCATCTAATATTAATATCTTTGGCTTATGAGCTATTGCACAAGCAATATTAAGTCTCCTCTTCATCCCTCCTGAAAAGGTTATTGGCTTGCTATTCTTTTTATCCTCTAGCCCAACCATCCTTAAAGCTTCTAATACAGCATCTTTAAGTTCTTTTCCTCTCAACCCATACAAGGATGTAAAAAATTCAATATTTTTATATGCAGATATCTCTTCAAATATGGCAAGTTCCTGCGGCACTATGCCTAGCTGAGCTTTTATCCACCTTTTATTATCCTTTATGTCGCTTCCAAAGAATTTTATTTCGCCATCATCATGCTTTAATATGGTAGAAAGAATATTTATTGTTGTACTTTTTCCTGCCCCATTAGGTCCTAAAAATCCTAGTATCTCTCCTTTAAACAAATTGAACTCTAATCCGTTAACAGCCTTATTCTCCTTATAATATTTTATTAAATTTTTTACTTCTAATATTGTTTCCATTAATCTCACCTCTTAAAACTATATTACTCTCTAGTCCTAGTAGTTGTATTCAACCGAAAGGTTGATTTTAATATATTAAAAATCAGGACTGTCAAATCCTATCAAGTTATTTTTCCAATTTATAATTTCATGCAATAAAAAAATCGCAGGCGACTGTGGAGCCGGAGATTTTTTTTACGCATCTGCCTTTTCGAACGTATGTGAGAAAAACTTGGCAGGCGAATATGATTTGTTTTTTATTCTTTTTTTATACACAGCTTATTTAAATAGCTTTTTCATATATTACCCACAGATTTTACTGCATTATAAATTAATAAAGAATAAAAAAAAGCCTTAGATTTCTCTAAAACTATCTGTTCATAAGTTCTATAAAATTATCATGTCCCATTAAAAGTGAAAAATAAATGCTGAAAACTGCTAGAAACGAGTTTGCCATCGGTACAATACTTAAGATCACCAGGCTCATAATTACTTGCCAACAAAATTTATTATGTTTAAAGTCTATATTTTTCCTATTTATTAATACTCTAATTAGAAATAATAACAAAAATATGTAACTTAACAATGTTGATACAGAAAATAGAAATAACATATGGAATCAAACTCCTTTGTCATAATATAAATTTATTTGTCTCTACTAAAATTATATACCTATATTTCCTCATTTACCAATTATGAAACTTTTTTATTACATTACCATTATTATCTTTAATCTCCTTAAAATATATTAAAAAAACCCTAAGTATTATTAATATTTAATAATATTTAGGGGTAATAATTTCATAAAATTATCTTTAATGTTATTACATTTTATCAGGAACTTCCATACCTAATAAGTCTAATGCAGTTTCTAAAATATTTACAGTTAAGGCTAATAGGTTAAGCCAGGAAACCTTCTTTTCTTTATCTTCTTCTGTTAATATTCTATTTTCATGATAGAATCTATTGAATAAATTTGATATTTCATAAATAAATTCACATAATCTATTAGGTGATTTATCCTTAAATGTGCTTTCAACAACAGAATTAAATCTTACAAATGCAAGCATTAAATCTCTTTCTACATCAGTAGAGGGAACCTTAATTTCACTTGCAAAATCTCCAAGTTCTTCCTTAGCCTTATTAAGAATAGATTTAATTCTAACTGCAGTATATAAAATATATGGTCCTGTATTTCCTTCAAAAGAAGAAAATTTATCAATATCAAAAATATAATCCTTTGTAGGTATATTTGATAAATCTCCATATTTTAAAGCTGATAAACCAACTATTCTTGCTATCTCATCAACTTCATCTGCTGATATTCTATTATTATCATTAAGTCTTTCTTTAACATTACCTTTTATTATAGAAATAAGATCTTGAAGTCTCATAACTCCACCTTCTCTTGTTTTAAAAGGCTTTCCGTCTTTACCATTCATAGTTCCAAATCCAACAAATTCAAAGTTTAATTCATCAGATACAATTTTAGTCTTTCTAGCACATCTGAAAACCTGTTCAAAATGTAAGCCTTGACGCTTATCAACTACATATATAATTTCCTTTGGATTATAATCTCTAACTCTTTCAATTATAGTTGCTAAATCAGTTGTTCCATAAAGTGATGCCCCATCTGACTTTTGTATTATAATTGGAGGCATTGGTTTCTTGTCTGTTTCCTCTTCTACTTCTATTACAAGAGCACCTTCACTTACATGAGTATAATTATTATCGTTGAAATATTTGATCATATCTTCTATATAAGGGTTTGCATCACTTTCACCCTTCCATAAATCAAACTCAACGTTAAGAGCTGCATAATTCCTTTTTAAATCAGAAACTGAAACATTAATTATATGCTTCCAAAGAGCTATATACCCTTTTTTTCCTTCTTGAAGTTCTGCTGTCGCCTTTTTAGCTAAAGCCATTGCTTCTTCATCACTCTTCGCAAGCTTACTTGCAGCTGGATAAATATCCTCAAGCTCATCAATTGTAAATGGTGCCACTTCTGGATATTCTCCAGTAAAGTTTTCATCAAAATATGGAAGCTCTGGATGTCTTCTTTGAACTTCTGTAATAACCATACCTATTTGAAGGCCCCAGTCTCCTAAATGAACATCGCCTATTACTGAGTGACCTAAATATCTTCCAATTCTCTTTATTGATTCCCCAATGATAGCCGAACGTAAATGTCCAACGTGTAATGGTTTAGCAATATTAGCTCCGCCGTAATCCACTACTATAGTCATAGGTTTTTCAGCAACTGTACATCCAAACTTCTCATCTTTGTAGATATCGTTTATGTAGTTAGTTAAGAAGCCATCTTTTATATTTATGTTAATAAAACCAGGTGCAACAGCAGTAATATCTGCAAAAACTTCTTCTTGTTTTAAGACTTCTGCAACTTCATTCGCTATTGCTATTGGTGCTTTCTTATAAACCTTTGCTGCTTTTAATGCACCGTTACATTGATATTGACATAAGTCAGGTCTGTTTGATATTTCTACCTTACCATATTCCTTATCATAACCTAAGCTTTCAAATTTAGCTTGAACTAATTCGGTTAATTGGATAACTAAATTTTTCATTGAAACCTCCTAAAATTATTAATATTTAAGTATTCTCAAAAAATACATTACAATCTTTATTTGTTTTTGAAGATACTAAAAATCAAAAAAGTCTCTTATGGATATAAGAGACAAATAATCTGTTAATAGCTCCCTTTGATTTACAAAAATGAATCTGCAATAATAAATTAATTGTAATGCTAAGAGGCTTTTCTGTCAAGAATTGAACATATTATTCTTACTTTCTGTATATATATTACAATTGTCAATTTATAATCAATATTGATTTCCTATTGAAATCTTTAAGCTTTAGAGAATTAGTTTTACTGTATATAATATTAAAATCACTTTCATTTTTTCTTTAATATTATATAATATTAACATAATGTATTTTTAGGGAGGTTTAGTTTTTTATGAATAATGTTCTAACTGAAGAAAATATTAAAAAGCTAAGAGAAGAGTTAGATTATAGAATGACTGTAAAAAGAGCTGAAATTGCAAAAGAAAAATTGGTAGCTGCAGCACATGGTGATAGATCTGAAAATGCTGAATATAAAGAGGCCTGTAGAAACTACAGGGAAAATGATAATAGAATTCAATATTTATTAACTATGATTTCAACAGCAACCGTAATTGATGATACAGATTTAGATACATCAGTCCTTGGCATTAACAGCAAGGCTAAAATTAGATTTGTAGAAGATGGTGATGAAGCTATTATAAGTCTAGTAACAACTATGGATTTAGATCCTGAAAATATGCTAATAAGCATAGAATCTGATTTAGGAAAAGCTCTATCTGGGAAAAAAGTTGGAGATATTGCCGAAGTCAATGCTCCAGGTGAAAAATACACAGTTGAAATATTAGAAATACTATAATTTTATAATTAAGTTTTATTTTTTGATGCTAATAAAATATCTGTACAAAATTAAAAACAACTAATGATGAGTGAAGAATAATCCCACTCAAGATTATTCTTCACTCATCATTAATTTTCCATGCCTCATTTGATTTCTCCACCGTGAAAAAAGCATTCATATACCTTAGTATCTTCAAAATAGATTTCTTCATATCCTTGAAACCATTCAAATTCACCATTTATAATACAATGATACTTATATTGTCCGTTTTGATAAATAATAGGTCCCCTGTATGGATTTTCTTTAGAAACTAAGCTTAAAGCTTCCTTCAAAAAACTCCCTGAGAATCTCTCATCCAAAACCCTCCCCATATAATTCATTGACCAAAATGGAATTTCATCTTTCCATAAAGCTTCTTCACCTGCGAATTGTTCTCCACCTAAATATGTATCTATATATTTTAAGCTTCCTTCTAAATATTCTAAATCATGTGAATTTGGCCTAGACGGTCTGATTTCTGGACCTTTTCCTGCATATGTTGCCTTTTTAGCTTTACATAAAAAGGTAATTATTTCTTCATTTATTGGCTTCTCTTTATTTTCCTTTATACATAATCGGCAATTTTCTTCATAATCATTAACCAATTTATCAATACTTACTTTAAAAAATTCACTCAGTAAAATTAAGTTTGCAATATCTGGATAAGAGTGTCCAACTTCCCATTTTGCCACTGCTTGTCTTGATATCCCTAAGAATTCTGCTAATTTTTCTTGTGATAATCCTTTTGCTTTTCTAAGTATTTGTAACTGTTCTTGAAAACTCATCTTTTATCCACCCCCATTATGAGTATACTTTGAATATTATCATATTTCTATCAAGCAAATATAACAATCTTGTCAACTAATAGTTGCTTTTTCAAAAATTAAACTCACATTAATGTATTGCTACATCATTGTGAGTCCTATTATTGTTATAATTTATACCTTCACTTATTTTATACAGAAGTATTTAATAGAAGTTATTCGTCTAATTTTAATCAAATAAAGCCCTATTACTCTGATTCATCAGAAAATACTCTTTCAATATGCATAGCAAGATAACCAATCTCTACAGCTTTAAAATCTTTTTTTAATCCACTGCCTAATTTCTTACATATTCCTTCTGCTATTGCAAATGATCTTGGGAATCTTTCACTTATATAGTCATTCATATCAAGCTTTATTTCTTCACCTTTTAATATTCTTGCAGCCATGTATTTAATATGACTCATAAGACGATTATAAGATAAGGATTCAATATCAATCTTCTTTCCAATACTATCTTCTATGGATGTGATACATGATCTAACAAGAATTGCTATTTCCATTGCCTGCGACACTTTCTCGTTGCCTAAACTTGAATGAATATGGATTGCTATATACCCTATCTCATCTTCATTTATCTCTACACCTACTAGATCTTTTATAATATCTTTCCCTTTGTCGGCCACCTCATATTCTTCTGGAAATAGTGCTTTAATATCTTGTGTGAATGGATTACTAATTTCTTCTTTATTTATTATTCTTTTTACCGCAAATGAAATATGATCAGCAAGAGGAAATAAAATGTTAGCATCAATCTTTTTAAATTTCTTTTCTGCTTCTAAAATGATTGAACTTGCAATTTCTAAGAACTCAGACTCTATATCATTAATTAAATCTTTTAATGGGCCTCTCTCTGTTTGTTGCTGCAAAAGATATATACTTGAATTATCAGGTGCTTCCATACGTTCATTTACTTTTTTACCAAAACCTATGCCTTTTCCAAGCAAAATGTATTCTTTATTAGTATCCATGTTGATTGCAAGCACACCATTATTATTTAGTGCTTTTATCACTCTGAACATCTTATGCCTCCTCCTTATATATTTTATTCTAATATATCAACTGCAATTAAAGCTTCTCCCATTTTTACTTCACCAGTTTTTAATAACCGTACTTTTTGCTTTCTGCTTAATGTAGTACAAATACATGGTGATATAATTGATGGCGCATTGTTTTTTATAAATTCTAAGTCAAAGCTTAATAACTTGTCACCAGCTTTTACTTTATCACCATCTTTTACAAAAGTTTGAAAGCCTTTACCATCAAGTCTTACTGTATCTATTCCAATGTGTATAAGTAATTCAATTCCATCAGCTACGGTTACTCCAACTGCATGCTTTGAAGGGAATACAAAACTTATCATCCCATCTGCTGGCGCTACAACTATACCCTCACTTGGAATAACTACTGCTCCATCTCCCATCATTTTGCTTGCAAAAGCTTCATCCGGTGCCTCAGATAAATCTTTAGCTTCACCTGTTAATGGACTATTTAATATTATTGTATTAATAATTTTTCCTTGAATTTCTTTTTCATCAGCTTTTTCTTTTTCTAATACTGTATCCATTATAACTTCTTCATTTGGAGCTGTAATTAAATACTCCTCTAAATTTGATTTAATAACAGTTACCATTGGTCCATATATAATCTGAACCCCTGTACCTTTATGAACTACCCCTGATGCGCCAGTTTGTTTTAATAATGCCACATCAACCAATTCAGATTTATGTACTGTGCAACGTAATCTAGTAGCACAACAATCAATATCTGAAATGTTCTTTTTTCCACCAAGTGCTCTGCAAACCATGGCTGAAAATACATCTTCAACATTTTCACTTTGAGAATTTTTCTTAGCATTTACATCGCTTCTTGTATACAATTTAACTTCCTCAGCATCCTCACGACCTGGAGTTTTTAAATCAAATTTCTTAATTAGAAATGTAAACAATACATAGTATACCACAAAATATCCAACCCCTACAATAACAACCCATATCCAACTTGTTTTAGCATTTCCTTGTAATATACCAAATAAAAACAAATCAATAAATCCACCTGAAAATGTCATGCCTACGCCAACACCACACATGTGCATTAACATATATGCAGCTCCTGCAAATATACAATGAATTCCATATAATGCTGGTGCAACAAATAAGAATGTAAATTCAATTGGTTCTGTAATCCCAGTAAGCATTGAAGTTAAAGCTGCTGATAATAACAATCCACCAACTACTTTTCTCTTTTCTGGTTTAGCACATTGATACATTGCAAGTGCTGCCCCAGGCAAACCAAATATCATTAGTGGGAACTTACCCGACATAAATCTTGTTGCTGAAACGCTGAAGTGTGTTATTCCTGGAGTTCCAAGCTCTGCAAAGAATATATTTTGCGCACCTTCAATAACTTTACCACCAACTTCTGCTGTCCCACCAACTGCTGTTTGCCAGAATGGTAAATAGAATACATGATGAAGTCCAAAAGGTATTAATAAACGTTCCATTAACCCATAAACCCAAGTTCCAGCATAGCCTGATGCAAGTACTATACTTCCAACTTTATAAATACAACCTTGAACTGGTGGCCAAATATAAAACATTAAAATTCCGACAATTAAATAAACTATAGAACTAATAATAGGTACAAACCTTGTTCCACCAAAGAATGATAATACTTGTGGAAATTTAATTTTATAATACTTGTTATGTAATACAGCAGTTCCAAGCCCTACAATAATACCACCAAAAACACCCATTTGTAATGAAGTAATACCCAGTACTGATACTGTTGCCCCAGTTAACATTGCCTCAGAACCACCATGAATTTTAATCATAGCACCAAGTGACGCATGCATTATGAGAAATGCAATACCAGCAGCTAAAGCTGCAACTTCTTTTTCTTTTTTAGACATACCAATTGCAACGCCTATTGCAAATATTAAAGATAAGTTATTGAATACTATATTTCCTGCATCATTCATTACTAAAAGAAGGGCATTAATAATTGTACCAGGACCTATTAACTCAGTAAGTCCATAGGCATCAAGCATTGTACTATTTGTAAACGACCCACCAATTCCTAAAAAAAGACCTGCCACTGGTAAAATCGCGATTGGAAGCATAAATGCTCTTCCTACACGTTGCAAAACACCAAAAATCTTCTCTTTCATTGTTTTCTCCTTTTTACTTTATTAGGTTTCTTTAACTTAGGGTGTTTTTTCTGCCTTTCGCGCGCAAAAAAGCATCAACCAACATAAACATCCTAAAATATTCACGTATAGTTAATGCCTACCTGTCAGTTACACACTATCTCATTATGAGAAATAATATCATATTTAAAATAATAGGTCAATATTTTTATTCCTATGTATTAATAGCTAATTTCTTGAAAGACTAATAATATACTACAATTTTCAATCAACAATTGTAAGTTAGCGAAATTATTTTGTTAGGAGTGATCATAGTGACCAAAGAAAGGACACCTTACAATCCAACCCCTGGAGATTATGATACAGAAAAGTTAACTGATCTCCATTCCTCAGAAACAAATCCATCTTCTTATGCTAGAAATATAAAACAAAATTCTGAAAATAAAAGTAGTCTTTCCGACTCCACAGAAAGGATACCTACATTATCAAAATATTCTAACATGAATTCTGATAATGATGAAATTGAAAAAAAAGGTGAAATATAAGCTGTTTATAAAATATTATTACTCTGAATTTTTAAAATAAATGTAACAGCTCAAGATAATGCAAAAATATTATCTTGAGCCTTATTTATTTTATTAACCAATAAACACCATTAATTAAAATTCATAAAATATTTCATACTAGTCTTCTTCAATTCCCTAGTACTATATAAAACCTTATAATTTTTCACACCGATATTATCAGCTATTTTTTCTATAATTCTATTACAGCTTTCCCTATCCTTTTCGTGAATCATTGTATATAAATTATAGTCCCATGCTTCAAAGGGTTTTCTCTCATAACAGTGACTTACTTCAGAAATAGATGCCATATATTTTCCGATTCTATCTAAATCCTCACCACTGACCTTCCACACTACCATAGCATTAGCCTTAAAACCTGCTTTTCTATGGTAAATTATAGCTCCTATTCTCTTTAAAATGCCACTATCACTATAAGTTTTCATTTTGCTTAATAGTTCATCTTCATTTATATCAAGTTCTGTTGCCATTTCTCTATATGGATCTGCTGTAATTGAAATATCTTCTTGTAATCTTCGTATTATTTTCTTATCTAAATTATTAAGCATTATTATCATCTCCTTGAAAATTCAAAGCAACTTTTACTTTAAATAATTTAACAGATGGCAAACTTATTATTTGATCTAAAGCCGTTTTTTCTTTTATTTCTTGTAAAATATTATTTAGATTTTCATTTGAATTTGTTATTATTGTAAACCACATGTTATATTCATCTTCTCTTAAATAATTATGGGTTACTTCATAATAATCATTTATACAAGCTGCTACTTCATCAATTCTATTTTCAGGTACTTTAGCTGCACATAAGGTACTTGTATATCCTATTTTTCTAGAATTAAAAATCCCGCCTATTCGTCTTATAATCCCCTGATTTTTCAAATTATTTACACGCTCTAAAACTTCATTTTCTGTAAGTAATAATTTTTCTCCTAATAATTTAAATGGCCTTTTATCTATTGGAATTTCATTTTGCATAAGATTAAGTAATTTTTTATCTATTGTATCCATAGAAATCCTCCATACCATAAATGAATTTTAATTGTTAAAAATACATATTCTATCTGAAGACATATAGTCACCGTCGTTATAATATGCTGCTCTTGCTCTGCAGCCTCCACAATTCTTTTTAGCTTTACAACTATTGCAAATTCCTTTATAATCTTGAGTTCTTAGATTATTAAACAGCTCATTGCTCTTCCATATTTCATCAAAAGGCACTTCTTTAACATTACCAGCTACTTCTGGTAAATAAGCACAAGCTTGGACATCCCCTCTTGGATTAATAATACAATAATGCAATCCTGCTATACATCCTCTTTTAAATCTAATATCCATCCCAAGTTTTTCAGCAATTCTTACAAATTGAGGTGCACAGGTTGGTTTAATTTCTATATCTACTTCCTTTTGCTTTTTCATTATTGCTGTTAATAATTCTTCATATTCTTTTGAAGTTAATAGTTCATCTTCTATATTTTTTCCTCTTCCTGTAGGAACAAGGAAGAATATGTGATGAGCTGCTGCACCCATTGCAACTGAAAAATCTGTTAGACTTGTTATCTCATCTTTATTCCAATCCATAACTGTTGTATGTACTTGAAATCTAATTCCTAAATCTCTACAATTTTTCATAGCATAAATAGTGTCTTTAAATGCTGAATCGCTCCCTCTAAAATGATTATGTTTTTCCGAACTTAGACTATCTAGACTTATTCCTATTGCAGAAATTCCTGAATCTTTCAGCTTTTGTGCCATTTCGATTGTTATTAGAGTTCCGTTGGTTCCAAGTACAGGGCGAAGTCCAGCCTTAGCTGCATGACTTATTAACTCAAAAATATCTTCTCTCATTAATGGCTCTCCACCTGAGAAAATCATTATTTTAAAATTAGCTTTTGCAATTTCATCTATAAGTTTTTTTGCCTCTTCTGTAGTTAATTCTCCTTGACTCTCCTTACCTGAATCTCTATAGCAATGGCTGCATTTCAAATTACATTTATTTGTAGTATTCCACGATATTATCATTTTTCTCACTCACCTTTACTCAAGCTTCTCTTAATCAAAAATCATTAATCATATATTAGCAGCCAGAATGAATTTCTTCATCTGTAAGATAACATGCAGGATCTTCTGCCCAAAAATCATTATGTACAGCTTCTGCCCTTGTTCTAAAATTTCCATTACAAACATTTAGCCACTTACAATTAGAACATCTTCCTTTTAGTAATTCCTTTCTATTTCTTAGTCCATTAAGTATTTCATTATTTGAATTTCTCCATATCTCCCCAAACTTCTCTTCTTTAACATTTCCAAAAGTATACTGCCAGGTAAATTGATCTGGATGAACATTCCCATAAAAATCTACATTAGCGAAAGCCATTCCTGACCTATTTCCACCATTTGTTTTTAAGAGTCTTAATATATTCTCACTTTTATCTTTATATTTTTCTAAGGAGCTCAAATATGTATACACTGCATCTGCATGATTATCTACAGTAAGAATCTCAACACTTGGTCCAAACTCTATAGCCTTACTTATAATTAAATCCAAAACCTCTCTTGTTTCTTCCTTTGAAATATCTTCTTCCACCATCTTGCTTCCTCTTCCTGAATAAACCAAATGATAAAAACATACCCTAGGGATTTTTTCTTCTTTTATTAATCTAAATATATCTTCTAATTCCTTATAATTATTTTTATTTATGGTAAATCTAAGCCCTACTTTTTGTCCTACTTCAATACAATTTCTAATTCCTCTTAAAGAACTTTCAAATGCTCCATTGACTCCTCTAAATTTATCATGATTTGAGCCAATACCATCAAGACTCACACCTACATAACCTAAATTTATTTTCTTTAAATCTTTACAAATATCTTTATCTAAAAGAGTACCATTAGTTGATATGGTGCTTCTTATTTTTCTATTACTTGCATGTTCAATAATATCAAGAATATTTTCCTTCATTAAAGGTTCTCCACCTGAAAACAACAATGCTGGTACATTAAATTCTTTTAAATCATCAATAAATTTCTTTGATTCCTCTAAAGTTAATTCACCTTCATATATCTTACTGTCTGAACTTGCATAACAATGCTTACATTTCAAATTACAAGTCTTTGTACAATTCCAAGCAACTACTGGTCCTCTTCCTGGGCTTACTCCATACTTCTCTAATGAAGCTCCTTCCACATACCTTAAACTATCTCCATAGTTATTAGAATCACATAAAAGCTTAGTTATACTTATCATGTTTTCTCATCCCCCTCTTAATGTCATATCTTATTATCAATAACTTTTCTTTTTTCATAATTGTTATATTTTGATTATACACTAAAAAGGTACAGATTGTTATATTTACTAATTATTTTAGTTGTATATTCTATGATATTAAGGCTTTGTATTTTTCTGAAGGAGTTAGATAATATTAGATAATAGATTACTTCATAAAAAATATTATAGTTTGTTTTAATAACAATGAAAATTTTTTTATTTTAGATAAAGTAAAATTTAATACTTTCATCGACTTAACTACGTTATTAAAATAGTAAGATTATTTTTTGAAGTATTGCACAAAAAAGAAGACTCAAAACTTAGCATAGCTTTGAATCTTCTTTTTTTGTAATTTTTAATCATATAGATATCCAATTTAATAATCAAGCTTATAAGTGGAATATACATGTATGATTGAGAAATTATAATAGTAACACTACACTAGAAATTAGATACATTTTTCTGGAAGCAGGCATGTGAAATTGAGCTGATGATGGTTCTTAATGGGGGCTTGTTTTATTTACAGTTTGTCCAGATTTTACATCTGGAACACACTGAAATGACGACAAGCCGCCATTTAGAACCTTTCAGCGAAAATTTCACTAGTCCTGTGGAAGATAAATGTATCTGATTTCGGTAATTGTTGCATAAGTATAATTCTTGCATTGGATATCTATATATAATCTTATTTAACTTGAAGTAAAGCTCCTTTAAAGCCATTAGATAATGGGTTTAAATAATATGATTTCCCATTAGCGGAGCTCTTTATCCAGCCTACCTGCATAACTCCATTTTCATTCATGTAGTACCATCTACCACCTATGTTTTGCCATCCAGTTTGCTTTGACCCATCTGGTCCTATATAGAACCAGTCTGCTCCTATTTGCTGCCAACCTTCACCTAGTGATGTATTAAGACCGCTTGTACTACTTGTAGTTGATGATGAGTTTGTATTACTTGTACTAGACTCTCTAGTAATATTTAAAGTATATTCTCTTTCATTACTATCATCATCTTTAATCTTTACATCAATCGTATTTTTACCTTCCGATAATGAAACCTTATCTGTCCAATCATCGCTGTCATCATCTACTTTATCTCCATTAATTCTAACAGTGTAATCTGAATCAGTTGGTTTTGCACGTACTTTAACACGATCTACTTTATTTTTAACAGTTATATCAAATGATGATTTCTTCTTATCAAAATTAAAATCAATATCATCATTATTATATGATAAAGTTAATTCATCTAAATAAATATCATCATTATTGTTGTCATTATTATCACTATCTTCTTGTTCTATCTTTAGGTTATATGTTTCTTTAAGATCAGACCCTTTATATGCTTTAAGTTTAAGAGTCATATTTCCTGAAATTTTAACATACTCATCTTGATCAATTTCAGTATCACTTTTGTATATTTTTACTTTATCACAATCGGTTCCTAGATCAATATCAGTAACTTTAATTTTGCTAACATTACTATTGACCTTAGCATATAAAGTTGTAGGAGCTTTTCCATCTATTTTACTCAACTTATACTTGCTATTATAACTGCTTTTTGAATATACATATACATTATCATCTTTATTAGTTTCTAATTTCACATCAGTAATATATCCTGAAGAATCTGCTGCATATGCTGTTTTTATCCCTAAATTCAAAACATTTGGTGCTGCAGTAGTTACCAAACTAAACGCTAAAGCAAATGATATTATTTTTTTAATACTTTTCCTATTCATTATCATCCCTACCTTATAATTACTAATTATTTTTATCTTTGAAATTGTAGTTTATTAAATAAGCATCCATAAATTCTGTATAATATATTCATTTTACAAAATTTACTATTTAATTATACTAAAAAATATTCAATCTAAACTTAAATCAACCTTAAATTTTAATATTATTTCTAATAATATTTTTTAAGATTTTAAATTTATCTAATTATAATACAATTCAAATTAGTAAAGTGTTGCAAAAAAATAAAAAAATAACTGTCACATTAAACAAGGTGATCTCTGTTTAGTGTAACAGCTACTTTTAATGAAATTCTAGTAAGATTTTATATCAATTCTATAATTTAAATTACTTACTTTGAACCTGAAGATAGAGTCCAAGGCTTTTGAATTTCATCTTTTAAAGTATTGTATCCATCAATAGCAGTTCTTAATTGAATATTCAAATCTAGACTATTAACAACTAATGCATCATAATCTGATTTAGTCATCATCCCCAAATCATACTTGAGTTTTGCATTACTAATTTGTTTATTAGTCAATTCTATATTACTCTTTAGGTAGGTTATACTATCTTCAGTTTTAAGAAGATTTGTGTATAAATTTCTTAAAGTATCTTTTAACTGCTTTTTAGTCATATTTAATGATATATCAGTTGTATCCATACTTAGTTTCTTACCTAAATATTGTAAACGTGCTGATAATGCATTTGAATATGCACTCTTCTTCGCTGTATAAATATTATAGTCATTCATATATGTTTCAATTGGTTCTCCCAGAGTTGATGTTGGTGGTGCTCCTGCATTATCAGTCTTATCTTTTGCATCTCGTACCATCTGTTCAGATACTTGGTTATCATGATCATTATAATACTCTTTATCAATCTTATTTGCTTCTATTTGGTATTTTAAATCTTTATCTATAACGTCATCAAAATATTCATCTATATCTCCATCAATTTTTAATTTGTCAAACTGAATATCTTGTTCTAAGCTATATTTCGTTACATCTTTACCAGTTAATACTTTAAAACTATATATTGCATCCTTTAAAGTATTTTCATTAAATTTTTGTGTATATTGTAAATTTTGAATATTAAGCTGACTATTTTGTAAATCAACTTCAGTTACAATTCCTAGATTTTTTTTCAATTGTAAATCATTTAACTGCTTAGTTCTAACTTCTAAATCTTTTGCTGCTTTATCTATTTTCATTTGACTTGTAACAATGTTGTTATACGCAGTAGTAGTTTTTTGTATTACAGCATCTTCATCAAATTCCCTTTTTTGCTCAGCCTGATTAAGTGAATTATCTCTAGTATCCTTGTTATAATCTTCTTTGTCACCTGAAACACTAGTTGCATCATCTATTCTTTCATTTACATCATTAACTTTATCTTGATAACTTACTTTTTTATCATCAATTGCTAATGTATCACTATTACTTATTGCCACCTTTATAGCTTCATCTAAAGTAAAAAGTGGTTTTCCACTTATTGTTTGTGTACTTGTCACAGTATTAGAATCTTGTTTTGTAGTATCTGCTGCAAAAACTGGCATTATACTTCCGCTCATAATACTAATACCAATTGCAAAGGCAACAAGCTTATTTATATTCTTTCTCATGCATATTCTCCTTTTCATTTAATTATCTACTTATTAATTCAAAGCTGAATTTAAAGGGACTATATAAAAATAAATTTTAGTATAGTCTCTTTAAAATTTTTGATATCTATAAATTTAAATTAGATTCTTCTTTAGGTACTTTTGAACTTTTTTTACTCTTTAACCTAACAAACTTTTTCTTTAAATCATCTAACAATGTATATGCTATAGGAACTACCACCAAAGTTAATATTGTAGCTGTGATTAATCCTCCAATTATAGCTTGTGACATTGGTGCACTCATTTCTGAACCTGTTTTATTAGAAACAGCTGAAGGCAGCATACCAAATATCATAGCTAAAGTAGTCATAATTATTGGACGAAGTCTTACAAGTCCAGCTTCCCTTAGAGCTTCTCTTATAGGCATACCTTCATTCATTCTTTCCTTAGCTGCATCAATAAGCAAGATTCCATTTTTTGATACCAATCCCAAAAGCATTACTATACCAATTAGTGCCGGCATAGTTATTTCATTTCCAAAGGCGAATAATCCAAGCATAGCTCCTATAATAGCAAGCGGTAATGCAAACATTATTGCTCCTGGATCAATGAAACTTTCAAATTGTGCTGCCATAACTAAGTATAAGAACAGGATTGACAATATTATTGCTTGAACTAAACTCACCATACTCTTTTGCATCATTTGATTCGTTCCACCTAGAGATAAAGAAACTCCAGCTGGTAATTCACTTTTGATTTTTTGAAGATATTTATTTTGGAAAGTACCTGATGGAGTACCTGAAACATTACAAGATATTTCAATTTGTCCTTGTCTTCCGTATCTGTGTAATTCCGATGAAGTTGTCCCAATTACTTTCTTAGTCACTTGTTTTATCGGAACTTGAGTATTATTTGTACCAGAAACATAAATTCCATCAAGATCACTAAGATTTTTACGTTGCCCTTCATCAAGAAATACTTTAACGTCATACCTATCTTTACCACCATCATATTTTGTTACAGTTGAACCATTGAATAATATTCCTAAAGTATTTGCAACATCTGAACTATTAACTCCTAAATCTGCTGCTTTATCACGATCTACATCTATCTTTGCTACAGGCGTACCAGATTTATCATTACTACTTACATCTCTTGCATTAGGATCTTTAGCCATTTCTTCTTTTATTTTATTTGCAAAGGCTTGAAGCTTTTCTCTATCATCACTGACAAGATTATAAGTTACATCCTTTGAACCTCCGCCGCCTCCCATAGACGCAGCTGCAACTGTAACTTGTGTCCCTGGAATTCCACTTAAATCTGCCCTAAGTTTTTCAGCTATTTGCCTTGAACTATCCTTACGCTGTGTTTTATCAGTTAATTCCAGTTTGATTGATGTCTTACTTTTACTTACATTAGAATACATAGATTTCACTTCTGGATACTTGCTTTTTATAATTTCCTCAAATTGTTTATTTTTTTGATTTGCTATATCCAAAGTTATTCCAGCATCAAAATTAACATTAACAGTAACTTGTCCATTATCAGTTGTCGGCATCATAGCAAATCCCAAAGTACTAGCTAATCCTAAACTCACAACAAACATAAGCGCACAGGCAATTAAAATTATCAATCTGTGCTTAAGAGCTTTTGTTAAGAAATTTGCATATTTTTTAGATAAACTATCAAATTTCTTATTAAATGATTTAAAAAACTTACCAATGAAGGTTTTGCTTTCCTTTCTCTCTGCTTTAAGCATTCTAGAGGACATCATAGGAACTAAAGTGAAGGATACAAATAAAGAAACTGCCATGCTGAAAACAATTGTCATTGCAAACTCAATAAAGTATTTTCCAAGCATTCCTTCTATCATTGCTATCGGTAAAAATACGGCTATAACAGCAGATGTAGTTGCTATAACTGCAAATCCAATTTCAGATGTAGCTTCTCTTGCTGCCTCTAGTGGACCTTTACCCATATGCAAGTGCCTTACAATATTTTCTATAACAACTATAGCATCATCAATTAAGAGTCCAACCGCCAAAGATAAACCCATTAATGACATTGTATTTAATGAAAAGTTCATTAATTTCATGCAAATAAAGGTGGTTATAATTGAAATTGGAAGTGACAATGCACTAATAAGAGTACTTTCCCATTCATTTAAGAACAAGAAAACAATAATAACTGCTAATGCACATCCCTCTATAATAGTTTCTTGAACACTGTCTACTGTTCGTTGAATTGATGCTGAATTATCACTAACAATATCAACCTGAGCACCTTCTGGTAGCGAACCTTTAATTTGGCTTATTATTTTTTTTACATTTTCTGCAACTTCAACAGTATTTGCACCTGATTGCTTAACTATATTTATACCAATTGACTTATTACCTTGATAATAAGCTTGACTAGTTCTCTCTTGAACAGAATCTTCAATTGTAGCAATATCTTTTAATCTAATTTCTGTTCCCTTGTTATTTTTTATCAAAATATTTTTTAAATCTTCGACCTTTTGTATTTTACTATTTGTTGTAATAGAAATTTCATTATTTCCATCGACAACTTTACCACTCGATTGATCAATATTATCATTTTTAATACTACCTACAACTTGACTTGCAGTAAGACCATTTGAAAGTAATTTATCATTATCTAATTTTATATGAATTTCTCTTGTATCTTCTCCTGATACATCCACAGATCCAATACCAGAGATTGTATATAATTTTGGTTTTATAGTATTATCTACAACATCAGACAAGACTTGATTATCATCTAATCCATAAACTGCAATAGATAAAATAGATGATGCTGACATATCAAATTTAGAAATTACCGGGTCATTAGCATCTGTTGGTAATTGCCCTACAATAGCAGAAACCTTATCTCTAACTTCCTGAGCTGCAACTTCAGAATCTTTACTCAATTCAAATCCTATAGTGGTTTGTGACATACCCGAGGTTACAGTTGTAGTTATGGTATCCACTCCTGAAATTTTTTGAACTGCATCTTCAACTTTTTTTGCGACCTTCGTTTCTAGCTCTTGTGGTGTTGCACCTGGTTCTGTTACAACAACTGAAACATAAGGTATATCTGCATTCGGCATGTCATTAAGTACTAATTTTTGATAATTTGTATACCCTAAAATAGTGAGAGCAATCATAATAACTGTTACAAATACAGGTCTTTTAATACTAATATTAGCTATATTCATTTATTCTCCCTCCTATTTAGAAACATCTTTTGCAGAATCACCATTTGATGAATTATCACTTGTACTAGAAGTTTCTATTGTATCTCCATCTTGTAAAGTACCTGTATTAGAACAGATGATTTGATCTCCATCCTTTATACCATCATTTATTTCTACATTGTTATCATCAGTTTCTCCAATTTTAACTTTTTCCTTTTTAGCTTTTCCATTATCATTTATAAAAACTGAATAATTCCCTTCTGTTCCAACTAGTGCATTTATTGGTACTGTTATAATTTGAGTCTTTTCTGAACTTAAAAGTTCTGCTTTTGCATAAACTCCTGGATATAATGACTTATCACTATTATCTATTTTTATTTTACAATTAAAAACTCTTGTTGTTGTATCGGCTAATGCCT
Source organism: Clostridium sp. YIM B02555 (assembly GCF_022320955.1). Taxonomy (NCBI): domain Bacteria; kingdom Bacillati; phylum Bacillota; class Clostridia; order Eubacteriales; family Clostridiaceae; genus Clostridium; species Clostridium sp. YIM B02555. The sequence goes on along the minus strand of NZ_JAKJJY010000002.1, from coordinate 433,872 downwards.
CTATGTTTTGTATTGTACCGTCATATGCTTTATCATTTCCTTCTATTTTAACAGTTGCGGCTTGTCCAGTTTTTATACTGCTTATTTTTTCCTGTGGCACTTGTATTGTTGCATATACTGAAGATATATCATTAACCTTTGCAAGTACTCCCCCTGCAGATACCATTTGTCCTACACTCAAAGCTTTGTCACTTATTACTCCACTTATAGGTGCTTTAAGGACTGTATTAGCTAAATCACTTTGATATTTCGCTATAGACACATTTTGTGCTTCTAAATTTGCTTTTGCAGTTTCAATACTTGCTTCTCCTGTATTATAGTCTGCTTTAGCATTATTTAAAGCTTTCTCTGCTGCTTCAAAATCAGTTTGCGATATAGCTTTACCATCAAAAAGAGTTTTCTGTCTGTTATAAGTACGCTGAGCATCATCTAAATTAATTTGAAGTTTTTGCAATGATACTTGCGAGGAATTTAATTGTTGTTGAATTACTTGTAATTGTGCTTGTGCTGAGTTAATACTATTTTGTATATCTTGATTATCTAATGTTGCTATTATATCACCGGCATTTACATATTTACCATTTTCTATGGCTACAGAAATAACCTTTGCTGATATCTTACTTGTAACTGCACCTTGTTGATATGCTTCTAACGTTGCCTTATATGTATCACCATTATTTTTTTCTACCGATTTTGCTGTTTTTACTTCAACAGCCGTTTTACTTTCTGTTGCTACAGTATTAACCGTTTTAGCATTTGAAGCCATTTTATTCTTAACAACTATAGCGCTCACTACTGCAATAATAAGAACAGCACATATAACTATTTTTTTTACGTTCTTCATTTTTACCCCCCTAGTCAAATAAATTAACTTAGTATCAATTCATGATCTTGTTTATTTTTACATTATCTCCTACATATTATATATATTTTTTGGCATATTCTCCATAGTTAAATTTTATTTGTTAATTTGCCTTTATAATAGTTACTTTAGTTACCAAAATTTATATGACTTTAGTAACATATTTTCAAATAGGATAAATGTTATAATATAAATATGACATTTGAACTGAAGTAGGTGATATTAATAAAATGATAAACTCAAAAAAATATATTTCTATCATGAAATATATTACTTGTATAATAATCTTTGTATCAATGTATATAAATACTTATATTGAATACTCAAATCACTATATTGATATGATCTCATGCTTTCTTCTTATCACAATCATAATTATCAATACATATTTTATAGATTTAAAATCAAAATATCCAAAGAAATTTTTTTATATTCTATTATTTATTACTATTTGTATTTCATCAATACTTCAATATTCTTTGCCTGGAATAAATACCGCTAGTTATAGTTATGTCTTATTGGTATATATCTTTAAAGAACAGAAAAATAAAATGAAAATGTTTTTACCAATACACTTTATCTTATTTTTTACCACTACTTATTTTGTCCTTTTAAGACGAAATGGAATTACTATTTCACTTCAATTATTTATAATGTGTGTTATACTATTATCTTATCTCGGTTTTTCTGGTATGTTATACAGCATAAGAACTCTAGAAATAGAAAAAGAAGAAGTAAAACAATTAAATTCAAAACTTAAATTAGCTAACATAAAATTGCAAGAATATGCACTAAATATAGAGGAAGTAGCAACTTCTAGAGAAAGAACAAGGGTTGCTCAAGAACTTCATGATTCATTAGGACATTCTCTAATGGCACTTGCGATGCATCTTGAATTTGCAAAAAAAATATGTAATACAAAACCTCAAAAAGTTGAAGAAGTATTATCACAATCTGAAAAAATAGCAAAATCAAGTATTAATGATCTTCGAAAAGCCGTTACTGTACTAAATTCAGAAGTTGAAATAACTAATTTTAATGAGGCAATAAAAAAACTCATAGATAATTTTTATTTATTTAGTAACATTCAAATTACTTATAATAAAAATGAAGAAATTGAAACTTTAAGTCCAATTATAAAAACTTCATTTTATAAAACCATTCAAGAATCTATAACTAATAGTTTGAGGCATGGTAACGCAACAGAAATTAATGTAAAAATAAAGAAAAGTGATCAAGATTTAGAACTTACTGTTACAGATAATGGGATAGGTTGTAATAATATAGTTAAATCAAATGGATTGAATGGTATTGAAAATAGAGTAACTGCCTTGGGTGGCTCAACTTATTACTTCAGTCATAACGGTTTAGGTTTTGGCTTAAAAGTTTCTATTCCAATATAAAAAGCGAGGTAAATATAATTATGATAAATGTTATTTTAGTTGACGACCAAAAAATAGTTAGAGAAGGAATTAAAATGATTTTAAGCTTAGATGACGAAATAAAGGTTGTAAATGAAGCTGAAAATGGCAAGGAGCTTGTAGAGTTTCTAAAAACTAACGAATATCCTGATGTAATTCTTATGGATGTCAGAATGCCAATTATGGATGGTGTCCAAGCAACTAAAATCGTTAAAGAGAATTTTAAAAATATAAAAGTAATAATATTAACTACTTTTAATGAAGATGAGTATATATTTGATGGAATTAAAAATGGCGCTGATGGTTATATATTAAAGGATGCTGGGTCTGAGGAAATAATTAAAGCTATTAAAACAGCATATAGTGGAAATATACTTCTTAATCCTGAAGTGGCAACAAAAATAGTTAGGGCTTATACTGCAATTTCAAGCGGCAAACAAACTTCAAGCCTTTTAAATGAAGAAAAAAAGAAATTAGAGATCCTTACAAAAAGAGAACTTGAGGTTGCAAAATTAGTTGCTCAAGGAAAAAGTAACAAAGAGATTTGCCTTGAACTTTTCATAACAGAAGGAACAGTAAAAAACTATTTAACAAAAATCTTTGAAAAATTAGAATTAGCAAGTAGAACTGAATTAGCACTCTTAATTAATCAAACCAATATATAACAACAATTCCATAGCGATACTTAGAAGCAAAGTATTGCTATGAAATTAAAATCCTATTTATTTTATCAACAAAAAGACTATATATTTTTTCTTCATTAAATTTAGAAATATCTTTTATTAAACCACCAGCCATATCTGCATGACCCCCTCCAAATCCAATTCCATTTAATACATCTTGAATAATAATTGCAGCATTTAACTCACTTTTTTCACTTCTAATAGAAAAATTTATAACTTCATTATTTTTTGCACATAAAATCACAAAATTCACTTCCTGCAATGATAATGCAAAATCTCCAAGAATTCCAAGTAAATTTTGATCACATCCTTTATCAAAATAGCAGAAAGCTATAGTTGAATTGAATTGGATATTAGAAATCAAAAACTTATAAAAATTCAAATCCTCTATTCTAATATAGTTCCTAAGTATTGAATTAACTAATTTTATGTCAGCTTTCATATATAAACAATTGAAGGCATTAACATCTTCTTCTGATACTCCTCTTGAAAGATGCGCTGTATCCATATTTAATCCAATCATAAGGGCAGTTGCTACATCTTTAGATATATTCTTTTCAAGTTCTTTATAATATGTATAAATAATAGTTGAGCAAGAACCATAATTTTTTCTTATATCAACATACTTAATGTTTTCAGGATCTTTAACCTCATGATGATCAATCACTAGTATTTCTTCCCCATTCAAATCATCAACATTGCTGTTTCCTTTGCAACCATCGACTATTATTATTTTATCTTCTTTGCATATATTAAATTCTTCATATTTACTAATTTTTATTTGCAGAACCTCAATCATTTTTGTTAGTGAATCTCGTTGAATTTCACCTTTATATATGATATTAGTTTCAATCCCAAATCCAAGCAAAAGCCTGCTTAATCCAAATGCTGATGCCACTGCATCATGATCAGGAAAATTATGTGTTTGTACGAAAATTCTTTTTGCATTTTTTAGTTCATTAATTAAAGCTCTAATTTGAAACATTTTAATATGCCTCCTTATGTAAATTAATATATAAACTTAAAATTTATATATTATCTTTTAGAAAATTTTAATTCTTTTTTCTACCATCAATGGATATATTCCATATAATCAGCAAAACTCCTTTAAAATCTCTCAATAAAGTTCATTATATCCTTTTTTCATTTTCACTCTAATAGAAATTGTGAATACTTTTAATTTTATTCATCAAGAGTTATAATTCAAATATGCAAATAAAACAATATTTTTCGCAACAATAAATTTAATATATTTTTAAAGGATGTGCTGTTATGTCAAATTTTTTTACTGAAAATATAAAAGAAGGAATGAATTATTTACACAAGCACGGTGCTTTTCTTACAGCTAAAGCTGGAGATATTACCAATACTATGACTATCTCTTGGGGGAATATAGGTTTTCAGTGGAATAGACCAGTATTTACTGTTCTAGTTAGAAAATCAAGATATACACATGATCTAATTGAAAAGGCTAATGAATTTACTGTAAGTATACCTCTAACTGATAAAATGAAGTCTCAATTGGCACTATGTGGAAGTAAATCAGGTAGAGATATAAATAAGTTAGATGCAGCTAATTTAATACTATGCGACGGAAAAACTTTAAACACTCCTGTAATAGAGGATTGTGAACTTCATTATGAATGTAAAATTGTATATAAACAAGAAATCAATTCTGACCTTTTAGATTCAGATATTAAAGCTTCTTTCTATGGTGAAGATGATTATCATACAATTTATGTTGGTGAAATAGTTGACTGCTATAAAATTGAAAAATAATTACAATAAGAGAACCTGTTATGTTTTAAATTCTAAACACTTCAGGTCCTCTTCGTAAAGATTAATTTCTATAAATCAGCAATGGACACTTTTCCAAATACGGCTTCCCAATCCTTTGAGAAATCATCAACTGCTTTTTCAATTGCTGGCATTTTTAAAGCATCAAGTAAAATTTCAGGTGCCATTGTTGCTGTTTGTGCACCAGCAGCAAAAGAATCATTTACTTGTCCTATGTTTTTAAAACTTGCAGCAAGTATTTTAGTTGAATAATTATATTTTTCAATCATATCTGCAAGAGCTTTTATAACCTCACGCGGATTAATATTCATATTTTCCATACGGTTAAAATATGGTGCTATAAAATCTGCTCCTGCTTCCATAGCTAATAATCCTTGCGCAGTTGTATAAATTGCAGTTGCTGTTATTGGTACTCCTTGAGCCTTTAAGACTTTTATTGCTTTTAATCCTTCTGCATTAACAGGAATTTTAATGCATACCTTGTTATCAATATTCTCTAAAATAGCCTTTGCTTCTTTTAAGATTCCTTCACAATCTTCTGCAACAACTTGAATATGAAGAGTCTTTTCTATACCTATTATTTCGCGAATCTTCCTAAAGTGATTAAAAAAATCAATTTTACCTTCCTTTTTAATTATACTTGGATTACTTGTTACCCCTGCAATAGGAAAAATTTCAACTCCCATTTTAATCATTTCAATATTGGCTGTATCTAACATATATTCCATTCAAATTCTCTCCTTACTATTTACTCAACTCACTTCTTATAAAGCTTGTTCAGTTCTTTCAATTATGTCATCTTGAGTTTGCTTAGATAATACATTGAAAAATGCACTATATCCTGCAACTCTTACAATTAAATCTCTATATTTTTCCGGATTTTTTTGAGCATCAAGCAAGGTATCTCTTGATACTACATTGTATTGTACATGAAATCCTTCCAATCGATTAAAGAAAGTTCTTATCAATGCAATTAATTTCATTCTATCTTCTTCTTTTGCTAGCATTTGAGGGGTAACCTTTTGGTTTAATAATACTCCACCGGTTATATCATGAGTTGGTAATTTAGAAACTGACTTAAACACTGCTGTAGGGCCATTTTTATCCATTGCATGAGAAGGTGAGCATCCTTCTGCTAAAGGCTCCCCTGCCTTTCTTCCATCTGGAGTTGCCATAGTTCCAGCTCCTTGTGGTACATTTGCTGAAATTGACGAAGTTCCTGCATAATAAGTGCCTCCAATTGGTCCTCTTCCATATCTAGTATTTTTGTGTTTCTTTATTTCATCTATATAAATATCGTAAGCCTCTTTTAATAACAAATCTATATAATCATCATCATTTCCATACTTCGGTGCTTCCTCAACTAATATTTCTTGAATCTTTTTATATTCCTCTCCTTCAAAATTATTAATTAATGAATCCCATAACTGTGCAGGAGTGAAATTTTTATCTTCAAAAACGCATTTTTTAATTGCCGCAAGAGAATCACCAAGATTTGCAATTCCTACTTGAAGGTCACTTATAAAATCATATACTGCTCCACCTTCCTTTAAATTCAATCCTCTTTCAATGCAATCATCCGTTAAAGCTGAGCACAATACATCTGCTGTTACTTCTTCCAAGGCTAAATCTGCACAGCTATCAATTATTACACTATGTCTTGTAAATTCACGTATAATTTTCTCCCATGCTTTCATAACTTCTTCAAAAGAAGTCATATCTTTAAAGTGTCCCACACCTTCACAAAGCTTAATTCCAGACTCAGGATCAACTCCATTATTTAAAGCAATTAATAAAGATTTAGGGAAATTCAAGAAGCTCATTCCAGTACATCTGTAACCCCATTTACCCGGAACAGCTACTTCAACGCAACCTATTGCACTATAATTATATGCATCTTTTTCTGCTACTCCTTTTTCTATAAATGATGAAATTATAACTTCATCACTATTAAAAGCAGGCATACCAAACCCTAATCTCACTACTTCTATGCACTCCTTCATAAAATCATTAGGTAATCCTCTATGATAACGCACTGTTAAATTAGGTTGTGGCAATTTAGTCTGTGCAACACTTTTTAATATTAAATAACTTAATGGATTTACTGCATCTTTCTTATCTACAGTTTGTCCTCCAACTGTAACATTTTGATACAAAGGACTTCCTGCACTAAAGCGTGTATGAGACCAGCTTCTTATTTTATTTATAGTAAAAGTCTTAAGCCATAAATTGGTTAATAGTTCAGTTGCACTAGCTTCATTGATTTTATTAGATTTCAAATCTTCTTTATAAAACGGATATAAATACTGATCCATTCTTCCATAAGAAAGTGAATGCCCATTGGATTCAATTTGCAGAATCAAGTGAATCATCCAAAGAGATTGTACTGCTTCGTGAAAGGTTTCTGCTGGATAATATGGAACTTTATTTAGTATTCTTGACATTTCAAGCAGCTCTGCTTTTCTAGACGCATCAGTTTCTTTTTCCGCCATTTTAAGTGCTAAATCTGCATAACGTTTTGCAAAAACTACAACTGCTTCGATTACAATTAAAATTGACCTATAAAAATATGATTTCTTTAAATTCCTATAATCAGTGAGATCTAATTCCTTCAATTTTTTTTCTGTTCTTTCTTTGAAATTAATCAATCCAAGTTTTAATACTTTTTCATAATTCACTGCTATATGAGCATCCCCTGAAGTAATATTTCCTTCTGCCTTTATTATTCCCAAATCATAAAAAACTTTACTTTCAGCTGGCATTCCAGCAAGTCCTCTATCTTTTAAGGTTTTATGCTCCCAAAATGGTGCAATTTCTCTTAAGACTTCTTTACTTTTCTCTGTAATATAAAATACATCTCCATCTCGTTTTTCAAATTCATCCAGTTCATCTATAACCCAATCCATAGCATATTCAGGAAAAATAGGTGCTGAACGATTAGAGGATGCTTGGTTACCTGCAATTAGTGTCTCATCTTCAATAAATATACTCATATTTTCCAATATATTTTCTAAACACAATGCTCTACGTAAAACCATAGGCTTATCTGCATGTTCACTATAGCTATCTGTAATAAGTTTTGCTCTTTCCACACAAACCATGGGTTTTACATTTAATAATTCCTCTCTGAAATTGTGCATTCTTTTAGTTAATTCTCCAAAATGACTCATAACCATTCTCCCTTCATTAAAATCATATTTTCTTTCATTTGAAACTATATTCTTTTCTTTTATAATTTAATTATATATTCAAATTATCATTTGTCAATATTATAGTTTCATTCGAAAGTAATTTTGTGTTTTTCAAAATAAAAAGTAAAAAATACACAGGATATAATTTTTAAATAAAATATCATATCCTGCGTATCTCTTGTTTTCTTTTATTATGCTACTTTTCTTTCTCCAATGTATTAATTTACACTTACCATTTGAACCTCAACTTTTTCCTTTTTCAAATTTTCAAAAATCTCTTCAGGAATATTATCATCTGTAAACAAATAACTTATTTCATTAATTTTAAACTGAGATACAACTCCACGCTCTGAAAATTTTGATGAATCAGTTAAAATTATTATTTTATCAGCACTTTCTGCCATAGCCTTAACGGTTTCTGTCCTCATAAGGTTTTTCCCAGTAAACCCTATTTTAGAGCTATACCCATCAGTTCCAATAAATAATTTATCTACAAAAAAATCTTTAACACACTTTCTAGTTAAAGGTCCTACTGAAACTTGAGATTCAGGTTGATAATCTCCACCTAACAACACCACTTTAGCATTTCCTTCTCTAATATAATTTGCAATGAAAGTTGAATTAGTAATTATAGTTATATCTTTCTTATTAAAAGCAAGCTCTTCTGCAAGCAACGCACAAGATGAACCAGACTCAATCATGACAGTTTCTCCATCTCTTACAAGCTCACTTGCTAAACGGGCTATCTTTCGTTTTATATCATAATTAAAAGCTAATCTGCTGCTGATATCATCACTTGAAGTCATAACGGCATAGCCATGCTCACGCTTTAATAGTCCTTTTTCTTCTAATGCACCAAGGTCTTTACGTATAGTTACTTGAGATACTTTTAAAAGTTCTGCTAATTTACTAACTTCTATGCGCTTATTTTTATTTACAATTTCAAGAAGCTTTGTATATCTATTTGTCATAAAGCCCCCTCCTATCTATTAATATAATGGTAATTATAACATAACTCCTTTGTTAAATGAACCATTTAAATTTCGAATAAAATTTGATTAAGTAATCATTGCACATTTTCAGCTAGATTATATTCTTTTTCTTTTATTTTATTCATTTGAAATAATATTAATTTCAAATGAAATTTTATATTTACACTTATTTTTTTTCATGTTAAGATTAATCCAATAGAAAAAGATTAATTTATATGGAGATGATTTATATGAATGATATAAATGCATGTATTTTTAATATTCAAAAATATAGTATACACGATGGTCCTGGAATTAGAACTGTCATTTTTTTCAAAGGTTGTCCTTTAAGCTGCCTATGGTGTTCAAATCCAGAATCACAAGATAAAAATATACAGCTTATATGTGATGAAGCAAAATGTGTACAATGCCTTCATTGTATAAGTGTATGTCCCAAAAGCGCTATAACTTCATATAAAAATCATATAAAAATTGATTCTAACAAATGTGTTTCTTGTTTTAATTGTAAAAATTCTTGTCCTCAGAAAGCACTTTCAGTTGAAGGTAAATTTATGACAATTTCAGAAGTAGTAAAAGAAGTAATGAAAGATGAAATGTTTTATGAAGAATCAAATGGAGGTGTAACTTTATCTGGTGGTGAAGTATTTATGCAACATGAATTTGCATCAGAACTTTTAAGATCTTTGAAGGAAAAGAATATACACACTGCAATTGAAACTACTGGATATACTTCAAAAGACATATTCTCAAGCCTAATTGAACATATAGATTTATTATTATTTGATATAAAACATTCTGATAGAGAAAAGCATTTAAAAGCTACTAATGTTTATAATGATATTATTATTGAAAATTTAAAAATTGCCATAAATAATGAAAAAGATATTATAATACGCATTCCTGTTATTCCAACTATTAATTCTAGCTTAGAAGATGCCAGAGGCTTCTGTAAGTTACTAAAATCAATAAATGCAAAAAAAGTGAATTTACTTCCATTTCATCAATTTGGACAGAAAAAATATACACTTTTAGATAAACCTTATGCTTTTCAAGACACTAAGCAACTCCATGAAGAAGATTTGCTAGACTACCAAAATATATTTCTTGAAAATGGCTTTGATTGTTATTTTTAATACATTGGCAAATATTTAAAATGTTATTCTAAATGTAAACTAGATTTTTACTATGAATAACATTTTGTTTTTTATAATACACTAACCCTATAAATTTATGGTATAATACTTTATGAGAATAATTTTCAAATCAAGGAGGCAACCATTTTGAATAAATTAAAAGAAGAATTATTGCTTGAAATAGAAAGCTTTAAAGAGTTATGTAATAAATTTATAAAAGGTGAAGTTTCTGCAGCAGATTTTAAAAAAGTATCTGGCGGAATGGGTGTGTATTCTGAACGTAGCAAACAAGAACTTATGATAAGACTTAGAATACCTTCTGGTATAACAAATATATCTCAAATGAATTGGTTATGTGATATCGCTGAAAAATACAATTTAGATAAAATACACTTCACCACAAGAGAAGCTGTTCAGTATCACAATCTTTCAGTTGATGCAGTTTGTGGAATAATGAAAGATGGAATTGAAAATGATGTATATTCTAGAGGAGGTGGTGGAAATTATCCAAGAAATGTTGCTTTGTCACCTCTTTCTGGTGTAGATAAATTAGAAGCTTTTGACGTTACTGAATATGCCCTAGCTGTTAATAATCACTTTTTAAGTAAAATAACCTCTTATAAATTTCCTAGGAAATTTAAAGTATCTTTTTCTAGCAGCAAAACTGATCTTGGTCATTGCAATATAACTGATTTAGGATTTTTAGCAACAATTAAAGATGGAAAAGAGTATTTCAAAGTGTATATGGGTGGAGGTCTTGGACAAAACCCCAAAATTGGAGTTGAATATGATGAGCTTATCGAACCTAGCAAAGTTTTATATCATATTGAAGCCATGACTAGTCTTTTCATAGCTGAAGGAGATTATGAAAATAAAAATAAAGCTCGTATAAGATACATCGTTGAAAGACTTGGCAAAGATGCTTTTATCGAAACATATAAAAAACATCTAAAGGAAGTTTGTGACAAAGAAACTTTAGATCTTAATATATCACAAAAAAACATTATTAAAGAAGGTAAAACAATAAATCTAAAACATTCTAGATTATATGAACAAAAACAAGAAGGTCTATATAGTGTCTATTTTCATCCAATTGGAGGACAAGTATATATTAAACAATTAAGAGAAATTTTAGATAGTTTAAAATCTGTGGAAGCCTTAAACATAAGACTAACTATGACAGAGGGAATTTATTTTAGAAATTTAAATGGTGATGAAGCAAAAAAACTTCTAGAGTTAACTCAAAATCTTGGAGGAGAAACAGCTCTTGAACAAAGTGTTTCTTGTATTGGTGTTCCAATTTGCCAAGTTGGAATTTTAGAAAGCCAAAAGACTTTAAATCAAATATTAACTTACTTTAAAGAAAAAGGATATACAAAAGATGTATTGCCAAGAATTCATATTTCAGGATGTCCTAATTCATGTGGAGTTCATGAAGTAGGTGCAATTGGATTCACTGGTAAACGTAAAAGAGTTAATGATGTTGTTGAAGATGTATTTCAACTTCATATTAATGGATCTTTTGAAGATAATAATGCTAGACTTGGAAAGGTATATGGAGATTTACTAGCACGTGAAATTCCTGAATTTTTATACGAACTAGCTTTATTATTAGAAAATAAAAATATCGATTTTATTGATTATTTAAATAGCAACGAATCAGAATTTGAAGAATTAATAACTAAGTATCTTAAATAAGCTAAATACATAATCAAAATAAACATTCTAAAGGTATCTGTTTTTCAGCACCTTAAGAATGTTTATTTTTTTACACTATTCCATTATATAAAAATTTCTTCTATAGGTTTAACACTAACTCTACTCCACCATAGATACCTGCATCATTTCCTAACTTAGCAAGTTCAAATTTTGTATCTTCGCAAGCATGAAATGCCTTCTCAGCAAAGTATTTTCTAAATCCATATTGTCTCATTTCTTTTCCCACATTAATATTCTTATTTTAGTTAAGTATTTGTTCTTTAGCATTTTTACTTTTTATTATAACTAAAATATAGCTGCAAATTGATAATACAAACATTCCGATAGCACAAATAATAAATACTCCATTAGTTGATATGTTTTTGAATATATAATTAGTAAGATTATTTATTATAATTGGCGACAATAGACCTCCAATTCCTCCAATTACTGCAAAAACACCATTTGCAAGAGCTATAGAAATTTGAGGTACTGATACTGAAATAATATATGAAGCCTGCGCCATAAAGCAGCTCAAAGAAATTCCTAGGCATGCACTTCCAAAAAGTATCCCCAAAATATTATGGGTTAAAATTATAACAGATAAATATCCTAATCCAGCTGCAAAAATAGCAAAAGGTAATGTATTACGCTTTAAAGCTGATGATATTCTTGAAAAGTTAAAACCAACTAAAAGTGCAAATCCGCCTTGCACTGCAGCTACTATTCCTGTAAGCGCTGAACTTCCATTTAAATTCTGTAAAATATGAGTAGCTATATTAGTCATAAAGGCTGTTATAAACAAAGTATGAAAAAAGCTAATTAAAGATAATTCAAATACCATTTTATTTAACTTTAATTTTTGTGTAGCACTTTGAGTCTGTGCTCCTGTATCTGGCAATTGATATATTACAATTATGAATGCTGCAAGGGCAATTAAGTGAACTAAGAAATACTTTTGATATCCAAAGTTCCCCAATATTCCACCAACAATATTTATGAATATCGAACCAATTCCCATTCCTGTAACATGAAGTCCCATAAGCGCAGCACGATCCTTCCCATCAAAGAAATCACTAATTATTGCAGCATTAAGTGGAGATATTATTCCAAATCCAAAGCCTACAAGAACTCTTGAAATCATCACAAATGAGAAACTATCTATCAAAAGCGGACTGGTTCCTACAAAAGCAATGAGTAATAAACCAATTGACACTATTTTTCTTTTTGAAATTTTAGTTACTAACCATCCAACCAATATTGATGCTACCATTAGCAAAAAATAAGGTATAGTTTGAAGTGTTTGGACTGCATTGGCTCCCTCTTCTTTAAACGCTACATCTAACATGCCTAATATAGGTGCTACTCCAGTTATATTTAATCCAAGTACAAAAGCTATAGAAAATATTGATATTTTTATACTGTTATTACTTTTTTGTCTCATGAATAAATTCCACCTTTCTGATCAATATTTAAACGTAATATTATCTATAAGTATATTTTTATGATACTGTTTACATAAATTTGTAAATCATCTGAAATTATCTGTAATAATAATACCACACTCTTAAACATCTTCAATGTATTTTCTGAAAAATATTTATTTTTTCATGAATCTTATTTTATAAATTCTATAAATACATTATTTAATATGCTACTTTTGAAAAAATCACTACTTATATATAATTGATTTTATATGTGTTTTCATATTACTTAGTAAAAATTTTCTTCTAATCTTTTTTTCTGAAGATTTTATTTTGATTTATATTATATCAATTACTTTAAAGCTAAGTTATAATCATAATTTGCAACTTTATTTAACTTCAATATAACCATATACATTTTTTTCTGAAAAAATATTCACTTTTTTCGATTTATATCTTGTATTTTTCATGAAAAAAGTGTTATAATGTTTTCATGAAATATGATATGTTATTTCAAACTCATATAAGGAGGAGTAATTAAATGAAAGTTAATTTTGGAATAATCGGATTTGGATTTATGGGACATGTACATGAAAAAACATTAGCTTCATTAGATTCAGCTAATTTAGTTGCAGTATGCGATATTGATGAAGAAAAAATGTCTGATGCTATAACTGAAAATGTTATAAGAACTACCAGCTTTGATGAATTGTTAAAGATTGATGATATTAATACAGTAATAATTTCAATAAGTAATCATGTTCATAAAGAAGTTGTAATCAAGGCTGCAAAGGCAGGTAAAAATATAATTTGCGAAAAACCTGCTGCTATGAATGTAAAGGAATACGATGAGATGATAGCTGCTGTAAAAGATGCGGGAGTAATGTTTACAGTACATCAGCAACGTAGATATGATGTAGACTTTAGAACTGCCAAAGAAGTATATAATCAAGAAACCTTAGGCAATGTATATACTATTCAATCCAAGTTATATGGGATAAATGGAAATATGCATGATTGGCATGTATTTAAAAAGTACGGTGGTGGAATGTTATATGACTGGGGTGTTCATTTAATAGATCAAATGCTTTATATGGTTGATAGCAAAATAAAGACTATCTATGCTGATTTAAGAAATGTTATTAATGAAGAAGTAGATGATTACTTCAAAATTTTATTTAAATTTGAAAATGGCATAACAGCTGAAATAGAGCTTGGAACCTACTTCCTAGCTGATAAACCAAAATGGTTTGAAAGACATTGGTTTATTGGTGGAGATAAAGGAACTATGTATAGTGATGGTTTTGATCCAGAAGGAAAAATTGCAAGAACAACTAGACTTCTTAAAAATGTTCCTGGAAAAACTACTATGACGGCTTCTGGTCCAACACGGTCATTTGGTCCACCACAAGATGGAGTTTTAATCACTGAAGATTTGCCTAAAGTAAACGTTGCCCACATAATGTTTTTTGAAAATTATTTTAGGGCATTAGAGGGAAAGGAAGAATTAATTGTTAAAATCCCTGAAGTAAGAAGAGTTCTTGCTGTTATGGAAGCCGTAAGAGAATCAGCAGCCTCTGGAAAATCTGTTGATTTTGAATAAATACTAAATGAGTTTTAAATGAAAAGGAGAAATTAATTATGAGAAACGGAAAAGTTCAAATTGCTATCGTAGGTTGTGGAGGAATTGCTAATCAAAAACACATGCCATCTATAAAAGCTAATTCAAGCAAGGCAGAAATTGTTGCCTTCTGTGATATTATCCCTGAACGTGCTGAGAAAGCTGCTGCCGACTTTGGAACACAAGATGCAAAAACATATACAGAATATAAAGAAATGTTAGCAGATAAAAGTATAGACTTTGATGTTGTACATGTATGTACGCCTAATGTTGCTCACTGTCCAATTACAGTTGCAGCCTTTGAAGCTGGAAAACATGTAATGTGTGAAAAACCAATGGCTCATAACACTGAAGATGCACAAAAAATGATCGATGCTTGGAAAAAATCAGGAAAGAAATTTACAATTGGATATCAAAATAGATTCCGTGATGATACAACAACATTAAACGCTTCATGCAAAAATGGAGAACTTGGAGAAGTTTATTTTGCAAAAGCACACGCATTAAGAAGAAGAGCTGTTCCTACTTGGGGTGTATTCCCTAACAAAGCACTACAAGGTGGTGGTCCATTAATAGATATCGGTACTCATGCTTTAGATATAACACTTTGGATGATGGATAACTATAAACCAGTTTCTGTAACTGGACAAGTATTTTATAAGTTAGGACGTCAAGCTGATGGTCCTGATGGAAATGTATTTGGACCTTGGGATCCTGAAACCTTTGAAGTAGAAGATTCAGCCTTTGGTATGATTAAAATGGAAAATGGAGCTGTTGTTTACCTTGAATCCTCTTGGGCATTAAATGTACTAAAATCTATGGAAGCTTCTACTACACTTTGTGGTACAAAAGGTGGAGCTGAAATTCATCATGGTGGAAGTTATCCAAAAGATGAGCTTATCTACAACAGCGTAGAACATAATCAACTAATGGAAAAAGTTATCTCACCTGCTGGTATTGTTGACTTCTTCCAAGGTGGAGCTTCAGCAGAAGGTGTACGTGAGCAGTCACAATGGATGGATGCAATCATAAATGATACAGATCCACTAGTTAAACCTGAACAAGCTTTCGTGGTAACACAAATTTTAGATGCAATTTATAAATCAGCTGAAACTGGTAAAGAAATATACCTTTAACAAATAGTAATTTAAGCCTTAAGAGTGAGTCTCTTTTGGCTTATACTATGAAAATTTTTCTAAATTGGAGGAATCATAACATGAAATTAGGTTTTGTAAGTGCTATTTTAGATACTTATACATTTGAAGAAATGATTGATTTTGCAAGCGAAAACGATTTCGAATGCGTAGAAGTAGCCTGTTGGCCAAAAGGAAAAGCAGAACGTAGATATGCTGGCGTTACACACATAAATGTAGATGAACTTAATGACAATAAAATTACTTATATTAAAGATTATTGTTCTAAGAAAAATGTAGCTTTATCTTCTCTTGCATATTATCCAAACACCTTAGATCCTGATCTTGAAAAAAGAGAAACTCATATTAACCATATCAAGAAGTTAATCGTTGCATCTAACAAATTAAATATAGGTGTAGTAACTACTTTTATAGGTAGAGATCAAAATAAAACTGTAGAAGAAAATCTCGAAATATTTAAAGAAGTTTGGACTCCAATAATAAAATTGGCTGAAGAAAATAAAGTTAAAGTTGCTATAGAAAATTGTCCAATGTTATTTACAAATGATCAATGGCCAGGCGGACAAAACCTTGCAACAACTCCTGCTATTTGGAGACAAATGTTTACTGCAATAAAAAGTGATTATTTCGGACTAAATTATGATCCATCACATTTTGTATGGCAACAAATCGATTATATTAAACCACTATATGAATTCAAGGATAAAATATTCCATGTACATTATAAAGATATTAAAGTTTACAAAGATAAACTAGATGATGTTGGGATTATGGCTACTCCACTACAATACATGTCTCCAAAATTACCAGGTCTTGGCGATGTAAACTGGGGTAAATATGTTTCTGCTTTAACTGATATCGGATATAAAGGCAATACATGCATAGAAATTGAGGATAAAGCTTTTGAAAGCTCAGATGAAGAAATTCAAAAATCTCTATTACTTAGTCAAAAGTATTTAAAACAATTTGTGATCTAATACTTCTTTACTCACAAAAATTTTTTAAATAAGTAAATACAAAAATATAATATAAACTAATTTAAAACTATAAAATTTGAAGAATTAAAATCTAAGGAGGATCTTATTATGAAAGAAATTACATGCGATGTAGTTGTCGTTGCTGCTGGTCCATCTGGACTTGCTGCTGCAATTTCAGCTGCTGAAAATGATATGTCAGTTGTAGTATTTGAAAAGTCAATGAACACAGGAGGGGCAGCAAATATGGGTATGGGGCCCTTAGGGCTTGGAACTAGCGTTCAACGTAAAGACTTAGCAACTGTAGATAAAGATAAAGCTTTTGACATGTTTATGAATTATACACATTGGAGAGTAGATGCAACTTTAGTTAGAAAATATTTTGACAAATCTGCTGATACTATAGATTGGTTACAAGATATGGGCGTTGAATTCTATAAAGCTTCTAAGTATTTCCCTGCTTCAGAGCCTACTTGGCATATTGTAAAACCTGAATCTGGTATGCCTGGTCCAAGAGCTGCTGCTACTATGATAAAACGTATGACTGAAAGAGCTGTAGAATTAGGCATTCAATTCTATTTTGAAACACCTGGAAAAGAATTAATAAAAACTGATGGCAAGATAACTGGAGTTATCGGCGAAACTAAAGATGGTGAAGAAATAAAAGCAAACTGTAAAGCAGCTATTATTTGCACAGGTGGTTTTGGTGATAATGTTGAAATGATAAAAGAATACACTGGATATGAATGTGGAAAAGACTATTTTGGTTTCCGTATTCCTGGTTTAGTTGGAGATGGAATCAAAATGGCTTGGAATGCTGGTGCTGGTAAAAGTGATGTTAGTATAGAAATGTGTTCATCTCTTCCTGGAGAAAATATCACAGCTTCAATTCATGCTGCATTCAACCAACCAAATCTATTAGTTAATTTACAAGGTGAACGTTTCTTTAATGAAGAACACTTTGAAAACAGTACTTATGCTGGAAATGCTATAAATATCCAAAAAGATCGTTGTGCTTTCATGATTATTGATGAATCGATTAAAAGACAATATCTTAAAAGAGGTGTTGATGTAGTAAGTATGGTTTTAAACCAAGAAACTATTGATGGTTTTGATGAACATATGGAAACAGCAATTTCTCAAGGAAATCCTTACTTATTTATTGCTGATACTATTGAAGAATTAGCAGAGAAAACTGGAATTAATTGCGATAACCTATTAGATACAATTGATGATTATAACGATGCTTGTGACTCAAGAGACGAAGCTTTTGGTAAAAAGGCTGAATATATGAGACCAATAAGAAAAGGAAAATTCTATGCTGCTAAATTCTTCCCTGGTGCATATGGTTCATTAGGTGGAATTAAGATTAATCATAGAACAGAAGTTGTTACACAAGATTACGAAGTTATTGAAGGCCTTTATGCAGCCGGAACAGATACTTGTACAATTTACGGTGACAGTTATATGTTTTTATTACCAGGTAACACTATGGGATACGCATTAAACAGTGGACGTATGGCTGGTGAAAATGCTTCTGATTACGTAAATACCTTATAACTTCCTTAAACTATAATTGAAAATTAAATATATACACATATAATAGTATAAACCAAATCCCATACATACAAACTCCTCTATGTATGGGATAATTCTTAATTTACAAAACTTAATATCATTACTATTAAAGAATTCTAAAACTACATAAATCAATTTAATTATTTAGTCCATAAATTCCAAAATAAACACTATTTCAAATATGAAAGGAGAAAATTTAAGCACTACATATTTTGTGTTTGATGTGTGATAATCTATGAAAAATGAACAGATAAACTCTCTAATTGAATTAATGCCTTATATTAATTCACTTTTTAACATAAATACAAACATCGCTATAACCGACCTAAATCAATTTATTTCAGTTCAGCAAGGTGATGGCGCAATGAACGTAAATTGTAAGGCAGGAGACCCATTCAATACTAATAACCCCTTTTTTGAATCTATATCTAAAGACAAAAAGACTTTTACAGCCTTTAGAGCTCCTGATGATACATTCAAAGTCCCTACCTGCTCAACAATTACACCTTATTATAATGCTGATAACTCCATAGCAGGTTTTATACTTGTTGTACGTGACCTTGAACAACAAACAACGGTGCAAAACCTATCCATTAATATTTCACAGACCTTCTCAGACTTTAATAAAAGCTTTGATAATATTCTTAAAGAAATTTCTAAATTATCAGAAGAAGCCCATTCTAATGTTCAGGATGCTAATATGCTAATGCAGCGTATCGATGATATAGATATTATAATAAAATCAATTCAGAATATTGCCAATCAGTCTGGCCTACTAGCTTTAAATGCGAAGATTGAAGCTGCACGAGCTGGAGAAGTTGGAAAGGGATTCGGAGTTGTTGCTACAGAAATCGGAAAACTAGCTAGTTCAAGCAAAAATTCTGCTGAAGCTGCTAAAAACTCTTTATCAGCTATGAAACAAGCTATTGAAGAAATTAATATACGGATCAATTCTATTGAAAATAGCACCAACAATCAAGTAGCATCAATTAGTGATATATCAAAAAATGTAATCGATATCCATGATGATTTATCAAATTTAGCAGAAACTGCAAAACTTATTAAAAGTTAAACAAAAGCCCAAGTGACTTGGGCTTTTTATTTAACACTTTATTTGAATAATCTCGTTAAACTTATTTAATTCTAGTTATTTTATTTTCATCTAATTCATGTTGCTTTGAAATCATATCTGCATGCCCAATAGCAATAGCTGCTACAAATTGATTTCCTTTTGGAATGCAAAATAATTCCTCATAAACGGCTTTCTTATTTCCAATAAACGCTACTCTCATTCCACCAAGTATAATGCTAGAAAGACCAATACTCTCAGCAGCAATTACAATATTTTCAATTGCAATTCCACAGTCAAGCATGTCAAAATGTCCTTTTAATGGAGATGAGACTACCACTAATAATGGTGCATCAAAAATAACTTTGTTATTACGTGACTTTAATCTTTCAATTGCTATTTCATCACCTGAATTCATAGCAAGTTCAACAAGATAATCTTCTAAACCTGTTATTAATTTTGTATCTTCTACAAAGGAGAAATGCCAAGGCTGTAAATTAGCACCACTAGGTGCTGCTAGAGCTGCTTTCATTAAAATATCTATCTCTATTTCACTTATTTTATCTTTCTTAAATTTACGTATAGAACATCTTTTCATTATTGATTTTATTGTACCATTCATATTAATTCCATATCCTTTCTATTAATTAATAAATGTGCATAATATAATAAATTATTATGCACATTTATATGTTAAATATCTAGTTAATTATAGGTAATTATTATTCTTCTATAGCACGTCTTAAAGCTTCTTGATGACGTCTAACTTGTTCAATGCTGTCAACTTCAAAAGCATCATTAATCATTCCATGTCCTTCATATTCAGTAGACAAGAAGCCATGGTAGCCTGCCTTTTTATAAGCTACAACTATTTCTTTAATTGGCATTGATGTTTCTTCATAATTTTCATCTATTTCATAACATTTTGCATGTGTATGATAAATATATTTTATATTATCAATAACATCTTGAGGATCACACCATGTGTAATTAAATGAAGCTCCTGCATACGCCATATCCACTTTGCTTCCATTAGCTTTAGTAATTGCTTCCATTAATTCTGGCATTCCATTAGCCTTCATGTATTCACCATGTGCACGCCCAAGATTTGTATCATATTTAATCTTTGTAAATCCTTTTGCTACTCTATTTGCAAAAGCTTCATCTACAAGCTTAACACAGTCTAAGTTAGCACCTCTACGTATAGCTTGTTCACGAAGTTGTCTTGGAATCTTATTGCAGAATATACCAAAGTCAGGCATAAATCCAAAGTGCTTTGTTCCAGTACGAAGGATCATTTCCATATATCCATCTGCCCAACCAGAATTTAAAGAGAATGGTGAATGAACTTCAATACATACTTTAATATCATTTTTTTCTGCACACTCAAGACTTCCTTCAATAACGTCCATTGGTGTTGCAACAAGAGTACGTAAAGTTTTGAATCCAAGTTCTTTTGCTATTTTAATATCTCTTTCCATCATTTTAACTTGCTCACGAAGAGTAAGAGTTCTATTATCATAAATATGATTTTCCAAAAAGGCATCATAGCAAGTAGGTTCCGTACCGTACTTTTCCATCCAACCAAACCATTGTTCTTTAAATTCTGATGTGATTATAGGAAAAGAATCCACCATTTGTTCAGCTAAAAGTTCAATTCCTGTAGCTCCAGCTTTTGCTGCTTCTCTAATACATCCTTCTAAATCGAGTTTACCAACATAATATTCTGATTGATAACTATATAACGATACACTTCTTCCAATTTTATAATCCATTGCTATTTCCCCCTATCTAATCTCAAAATCATATTCACCAGGATGTACTAAAATCATTGGCATATATGACGGTGCAATAGTTTGAGTACATTTAATATGATGTTTACCTGTTTTTAATCCGCCTTGTTTCATTACAGTAACTGTAGCAAATTGCCCAAATAACCAACGATTATCTATAACTGTACGCATTTCTTCTAAAGTAAAGGTTTCACCATTTACAGCAAAACGAATATCTTCTCTTTGATATGCTTCTCCATCAACCTCAACTTCAATATTTCTTATAATAGAAAGTGTAACTCCACGATAATATTGGATTCTCATATCAAATTGGAATCCTACTATTTCATCATTCACTACAGTATTTTTAAATCCATCTGGATTATACATATGCTTTGCAAACATTTCCTTTACTCCCTTCATTTTTTATCTAATAACTATATACTTTAAAATTATCAATTATCAATGATCAGTACTCGATTGTCAATGATCATTGATAATTGACAATTGAATATTAAGTTCAGTTTTGAATCTTTAAGATTTGAACAATTCTTTTTTCAATATATATAGCTTAATTTTCAATTTTGAAATTATAGATACCAATCATATTTTTCATTGTCTGCACTTTATAAATATTAATCTTTTTATTATCAAATATTATATGGCTTTATATAATATTTTAATTCCATAAATATATGTCACTTACACAATTGATATAATTGGCATCTACTAATAAGTTGAATTAAAATATACCTTATTTAATTAATTCATCAAAATTCTTATATTTTTCTAACATTTTAGGTAAAGTCTCTTGGTTTGCTTGTAATTTTGGAACACAAACTTTTATCATACCTTGGATTTCATCATAATGTTCTTGTAATCCAATCTTAGTTCCTCTTGCACGATTTTGTTGCTCTTTACTAAATTCAACCTTTACTTTATCTCCCTCTATAGATAAATGACCTTCTATTCCACAGATTGGACATTCAACTGTTGTAGTTTTATTTACAGTAATTAAATTACAATGGCAAACTGGACAAGTCCCCTCTTCTCCAAACCATTCAACTTCTTCATATGGCTTTCCAACCGCTTCAGCAACTCTCTTTCCTAATTCTCCAACCCTGTTCATTAAATCTTGATCTAAAACAGGATTTGCAGTTCTTCCCATATCATAAGCATCAATTTGTCCAACAACTTTCATCATTAATGAAAATCCAAATATATTCATTGTTGGAAGTCCTAATGAAACCCAGTTTTGTGTACTAGCTCCACCTACAGAAATATATCCTACATATCTATCTTTAAATGCTCTTTCATCTAATAATTCTGTACCTGCTGCAATACGCTTATTTTGTTCTGCTACAAGCGCGGCTCTGTCATGAGCTGGTCCAAAACGATCAATAAAATTCTTTAGTTGCCCTGATGGTGCAATTGCAAATACTGGTGCAGCTAATATTACTGCATCCGCATCTAAAACAGCTTGTTCTAATATTTCATAATCATCTTTTATAATACATTTAATTTGTTTACCATTATTTCTTCCTGCACTACAAGCATCACAGCCTTTGCAGTGTTGAATATTCATATTAACAGCATTTATAAATTGTACATCCGCACCTGCTTCTTTTGCTTTATAAAGAGCCTCCTTAACTAATATTTCACCACATCTCATTTTTCTTCCAAAAGATATTCCTAATACTTTCATTTCAATCTCCTTTTCTTGATTATCTTCTAATCAAAATCATATTTTATATTTAAATAATATTAATTTAATTATTTACTAATTTGTTTTATAGGCATTCATTCAAACAATGAATGCCCATACTAAATCATATATTTTTACTTTTAAATTTACTCACTCGCATTGATCGCTGAGAAATATATTTAACAAAATATTTGCTTTTGTATAACTTACTTAACCCAAGCTCCATTGGTACCTAATACATATCCATCAACTGTTGTATTAGCAAGCATTGCTCCTGATGCATTACAGTAGTACCAAGTTCCATTGTCATTGATCCAGCCTGTTTGCATTGCTCCTGATGCATTTAAGTAATACCAAGTATTACTCACATTTTTCCATCCAGTTGCCATAACACCTGTAGTTGGATCTAAATAATACCAAACAGTCCCATCTTGTTTCCAGCCTTTAGCTGCTGTTCCATCTGTATTAACAAAAGTCCATGTTCCATCTACTGCTTTTGTCCATCCCGTTTTTGCAGCTTCTGTAGTTTTTGTATCAGTTGTTGTTTTATCTCCAGATGAAGCTTTGTTTGATATTACTGAATAAACGTTATTACTATTGCTTGCTTCATCGCTCCATACTAATATATTATTTTTATCACTAGCCTTTATCTTGCTCATTGCTCCATCTACTTTATAGATCTTCTCAAAACTCTCTTTTCCATCCCAATCCTTAATATATCCATTACTTAAGCAATATAAATCTCCTCCACCTATTGCCCATGCATCTTTATTTTCTATATCTGTTGAATCACTATCACTTAAATCTACGTAGCTATAGCCATTTTTATTTTTTAAAGTAACAGTTTGTCCATATAATTTATTATTACCGTTGTCTACATAAGCACTTGTTATGCATTTTGCACTTGTTGTAAATAACGGAGTATGATCACCACGTGATGGATCATAAATTCCAAACAATGATTCATATGTTCCATTTTCATCAGTTAAAAAATAAATATTTGTTGACTTAGGATACTTAATTCCATCCACGTCCCCAGAAGCTTGTTCTTTTGATAATTTTTCTAGCACTCTTACTGAACCATCGCCATTAATATTGCCGCTTACTGCCTTATGACCATTTTGTCCACCAAACTTTACTGTACTAGTTACGTCTTGATAACTTCCAACACCTTTTTGTCTCGAATATATTGATAAATCTGCTACTCTAAATATGTCTGCATATCCTTCTGTCAAAACAGCATTCTCCTTTATTGCTGCTTTAAATTCATATGTATTCCCATCAGTACCTTTTAATTCATAAGTGTCTTTTGTGTTTTTAATAGTAACGCTCGCACCTGTTGAGTAAACTTTAAGATCTCCTAAGCTATAGTCCCCATCTATATATTTTCCTTCTGTATCTGCATATATTGTAGATTTTGTTTGTCCATTAAGACTAGCAGTTTTTAGATCATATTGATAATGGCTCCAAGTTCCAAAAGGACCATCGAAAAACACTTCACGAGTTCCTGCACCATATCGTTTTGCTTGAGCTACAGGTATAGCATTAACTGCTGCATCAGTAAATCTTCCATCATTATCATTTTTTATATTTTTTCTTACAGCTGATGCTGCATCATCTATTACATCATCACCTATGCTGTCATCTGTTTTTTTACCAGTTTTATAGTCTAAATAGTAATCTCCATCTTGAAATTCTAGATATTCATTCTTGTAAGTTTTTCCTACACTATCACCTGTTTCAATTCCATCAACCTTAGTATACTTATTATCGGCTACATAATAACCAGCTTCTTCACCATTTATTTCTCCACCAATGTAGAATAATCCATCACCTTTTGCATCACCTTGATAAACCGTGCCTTCTTGAGCATCAATTGTTTTAACATCTGCCGCCATAACTGGAACCATTGATACAACAGATGCAGCAGCAATCAATAAACTTGTAACTTTTGTAAATCTTTTTAACATATTCTTCATTTCCCCTTACTTTATTATTAGTTTATTTATTTTAATATTTTCTTTACATTCAAAAAGCTTTGTAGATATATAATCAAAGTTTTTTAATACTAATAAAGAAAATTAATTAAAAACAGAGGTCAAATATATTATTTTCATCTTCTCTTTTTCCATCTTCCAACGCGAGTAAGCTTATCCGGACCTATAGATTTATTCCCTGAAATTTTTACTATTGCAGAAACTGGACAAATATCTATGCATTTACCACATTTAGTACAGTCAAACTCATCAATCATATGAATATATCCACTTTTTCCTTCAATTGCATCAAATTCACATACCTCCATGCATTCACCGCATCCATCACAAACATCGCCCTTTATAGCAATATTTTGAGAATTCCCACATAAATCAACAGGACATTTTTTTCTTTTAATATGTGATTCATAGTTAGTTTTGAATAATTCCATTGAAGTTTTTACAAATTCAGTTGACTTTTGTCCGTAGCTGCATAAAGTTTCTTCTGATACTTCACTCGCAATTTCTTCTATTAATTCAAGATCTTCAGCTTTACTTTTTCCTTCTGTAGCATCTGAAATCATTTGCTTTAATTGATATAAGCCCTCTCTACAGAAAGTACATTTTCCACATGTACCTTCATACATTTTTGTTATTCCTTGTTTTGCAAAATCTACAATACATTCTTTTTTATTTAGAACAATAATTTCATTAGTACTGCTATTTTCAAAAATAGTTTTTTCTGCTTCAGACTCAGCAAGACACCTTCCACTTTGTCCTCCAAGGACAATTGCTTGAATTTCGTCTGCAAAACCTCCTGAAACTCCCTCAACTATCGCTTGTACATTGGTATTTCCAGGAACTTCTCCAATACCTGGTTTATTAACGGCTCCTGTTACTGAAATAATCCTTGAAGGAATATATTCTTCTTCTACATCAAAATATGCTGCAATAGATGCCATTGTATCAACATGATGTATTAAATCATATTCTTCTACTTGTCTCACATCAATTTTTCCAATAGCAAATTCAACTTCAAAACCATATAATTCTATTTCTTTTATTTTATTTTCTAAAACTTTTTTTAAATTTGCCTTTTCTTCTGGAATATAAAGAATTCCTTTTAAGACGTCTACTGCTCTTCCTGCTATTGCCATGCCCCCTAAAACATTAGCTGGATCATTTTCAAGAAGACATATTGAAACATACGAATTATCTATATTATTAAAGCCAGTAATCAACTTTTTTTCTTCATTATTAGGTGCAGAAATCACTTTTTTCCACTTATCAGCAACACTTTCTGAATACACACCACATTCTTTTAACTGAATCTTCTCAATTCTAGCTATTATTTCTTGTGCTGATAAACTCATTGCTTTATATAATCCTTCAGATTCTAAATTATTTGTATTAAAATTACGCATAAGAATTGGTTTAAATTCATTTATCATAGTTAATCGTTGCCCCTTTCAATAGTAATTCCAGCAAAATCATTCCAAGTTTTAGGCTTTGATATTCCTAGACGCAAATCACATTGTAAGCATCTGCTGCTTTCTTTATTTGCTTGTTCACAGGTAAATCCATTTTCTGCTCTGCTAAAATTATTCTTTCGAGAATTCACATCAACTTCATTAGTAATAATTCTTTCTTCATATCCAAAGCCTGCTTTTTTACCTATACATTTGTTAGGCTCGTCTACATCAATAAGTTGTTCTTCTATATTTCCATCTCCACCCAAAAATTTATCTATGGATTTAGCTGCATCTCTTCCTGAAGCAACAGCTTTTACTACAGAATTAGTGCCATAAATTGCATCTCCTGCAGCAAAAATACCTTTTTTATTAGTTTCTTGCATGTCATTAACAACAATTGTATTTCCTCTACCTAATTCAAAGCCACTACCTTCATTAATTTCTGGCCTTTGTCCTGTTGCAAATATAATTTGATCAGCTTCAAGTGTATGATTTGAACCTTCAACTAAATTTATTGTCAATCTTCTGTTTTCATCAAATGACATCGATTCTACATCTACCAATTCAATCCCTGTAACCTTACCTTCTTCACCTAAAATTTTTGCAAATGATTTAGAATGATGAATAATAATGTCTTCTTCAATGCCTGCTTTTACTTCATCTTTTGAAGCTGGTATATTTTCTTCATTTTCTAAGCATGCCAAATGAACATTTTTTGATCCAAGTCTTACTGCAGTACGTGCACAGTCAAAAGCAACATTTCCACCACCAAGAACTATTACCTTATCACCTATCTTTAAATCTTCATTCAAACTTGCAGCTCTTAAAAAATCCGTATTAACCAATACACCATCTAAATCGTTTCCTTCAATTGGTAAACGTATACCTTTATGTGCTCCAATTGCAGCTAGAACTGCATCATAACCTTCATTTAATAATGATTCAAAGTTTTCTATTCTTTTATTAGTAACAATTTCTACCCCTATTTCTTTAATAAGATTAGCTTCTTCTTCTATTACATCTCTTGGTAGTCGATACTCTGGAATTCCTACTCTTGTCATACCACCAACATAAGGAAGTGCTTCATAAACTGTTACATCATGTCCTTGCTTTTTCAAATAATATGCTGCACTTAATCCCGATGGACCTGCACCAATTATTCCAACCTTTTTCCCTGTAGGAGGAAGCTGTTTTCTATTTTTCTTCCAAAGTTCTTTTTCATCATTTTCTACAGCAAAAAGTTTTAATTCTCTAATAGATATTGGTTCATTTACATTTCCTCTACGACACTCTGCTTCACAGGGATGACTACAAATATGCCCTAGTATTTTAGGTATAGGAAGTTTCTCTCTAATGACCGCTGTTGCTTCTGAATATTTGCCTTCATTTACAAGTCTAATATATGTAGGAATATCAGTTCCAGCTGGACAAGTATTTCTACATGGTACTAACGCTGTTTCTTTATTCTTATTAAGATCAATTAGTTCTTTTTTATCCATTAAAGCTCCTGTAGGACAAATTTCAACGCAGGCCCCACAAAATTTACAATCTGCATCAATAAGTAATTTTTCATGTGGCGAACCAATATAAACTTCGCCATTTTTCTTTTGATAATCTATAGCATTGACTTTACGAACCTTCTGACATACTCTAGCACATCTTCCACATAATACACATCTTGTCATATCATGATCAAATAATAGATTAGAGGTATTTTTAGGAAACGGTTTCACTCTCATCCTCAAACGCTCAGGTCCAACTCCTAAATATTGAATTAAAACTTGTAATTCACATTTTCCATATTTGGGACAAGTAGAGCACTCTTCTGGGTGTGCTGCTAGAATTAATTCCATTGCAAGCTGACGTTTCTTATTAATTTTTTCTCCTTGAGTCTTAATAACCATTCCATCCTCAACCTTTAAAGTGCAGCTTGTAACTATCTCCCCATTATTTTCAACAACACAAAGTCTACATGCACCAAGTTCTGGTAAGTCAGGATGATGACATAAGTGTGGTATGTATATTCCTGATTCTAACGCACAATCCAATACACTTTTGCCTTCTTTAGTTATAATTTCTTTTCCATCAATATTTATCTTAATGTCTTTCAAACTAAATACCTCCATTCATTTTCATTAAATGTCGTTTATTTCATCGTATCGTTTTCATTAATTGCTTTTTATTTTTCATGATATTTCATAATTAAATTATATCATTTTTTCATTAAAAGTCAAACTTTTTACAGAAAATAATGAAACTTTTTTCTTTATTTTCTGTAAAATTGATTTTTCATTCTATTTTTTTTAATTTACTGGCAATGTATTTCCATATCCTTCTAATTTAAATAATCTATTGATTTTATTTTTCATATATACTATAATTTATTACAAATGTTTTACAGAATTATCATATTAAAATTTGCCTATTAATTTATCTAACTATTCTAATATTTCATATAATAATAAATAATTTAATGCTATTTTCTTTAAAGCATTCTAATTCAACCAATGTAAGGAGGTACGTCATGGCTACAGTTATAGATGTTGCAAAAGAAGCAGACGTTTCAGTTGCAACCGTTTCCCGTGTATTAAATAATAGTTTTATGGTAACAGAAGAAAAGCGCGCACGTGTTCTTGCTGCTATCGAAAAGGTTGGCTACAAAGTCAGTACTAAAAATAAAGAATTAAAGCGTAACAATTCAAAGGTTATCTTAGTTATTACCGGTACCCTTCTTGAAGATTTATTTAGTAGTTTTCAAGATACTGCTAGCGAACTTGGATATCATGTTATCTACCATTATTGCGGTAATCAAATTAGTACAGAAAGTGCAAAGGAAGTTGTTAATATACTTAAAAATAATGTCATTGCAGGAATTGTATTGTTAGATATAACAGAAAGTAATAATGACTTTAAACAACTACTTAGTCATTATCCTATAGTTCAGATAGGAAATCCTCTTATAGATACAACTGATAATTATATTGTTTCAGCTGATGATCGCAAAATAGCTTATGATGTAGTTTCTCATCTCATTGAAACTGGTAAAAAAAGAATTGCTATTATTTCTGCTGAAACTGAAGGTAGATTTGTACATTTTGAAAGAGATCGTGAAAGAGGTTACATGGATGCATTAAGAGACAATGACTTACCTTGTGATGACTCCTTGAAATTCCATGTTGACTTTACAATGGATGGCGGAAGTGATGCAACAAAAAAAATTCTTGCTTCAGAAAACAGGCCTGATGCTATTTTCTGTATAAGTGATACTCTAGCGGTAGGATGTATTTACAGATTAAAAAGAGCTGGCATCTCTATTCCAGATGAAATTTCTGTTGCAGGTATTGATAATACTGAAATTACAGAGTTTTTTGATCCTCCAATCACAACTGTTGATCAATCCTTTAAGGAAATCGGCTCAGAAACCATTAAAATGCTAGTCTCGTTAATTAACGGTGAATTATCTAGAGGTAGAAAAATATATATAGAACATCAGCTTATAATAAGAAAATCTACACAAAAAGATAATTAATATATTAAAATTTTGACATATTTACAATAGAAAATAGGAACCATAGAGATTACTTTCACTCTATGGTTCTTCTATATATAACTTTCCTCTAAACTATCTTGTCCAAATGTATTTTCTTTCTTTTCCTTCTAGATAAGCTATAACATCCTGTGCCATAATTTCGCCTGACCAATTATCTACATCTATTGTTAAGCCTGCCATATGAGGAGTACAAACAACATTTTTCATCTTTAATAATGGGTGATTTGCTGGGACAGGTTCTTGCCAGTAAACATCTATCGCTGCTCCTGCAATCACTTTATTTTCTAATGCTTCAATTAATGACTTTTGATCAATTACAGCTGCTCTTGCTGTATTAATTAAAAATGCACTTTTTTTCATTTTGCTAAACCATTCAAAATTAACACTTGCTTTTGTTTCCTCTGTTACTGGTAAATGAATACTCACAAAATCACTAGATGCTAAAAGCTCATCTCTTGATACTGGTTTAACATTATCTTTTTCCATTTTCTCTGATGGGCAATAAGCATCAAAGGCAACTACTTTCATTCCAAAAGCTTGGCAGATTTGTGCAACTTTTGATCCAATTGCACCATATCCAACTATACCAAGGGTCCTTCCATACAGCTCACATCCGATACCATAATCAGTGTATGGATGATTTTCATCTAAAGGTCCCCAAATAACATTTTTTTCATCTGGTACATTATAAATATCTTCTACCGGCTCGCCTAAATGATCCCCCATCAATAACCCTGCAGCACTTGACACCATATTTCTTGATACAGCAATCATTAAACCTATATTAAATTCAGCAACCGCTTGAGCATTTCTACCTGGTGTATAAGATAATTGAATTTCCTCTTCTTTAAGTGTATTGTTATCTACTGTTACAGGTGTTCCTTTTGCAACTCCAATAAATTTCATTCCAGAAGCTATCCATTCCTTTAATGTATCAGCTCCAGCATTTTCATCTCCTAAAACAACAATTTCATAACCTTTACATTCTTCACGAATAATTTCTTCTGTAACATTACCTTTACCATGCTTTAATTCACCAGCAATTGTTACATCACAATACTGTTTAATTTCCTCCATACGCTCATTTGGAATACTTGTACATAAAACTAATTTCTTTTTCATTAACTTTTCCTCCTAACATATACTGTTTATAACAGATTCATATTCTTTTAAGTTACTATTTAAAGCTTTATACATCGAAACATAAAAAGGATAAATTTTTTCATATTTTTTTATCCATTCTTCCTTTGGATGAATCACTTCTTTTATTTTAATCATTTTTTCCATAGTTTCATTTATATCTGGATAAATTCCCACTGCATTTCCTGCAATCAAAACATCCCCAAAAGGTACATCAAGGTTACTATCTAATATTTGAATATCCATATTTAATATTGATGCTTTAATTTCAAGCCAAGTTTTACTTTTAGCTCCACCACCAGCAATTTTAAAACTATTAACTTCTGCTCCAGCTGCTTTCATCTCTTCTAAAACATGTTTCACAGCAAAAGTTGTCCCTTCAAACACGGCCCTTAGCAAATCTTCTTGAGTAGTATTCATTGACATGCCAATAAACATTCCTTTTGCATGAGTATTCCATAATGGAGCTCTTTCCCCTAATAAATATGGAAAATATAGTACTCCATTACTTCCGGCTTCAACTTTAGCTGCCAACTCATTTATGATATCGAATACATTCTTGCCTGTAAAATTAGCTTGTTCAAGATAATTCTTACCAAGTGTGTCCAAAAACCATTTAATGCTAGCACCTGTACAACTAATAGGTGCATCAAATACATATGGTAATCCATTAATAGATGAAACCTTCGAAATAACTGGTCTATCATAAGCACTTTGTCTTGTATGTCCTGCAAAAATCAAAGATGAAGTTCCTGCAATTTCTGCTGCTTGACCCGGTTTAGAAATCCCAATGGCACACATTGATGCAATCCCATCTGTTGTTCCTGCCATAACAGGAATCCCTGGTAATAATCCTGTTTGCTTTGCCGCTTCTTCTGTTACATATCCAATTATTGTATTACTAGCTACTGGTTTTGGAAAAATTTTTTCAAAATCCACACCAATAATATCCCCTAATCTTTTTGACCATTTCTGGCTGTTAACATCATAGCACTGAGATAAAATCGCCTGGTCTATATCTGCACTATAAACCCCTGTAAGCTTATAATTCACGTAAGAACTCGCCTGAAGAAACTTATGTGCATTTTTAAAAATTTCAGGTTCATATTTTTTTAACCACATTAATTTACATGGAAGAAATGATGCATCTGGCTCTCCACCAACAATAGCTTTATATTCATTTCTATCAATTTTGTTAAGTAATTCATTGAATTCCTTTTCTGCTCGCTTATCCATCCATATAATAGCATTTCTTAAAGGTATTCCATTTCTATCTACAGGTAAAATCGTTGGAGTTTGAGAACTAATGCATAATCCTGCAATATTTTCAGCAATGTTTGCTGGCAAATCACTGCAAATTGTGAGCAAAATATTTTTTATTCCATTCCACCAATCATCTGAGTTTTGTTCTGCCCAGATATTGTTTATAAAATGCGTCTTATAAGTTTCAGAATGATTTTTCACTACATTTCCATCTTCGTCAAACAATATTCCTTTTGAATTTGTAGTTCCAAGATCAATTCCTAATAAATATTTCTTCATTAAAATAGTTTCCTCCTCTCTTTTGCTTATGTTTGATTTACATTTAATAACCTATATATTTTATACACCTAAAAATAACAAGTCCAAGGTTACCATATATTATTGGCAAGGAGGTAAATCATTTGGTAGATGAACTTGTTATTTTTCCAACATGCCTTGCTTTTATATCATCATTGCTGAATAATATGCATTATTTATAGCGTGATAAATCTGTCCAACATTTTTACAATCACCAATTATATAATATTCATCCACTAAGTCACATAATTCATCAACTTTATCATATGGTGCTCTAAAACCAAGTGCACAAACTATACTATCTGCTTCAATAATAAATTCTTCACCATTTCGTGTGCATAATACACCTGAAGGTACTATTTCCTTTACCATTGTATTTCTATATATAGTAGCTGATTTTTCAACTTCTACCATTAAACCACC
Organism: Clostridium sp. YIM B02555; assembly: GCF_022320955.1. Classification (NCBI taxonomy): domain Bacteria; kingdom Bacillati; phylum Bacillota; class Clostridia; order Eubacteriales; family Clostridiaceae; genus Clostridium; species Clostridium sp. YIM B02555. The sequence goes on along the minus strand of NZ_JAKJJY010000002.1, from coordinate 400,677 downwards.
TCTATAGAATGAATTCACATCTTCAGCAACATCATTTTTCATTTCAATAATTGAACATTCTTTTCCATCATGTTTAAAAGAAACTGCCGCTTCACTTCCAACTAATCCGCCTCCTAAAATCACAACCTTTTCCCCTAATTTATCGTGATTTAGTTCTGCATCAATAGCCATAATAACTTTTGGAGAATCTATTCCTTTGATTGGTGGTACAAGTTCTTTTGAACCTATTGCAACAATTAGCGCATCGGGAGCAAATTCTTTAACATATTCTTTTGTAACTTCTGTATTAAGAATTACTCTTACTCCAGCATCTTCTACTCTCTTAATCAAGATATTACAAAAATCTATAATATCCTTTTTAAAATATGCCGCACCAGCTGGATAAAGGTTTCCACCTAATTTATCAGACTTCTCAATTAAAGTTACATCATGTCCTCTTTCTGCCACTGTAATTGCTGCTTGCATTCCAGCTGGGCCACCACCTGCTATCAAGACTTTTTTCTTATTAAATGCTGTCTTATCTCTTAATTTTTCAGGAAATTGCTGCCCCATAGTTGGATTAACTGAACATTTTACTGTTTCACTCTTGCTAGTCTCACCAAAACATTCATAACAACGTAAACAAGGAGTTATATCCTCAGTTCTTCCTTCAAATGCCTTTTTAGGTAAATACGGATCTGCCAATAAAGCTCTACCAATTTCCACAAAATCTGATTGTCCTGTAGCTATGATTTCTTCCATATGAGCTGGATCATTTAGACTTCCAACACATGCAACTGGTGTTTTTACATGTTTTTTTATCTCAGCTGCAAGATATACATTAACTCCTCTTGGAAAGAAAGATGATGGATGCGTTCTGCAAAACATTGCAGGATCTTCATGATTTCCGCAGGAAATGTTAAATAAATTAATTTTATTTTCAACCATTTTCGCTACTTCAATACAATCATCAAGATTAAGTCCAACCTCAGTCATATCATCTCCAGAAAGACGAAGTTCAATTGGAAAATGTGGACCTACAGCTTCACGCACAGCATCTAACGCCATGATCAGAAATCTAGCGCGATTTTCCAATGGACCTCCAAACTCATCTGTCCTTTGATTCATAACAGGAGATAAAAACTGTGAGAACAGCCATCCATGTGCTGCATGAACTTGAACCATATCAAAACCACAATCTTTACATAATCTTGCTGCTTTTCCGTAGGACTCAACTATTTCTAGAATTAACTCCTTAGGCATTTCAAAAACTTCACCTTCTGGTGTAATTTCATGACTAGAACCATAAGCAACAGTACAACAATCCATATCCCCACCAACACTAGCAAGTCCTCCGTATTTACCACCATGTGATAATTGAATATTGGCATATGCACCAGCATTGTGAATTGCTCTTGTACATTCTGCAAGCCCTTGTTTTACACCAAAAGAATCTAACTGTAATTGCTTATTATGAGACTTTCCAGTTGCTGAATGAACAATTGCTTCTCCGTATGTAACAACACTTGCACCACCTAAGGCTTTTTCTTCTAAGTAGGCTATCATTTCTTTTGTAAAATGACCTTCTGTTGTAATCATACTAGGACTTGTAGGTGCTGCTATTATGCGGTTTTTCATTCTTATATTTCCAATTCGAAGTGGAGAAAATAGGTGTGGATATTTTGCTCCCTTTCTACAACACGGATTTTCTTTTTCCATAAATTTTCCTCCTCAAGTAATAGAACACTACTATAATGCTTTCTTTAAAATTTCTAATACTTGTTGTTTAGTAATATTCTGTCTAGGATTAAAATTTAATACTGGTTCTTTTATTACATCTTCCGCAAGCATGTCAAAATCTTTTTCTTTAATTCCTTGTTCTGATAATGTTTTTATACCAAGAGTTTTTATTAGCCTTTTTAATTCATTTGATATCAAATACTTATCTTTTTCAATTTCTCCTGATATTGAAAGTCCAATAGCCTTTGCAAGTTCCACCATTTTTTCAGGGCAACTTTCTGCATTAAACTCCATAACATATGGAAGCACCGATGCATTTGCCATACCATGAGCAAGATGAAAATGTGCACTTAACGTATGTGCAATTCCATGAACTAGTCCTAAATTAGCATTAGAAAAACCAAAACCTGTAACGATACAACCTAACATCATTTGTTCTCTTGCTTCCATATCAGTTCCATCAGCAACTACTTTAGGTAAATTATTGTACAGAATTTCTAATCCTTTTAAGGAATTATATTCAGTAAGAGGTGTTGCCATATTTGAAATATAACTTTCAACTGCATGAGTAATTGCATCCATACCTGTTGCTGCAGTTACTGATGCTGGCATAGTTTTTGTAAATTCCGGATCAATGATAACATTATTTGGTGTAAGTTTATTATCAATAATAACGTATTTGCACACTGCCACTGTATCAGTTAATGCAACTACATTTGTAATTTCACTTGAAGTACCAGCTGTTGTAGGTATTGCAATTAGTGGTAGTACATCATTTTTTACATTTCCAATTCCACCATATTGTCCAATTGGCCCTGGATTTGTCATTAATATATTCACTGCTTTTGTAAGATCAATACTACTTCCTCCCCCAACTGCAATAAACAATTCTATTTTTTCATTTAATGCAAGTTTAGCAGCTTCTTCCACTAATTCATTAGTTGGATTTGGAAGTACCTTATCAAAAATCACAACATTTACATCAACTTCTTTTAGTGTTTCCAGTACTTGATCTGCAATTCCTGCCATTTTAACACCATTATCATAAACGATCATTACATTTTCTGCACCATATTGCTTTAACATAGCAGGTAGTTCTTTTACAGAATCCTTACCAAACATAATATTGCTACTCACGAAAAAGTTACTTACCATTAATTTTTCCCCCTATACAGCTTGATCTGCCGCAATCAACTCTTTCATTTTTTGTACTGCTTCTTCTGGAAGTGGTTTGAATATTCCAGCTGATTTTGCATAATATTGAGTAGTTGCCATTTCTTCTGTATAAATAGTGGCTGCCATTGCTGCTTTAATATTTTTTCCACAACAAATCATTCCATGATTTTTCATTAATACAGCTCTTCCATCGCCTAATGTTTTTACTACTAAATCTGCAAGATCATTACTTCCTGGCATAGTAAATGGAACAATATTAATTGGTACAAATTCAGCTTGTGGTGGTGTTGTTGGCAGTAATTCACCCTCCATAGCTGCTATTGTTGCAAACATACCATGTGTATGAACTGTTGCTTTAATGTCTGGTCTTGCTCTAAGAATTGCAGTATGCATTGGAACTTCTGATGAAGGTTTATATGGTCCATCTAACCATTTTCCATTTAAATCTACAATTGCAATGTCTTCTGCTTTCATTGTTTTGTATGCAATTCCACTTGGAGTAATTGCAACAACATCTTCTTCTTCATCTCTTACTGCAATATTTCCTGATGTACCCTTAATTAATCCCATATCAACCGCATCTAAAATTGCCTCTAGTACTTGTTTTCTAATTTTTTCGTATTTCATTTATGAATTCCTCCTTGTTTTTTATAATATAATATTAATATAAGGTTTTCATGCTTCTCAACTCATGTTTTTCCTCTTTAAAACGGAAATATTATTCTTCTATACTTACTATAAAGTTTATTATTTGATATAATTTTATAAACGTATGACACAGGAGGAGCATTTCATGAATTCCAATAACTTGATACTTAGGCAAAGAAAACTATTAAATTATATACAGAATCAAAAGAGTTATGTGACTGGTACTGAATTAGCAACTTATCTTCAAGTATCACCTCGCACCATTCGTAATGATATCACTGAAATTAACAGTAAATTGTTCAATAGAAAAATACAGATTATATCGGTACGAAGCAAGGGTTACATGCTAGAAGCATCAAATCCTGAAACATTAAATAACTTTAGCAATTCTAACAATACATTTTTAACACGCGAGGATCGCGTTCGATATATTGCTTTTAAGTTATGTTTATCAGATTCTCCAATTAATATTTATGATTTTGAGAGTGAAATGTTTATCAGCCATACTACTCTGGATCACGACTTACAAGCATTGAGAAAAAAATATATTTTTTCTTTTCCTCATATAAAGTTAATGAAATCAAAGGATTCTTTAACATTCGAACACAACGAAAGAAAGCGCCGTGCAATACTCAACGCTCTCTTTCATGAAGATTGGGATTATAACTCACATGGAAACGCTTATTACAATTATGAATATGTAGACGAACAAGTTTTGGATATCATTACAAATGAAGTTAAATATTTTTTAAATAAATATTCTATCCAGTTGGAAGATTTGAATAATGTAACATTAAATCTATCCATATCAATTATGTACCACCGTATACAATCCGGATATAAATTAAATGCTGATCCATCTGTAACTGACATTGCTCTAGACACTACAGCAAAACTAGCAGTAGACGACATATTAACCTCACTAGAAAAAAAACTCAACTGTCAATTCGATTCAATTGAGAGATTCGATATCTATCTTTATGTATCTAGTAATCGTCTTATGGATGCTTCTAAATTAAATTTTGATACAGTATCACATTTTTTTTCAAAAGAAATATTATATATAACTGATGTTTATTTACAATCAGTCAAAAATACTTACCATATAGACCTTAGTCTTGATGAAGATTTTTATATTACACTATTGCAATATGTCCGTTATTTACAATTTCCTATGCATAATTTTATTAAAATCCAGGATAATTCTGATATTGCAAGAGCTAATTTAATAATTGAATTTGAAATTGCCTACTTATTCCAAAACGTTGCTTTAAAATATATGAAATATCGCCTAAATTATATAGAACTCTTGTACCTTGCATTTTGTATCTCAGGCGCTTTGAAATATAGAAATCAAAATATTGAAAATTCTAAATTTAAAACTGTAATCTTATGCCATCTAAATCTATATGCACTTTGGTCACTTAAAAGAAGATTATTAGATAGATTTAATACATACATAGACATTGTATCCTTATTGCCTGTAAGTTCAAAAGATAACTATGATTTTTCAAAAGTAGATCTTATTATAACTACAGTAAACAAAAAAATTACAGATACACCTAACCCTGAGATATTTTATATATCTCCACTATTAACTCAAATGGATCAAACAAATCTAGAACTATATCTTTTAAAGAGGCAATCAGACAGATTATATTCTTTAAATCTTCCGCCTCTACAAGATTTGTTCAATTGTGCTTTTTGGCACGAAAAATTAATTCTTGACGATAAGATTTCTATTATAAAATTACTAGCTTCAGATTTTATAAATGAACAGTTAGTTAGCGCAGAATATTTATCGAATATATTACAACGAGAATCTATATTAACCTTTGCTTTTCAACCTGGAATTGTTTTAATGTATTCTCTTGTTCCAAGTATGAAAACTTGCCTATCCATTGCAACTTTAGAACACAGAATTAAGTGGAACAATTATAAAATCCGTACAATAATAATGGTTGCTATTAAACCAGAGCATGCAACAATTATTTTTAAACTTTTCAATAATTTATTTTATAGTGGATACAATCCAGATTATATTCAGCACCTAAAAACAAAAGATGAGTTAATGAAATATCTTCAAAAAATATTTAGATTAAAAATTGAGTAAGAGGTAGACAAATGTCTACCTCTTACTCAATTTTAATATCATATTTCTGTTTTCTTTTCTAGATATTCTTCTTTATATAATTGTGGAAGTATTACTTTTAGTCCACCTTCCATCTCCAGTACATTATGTTCTAAAAGACCTAAAAGACTCTCTTCTGTTACAATATCATCACTCTTTAAAACTGGTATAAATCTATTTCCCAAAACTTGATATCCTTTCCAAAACCTTGTTCTCATTTCTATTCCATCTTCTGTTTCATATATAAAATGAGCTACTACAGTTGGTATTGGTCTTACAGAATAATCACCATTAAGTACTCTAGACGTTGCATTAGCTCCATCTACCATTACTAACTTAGATTCTTTCATTTTTTCAACATCTATACCCATTCGTTCTGGAACTTCCCTGAACAAATCTTGAATATATACATCTTCTAATGGGAACCCTGTACCACAAGTTTCAAGATTCCATTTAAATCCTGAATCATAATGGTGCTTTGGACACCATATTTTATATTTTAAATTACTTTCTTCTCCTGATGTCCACCAACTATTCCACCATTTGTACATTTCTAAAGTTACTCCTGGCATCTTGTGATAAGCTGCAACATATCCACATCCATTTGGCAAAATACAATATCCATTCTCAACTTTTATTTTTTCAGGTTCTATCATATCATTTATTCTATCCCCTAAAATTACATCTTCTGGATTCATCATAATTTTATTGTCTATAATCTCTTTGACTTCATCGTTTATTGGAGTGTCTTCTCTATAAAAATACTTTGAATATGAAATTTTTTTTTCTTTTTCAGTTAGTATTGGCCTATTGTTTTCACACGTAAACATTATTATCTCTCCTCTACTTGCACAAAACTTTTTTCTATATTATTAGTTTCAATATATTTTTTTATTGGATTTGTAAAAAGATATAATCCAGCTATTACTATAGTGGAAATACCACATACAACGAATATACTACTCACATCATTTCCAATAATATTAGCTATCATTTTAATTACAAATGGTGTTACAAAATTTCCAATATTAGCGAAAGCCCCTACAATAGCCATTGCCATAGCAGCACTCTCTGAACTTACAAGCTCTACTGTAAAAGTCATTGCTGATGGTGATCTAACAGCAAAACCAAACCCTATAAAAAATGCTCCTAGGTACACAAATTTAATATCATTTGAAAACGCAGTAATAAGAAATCCACATGCTATAAAAGAAACCGCTATACAAAATATATTTCTTTTAAATATCTTGGTTAATCTTCCTACTATGAAGCCTGCTGGAATACCTATCAACATAAATAACGAATTTACAACCCCTGCTACTTCAACACTTCCAAGATTCTTATCTTGAATGAAAAATGCTATATTAGAATTGTATGCAGTCACAAAAATCTGACATAAAAAGCCTAAAAATGCGAAATAAAACAACCTATTATTTAAATTATTATTAGTTTTTTCACTTTTTTTTAAAGGCCTATCATTAGGTAAAAATTTCAACACAATAAATATACATGGTATAAACATTAAAAGTATCAAATAAGAATATGACCAATTTATTGCTGCTACTTTTCCACTAATAACAGATACAATTGCTCCGCCTATGCTAATTGCTGTTGATTGATACCCCATAATACTTGCACATTCCAAATCTTCGAAATAATCTGAAACTATATTCGAGCTTAGGGTTGTAACAACTCCAACTCCACTTCCAATCAAGCCACTTGCAATATATAAAACAATTAAATTGCTATTAAAAAGTACTGGTATCAAACCACTTATCACTATAATAAACATACTTATCAGTACCATATTTTTTTTACTAAAATAACAAACCATTTTTCCCGAAATCAACATAGCTGGAACTGCAATTATAGAGGGAATCGTATAAATCAATTGTATTTGAGTGGCTGTTGCATTTGGAAAGGATTTATTTATCTCCGCTAATAGTGGTGCAATTAACATATAGCAAAGCGCCAATGTTGACATACATAATACTGCAATTATTATTTTTCTTTTTTCCATCTTATCTTCCTCTCAATTTTATAGTTCTATGATTAATTTTAAATACGAACTTTCTCTGCCAGAATCTAAAAACTCTCAAAGCATTCTTTTCTTTTTATCAATATCTGAAAACATTCATTTCCATATACTCATATTAATAAAATTTCAGCATTTAAACAAACCGTTATTTTCCGCTGTATAAAGGAATTATTTAGTTTTAACTTTTCTTGAAATAATACAATAACTCTAACATAATATACCTAATTCTATTAAAAACATTTAAGTAAGTAATTAATAAACATAGTATATATGTTAGAGCTATATGATCAAATATTCAAAATTTTAACTATTCTAATTCAAATATTATTTTATTCAGCATGTTCTCCATGACGAATTTTTAATTCTTTACGTATCTCTTCTACCTTTGACTCAGGTAAGTTATACATTAATAATGGAATAAGTGCTAATATAAAGCAAGCTGCTGGCACTAAATTAACAGAGATATTAATACCTCTAGCTATTTCGGGAGTAACTGGTTGCCCTGCTACAAATCCGAAAAGACCAATGATAAATATGCCTAATGAAGCACCAACTGCTGAAGCAACTTTTGTTCCTAAAACTTGCATTGCAAAAGCTGTACCATCTGGACGTCCACCATATTTCCATTCACCAAAATCAATTGAATCTACTGTCATACTGCTTCCACATGGTCCTGATATATATCCTAATCCATATACAACGTGCGATGCAATTAAGAATGGTATATTTGTAGGATCACCAAAGAATATCATTAACATTGCTAATGTTTGAAGTACCATCGCTAAAATAGCAGTATTTTTCTTACCAATCTTTCTGATAACTTTTGGAGAAAAAGGCATTATAATTGTTCCAACTATAACTTGCATCATCATAAAAAGTGTAATAAGATCAAATCTTCCAACTACAAACATGTAATAGAATACTGCAACACCAAGACGACCAAACATTCCAATCATTGAAACAATAGTATATATCGTTGCAAGAATTAATGGTTTATTTTTTACTATAAGCCTTGCAGCTTCTTTTACAGGAAGTGCATTTTCTTTCTTAACTGTAACTACTTCTCTTGAAGTTTTAAATACAAGGAAGAATATAGGCAAAGATACTAACGCAAAGATACCTGCAGTTCTTTGATACCCAACAGATTCAACACCATTACCAAAGTACTGAACAAGTGGTAATGTACATAAATTAAGAGCAATCATACCTATTGTCATACCAAGCATTTGAGCTGCATATAAACGATTAATTTCATTACCGTCTCTTGACATAACTCCTGGTAATGAAAGATATGGAACATTAACTACTGAATAACACATGCTTAAAAGTAAATAAGTAACAAATGCATATATTATTTTGCCAGTAGCACTAAAATCAGGAACTGTAAAAGTTAAAATTGTTAGTACTACAAGAAATGGTGCACCAAATAAAATATAAGGCCTAAAACGTCCCCATTTTGTATGTGTACGTTCCATTATTCCTCCAATAATCGGATCAAATATAGCATCCCATATTCTTACAATTAACATAATTAATGCAACTGCACCTGCAGCAATTCCAGCTGCATTTGTATAAAACAAAATTAAATAAGTACTTACCATTGTCCAAGATAATTGAGAAGCAAAATTTCCAGAACCATAAGCAAATATACTAGCAAATGATAATGGTTTTTCATTACTATTTACATTTTTTTCATTACTTGACATAAAGATCCCCCTTGTTTCTTTTTATATTTTATGTGCATCACTCTACACTCATCTTAAGTCTAAACAATTCCAATAGTTAAATTTTTATATATTATATATACGTTTTCATAACTATTGCATTGAATCACTAATTACAAGTATTGTTATATCACCTCAACTCATATTAAAATATAAAAACTCTCATTCTTCATATGATTTTTTATGTAATTTTTAGGAATTTTATTCTGAAAACCCCATTTAAATATTACATTTTTATCCTATGAACATACAAAACTATATCTTGATCAAGGACATTAAATTTTTAACAGCTGTTTTCTGTAATGTATAAAGCAAGTATATAACGTTTTCATTTCCTTTGCAATACTTTTTTTCTGTAATTTTTTTATTTTCTTTATTTTTTACATCTTTTTTCATATTTAATTTCAGAAAAAGCATTGATGTGTGTCCTTTAGCTTTCTTTTATATCCACAAATTTTATAGTAACTTATAGTTTTTTATAGAAAAAGGCTTCATAAACTTTTTAGAGTTTATGAAGCCTTTATTATTTGTATATATATTAACTTTCTATTTCCTTATTCTTTTCATTTTTTTACACATTTTATCCTAATTTATTTCTGAAAAACAGATATAAAACTTCTATCAGCTTTACAAAATTTAATAATATATACATTAACAAATGTATTTTATAATCATATCTACTACTGAAAATGCGATTTCTTCATAAGATACAATCCCATATTTGCAAGGTAGTTTTGCATAGCACATTCTCTGCAAAACTCCTGTTATTGTTTGATATATATAATATTCTGTTTTTACAGGATCTAAATCCTGCCTAAAAGTTTTTTCTTTAATACCTTTATTAATTATTGAATTTAAAAAATCTTTATCATTTTCTTCATTAATAAAATTTTCAAACATTTCATTTGATTTTTCATTTCTATCATAATATAGATCAAACAAAACCATAAATTTCATTTGATTTCCAAATTCCTTTGCAAAATCTATCCATGCACCAAGTACTAATTTAAGTCTATCAATTGCACTGGCATTAACATCATCCCTAGCTGTTATAAACTCCACCATATTATCCAAAACATCTATTTGAACTTGAAATATCAACTCGTCAATAGATTTAAAATGTTTATAAAATGTAACTCTGCTAACACATGCTAACACGCAAATATCTTTGACATTAACATTAGTGAAATTATTTTTTAAAAATAACTCTCTTCCTGCTGCAATAATATCTTCACGATTTTTATTTTTTATATTTTTATGCCAAGAATCACTCATTGTCCATCCTCTCATTCTTAGGTGTAATTTTTTTATTCTTAACTAAAAATATACTTCCTAAAAGAATTAATGCACTAAATATGTACGGAAGATTAATTTGTTTATCAAATAGTGTTCCTGCTATAATTGGACCAACTATATTCCCCATACTCATATATGTTGTATTCAGTCCTGAAACAAATCCTTGTTCATTACTTCCAGCTGCATTTGAAAGCAAGGTGTTTACTGTTGGTCTTAAAAAAGAATTGAATGCAAAAAATATTGACGAAATAACAATAAGATAAGCAAAGTTAACTTTTATTATCATTAGTAAAAGAGAAACAGCTAATATAAAAAGAGAAATTTTAATCAAATTATATTCACCAACTAATCTTATTGCTTTATCAAGAAGCCACATCTGCACCACAATTCCAATAGCAGCTCCTAAAGTTATCAATATCGATATATCCTTTGATGTGAAGCCATATTTATCTTGAACAAATAATGAATAAACTGTTTCAAAGCCAACTAAACCAAAAGTCATAACTAAAATAAGTAACAAATACTTGAAATAAGGTTTATGAAATGATTGTGTAAGCTGCTTAACAATAGATTCCTCAGCTCCTGATGCTTTTAATTCATTTCTTTTTTCTAAAGGTAAAGTTTCTGGTAATATAAAAGTTAATATGGTTGCAATAAGTCCTAACCCTGATGCAAAAAAATAAGGAATTCTTATACCAAACTGAGCAATAAGTCCACCTAGTCCTGGACCTAATACAATACCTAAATTCATAGCAGCACTTAAATATCCCATGCCTTTTCCACGAGTCTCTCTAGTAGTAATATCTGCCACATATGCGAGAACAGAAGGAACCATAATTCCAATACCTATTCCACCAATTACTCTAGCCAAATATAAAAGTATTAGCGTATGAGAAATTGCAAATATAAAATCTGAAATAACAGTTAAAAACAAACCACATAATATCATTATTCTTCTTCCATATTTATCTGAAAGCTTTCCACCTATAGGTGAAAAGATGAATTGCGTTGTACCAAAAGCAGCTACTAAGTATCCTGCTGCTGTTCCACCTGCATTAAATTGTTTTAAATAATCTGGTAATATAGGAATAACCATTCCTTGCCCTAATAATGCAATAAATAAGTTTAGCATTAATATAAATAAAGGGAACATATTTTTATTTTTTGAATTTGTCATTTTAACCTCCTTGGATTACACACAGTAAATAGTTTACTCTATGTAACTCATTATAATCTAATTTTAAAAAAAGGTAAATACATTTTATTGTTAACTCTAAGTAAAACAATTTTATAGATATGCAAAGCAAGAATTAGACTTATGTTGTAACTTACCAAAATCCAATACATTTGTCTTCTGCAGGACTAGTGAAATTTTCGCTGGAAGGTTCTAAATGTGAGCTTGTCATCATTTCAGCGTGTTCCAGATGTAAAATCTGGACAAGCTGAAATGAAACAAGCCCCAATTAAGAACCTTCAACAGCTCAATTTCACATGCCTGCTCCAGAAAAATGTATCGGATTTCTAGTGTAGTGTTACGATTATAATTTCTCAATAGTGGATTTATATTCCATCTATAAGTTTGATTATTAATTGGGATATCTATAAACTAAACAAACCCTAAACCATTTTCAAAAAATAGTTTAGGGTTGTCCTTTTACAACAAAAATATTTCTCAGTTTTTAATTCTTAAATCTCAATATTAAATATCAAGAGCTGCATGATATCCTTGATATACTGCAGTTGTTATAGTTGATGGACGTACACAATCTCCAATTTCTCTAACCCAAAGTGCAGAATCAACTAATTCATCTACAGTATTTCTGCTTGCTCTCTGTCCAAGTGCACAGATTACTGAAGTACCTGGTACTAAATGTTCAGAACCTTCTGTGTCTGCACATAGCACTCCTTCTTTTGTAACTTTTAATCCTTTATATTCTGTATGAACTTGAATACCATTCTTTTCAATTTCAGCTAATAAAATTGGACGATGTCTTATATTTGCATCTGGAGCAAGTTCAGGTCTCATTTCTACTAAGTGTACTTTCTTTCCTTCTTGTGCAAGATGAATTGCTGCTTCACAACCTGCAAGACCTCCACCAAGAACTACAACTTCATCACTAACTTTATCCTTTTCTAAGTAATAGTTATTAACAACCACTACATTATCTCCATCTAAACCTGGAATTGGTGGGACAAGTGGATCAGAGCCAACTGCTATAATTAATGCATCAACATTTTCTTTTTCAACGTATTCCTTAGTAACAGTTGTATTTAATCTAATTTCAACACCTGCATCTTCTGCTAATTTTCCTAGAGTAACACCTAATTCATACATTTCATATTTAAATGGAAGAGCTTGTTCTCCTTTAAGTATGCCACCTACTTCATTAGTTTTTTCACAAAGTATAACTTTATGTCCACGTTTTGCAGCAGTTATAGCCGCTTCAAGACCACCTGGTCCACCACCTGCTACAAGAACTTTACGAGAAGTTGCTGCAGGAACAACTTCCATTCCACCTAATTCACGACCAATTAATGGATTAACAGTACAACGTCTTGTAGATGTCATAGCACGTTCAGCCATACATGTGAAACATCTTAAACATTTTACAATATCCTTATCACGATTGCTAACAACCTTTTGTGGAAGTTCATGGTCAGCTAAAAGTGCACGAGCCATTTCAACAACATCGGCTTTTCCACTAGCTATTATTTCTTCCATCATTTCTGGATCATTTAATCCACCAAGAGTTGCAACAGGAACACTTACATGTTTCTTAATTTCAGCTGCAAGATGAACATTTGAACCATGTGGTAAGAACATAGAAGGATGTGTTAAACCAAATCCTCTTTGGTATGTTCCTGCTGATACATGAAGTAAATCTACTCTTGATTCAATCAGCTTAGCTATTTCAACACCTTCTGCTAGATCATATCCCCCATCAAATAATTCAGATCCACTAAATCTAAATTCTATTGGGAAGCCTAGTCCAACTGCTTTACGTACACTATCAAGAACTTCTTGTGCAAAACGAACTCTATTTTCTAAAGAGCCACCATATTTATCTGTTCTCTTATTGAAGTAAGGAGATAAAAATTGATTAATTAACCATCCATGTCCACCATGAATCATGACCATTTCAAATCCTGCTCTTTTAGCTAATGCAGCAGTATCTCCATAATATTTTACTATATCATCTATTAATTCTTGAGTAAGTTCTTTTACAGGTCTTCCATCTGGACGAACCCCTTCACTTGGTCCCCATTGTGCCATTCCTTCTTTTTTATCCTTATCAGTTAAATATGTTCCAGCATATTGCCCTGAGTGAGATAATTCAACACTTGCAATTGCACCGTGACGACGAATAGCATCTGCTGTATATGTAAAACTTGATAATGATCCAACTGTTTGTAAATCTAAATGATACATATGTGATGCTTCTGTTTTTGGATGAACCACAACTTCACTTACAGTAACAGATGCAGCTCCTCCTTTAGCTCTTAATTCATAAAAAGCTGTAGATGCTGGTCCAATGGTACAATCAGCTGTAATATCTGTTCCACCCATAGGAGCAGAAAACATTCTGTTTCTAAAAGTTACATTTCCAATTTTAATTTGTTTACTTAAGTTTGGATATTTTCTTTCCATCTTTTCATTCTCCTTAATAAAATAAATTTAAATTTATATTTTGTTATTTAATTAACTCAATTCACCTAAAATTCTTGTCTAATAATTAACAGGCAATGGTTTACATATTCATCTGTTTTTACTTATTTCCCGCAATTTCCTTTTTGTGCATATATCGATAAATAAAAGTTAATCCAAAACCAATAACGCAAAGTATAGCTGCTATTAAAAAGGCTCTTTGATAACTCTGATCAGCTGCATATACATTTTTCATTACTGTTGGTCCAAAATAACCTGATATTGCAAAACCAATAAACATTATTCCATAGTTAACACTATTATGCGTAGTACCAAACTGATCCGCTACAAATCCTGGTAAAACACTCATAAATGCTCCAAAAGATAAACCTACAACTATGATTCCTGCATAAAATTTCATCACATCTCCTTGCCCTGAAAAATACAAGCATGTAAGCCCAACAACAGCAAGAACAAAACCAGCAGAAAGTGTATTATTTCTACCTATTTTATCTGAAAGATAACCTGCAATTATACGACCACAAGTACTAAATAACGCTAACACAGAAACTACAGTAGTAGCAGCAGTAACTGACATCCCAATCATTCCTTGTGCTAAAGGAGACGCCATTGATGAACACATCAATCCATAAAAAGCACCACATAAGAATACTAACATCATTACATAGAAAATCGGAGTTGAAATCATTTCTTTCCAGTTTTTATCGTTCTTATTTAATTTGTTTCCTTGAGAAACTGGTGGTGTCCAACCTTCAGGTACAAACCCTGCTGGGCACTTTTCTATTAAAACTGAGCAGCCACATACAATGATTAGGAAAGTAGCACCTATTATCTTAAATGCTGCGGTTACTCCAAAATTATTTATTAATATATTTGCAACTGGTGATATTATTACCGTACTAAAACCATAGCATGCAGTTGTAATACCTCCAACAAATCCACGTTTATCTGGGAAAAATTTAATTGAATTATTGATTGTACATCCGTAAACCATTCCAATACCAAGACCAGTTAGTATACCATAACCAATTACTAACATTCCTAATCCGTTAGCAAACCCTGATAAAATCATCCCTCCACCAAAAAGTATTCCTCCAAAGAAGATAACTTTTTGAGGACCAAAAGTATCATTTATTCTTCCTCCAGTAATCATAGTAATAGGTCCAACAGAATTAGTAACAGTAAAAACTATCGCCAGTGTACCAGCTGTCAAGGTTGCACCTGTAACTTGACTCAAGTACTTTGCCATAGGACCTGCGAAAACACTCCAAGCATACATAGAACCAATACATAAGTTAATAAAACAGCTTGAGATTAAAATAATCCATCTTTTTTTTGTTAATTCCATAAAAGATCCCCCTTATTTATTTTTGTTAATATTATCACAATTTCATGTTAATAATATCACAATTAGACAAAGCTGTAAATATAAACATATAAATATTTACATGTTTTATTGTATATATTTTTCATTATATATTGTTTAGGCTCTATTAAGTAAGATATACTTAATAATGCTTATGCATTCCATATTTCCGAATGTACTAATTTTATAGAATTGTAATTTTAGAAAACAATGTTATAATAAATGTCGAAGAAAGAGGTGTGTTTATGAGAACACTTAAATATGCAATTTTAGGATTATTAAATAGAAGACCTATGACTGGTTATGATATAGGAAAAGAATTTAACTTTCAATTAGCTGAATTTTGGAATGCAAAACATAGTCAAATATATCCAGAATTAAAAAAATTAGTAGACGAAAAACTTATAGTTTATGATATTGAAATCACGGGAGATGTTCTAGAAAAAAAAGTTTATACTATCACTGAAAAGGGAAAGAAAGATTTTTTAAAATGGTTAAAAAAAGATGAGCCTATGGAGCCGACTCCAAAAAACATTTTTCGCCTTAGAATGTATTTCTCTAATAATTTAGAGTTAGAGACTAGAATCCATCTGCTAACTCAACAACTAGAACAACATCAAGACAGGCTTACATTTTTACATACACAATTAGAACCATATAAGGGTGTTCCTGATCCAAATAGTGATGCTTTTGGAGATTTTCTTGTTTTAAATGGAGCAATAATAAGAGAAGAGTCTAGTATAAAATGGTTAAAACTATGCCTTAATCATTGTAATAATGCAGTTAAATGAAATGCATAACTTTGTATATTTTATACATATTGATTTTTTAATTAACTTTTTTAAATATAAATAGGAATGTTGCTTTTTTACAACATTCCTATTTATATTACTATATTAATCCATGCTTTTTTAAACTATTATAAATACCACCTTCATCGTGAGTATCAGTAATTTCATCTGCTATTTCCTTTAACCCTTCCTTGGCATTTCCCATAGCAATTCCTAATTCACAAAACTCAAACATTTCAATATCATTCAATCCATCACCAAATGCAATTGTATCTTTAACATCTATGCTTAGATGTTTTAAAAGAACTTCAATTGCAGTTGCTTTATGAACTTCTGGCACACCAAGTTCACCACTATCCTCACCAAAAGCTGGAACTGTACAATGTATAACTTCAAATTCATTTTTAAATTCTTCTTTTATTTGTTCAAAAGAAATTTCTTTAGGTTCTAGAAAACATGCTTTATTAACATCATCTCTATATAAGTCTTGCCCTGTAATCAATGCTTCAATAAAGTGATTAGGATTATGTTCTTTCTTATGTCTGGCAACAGGATCATTTTCTATATCTCCATAAATAATTTTTTCTAATTTTGGGATTAAATTTTTACTTGCATATAATCCGCCATTAGATTCAATATAGAAATCTACATTATGTTTGTTAAAAAACTCTACTAAATGCCTGACATTTTCTTCACTGACTTTTTTATGATAAAGCATTTCATTACCAACTTCAACAAATCCTCCTCCTGCACCAATTATCCCATCAAAGCCAATTTCCATTATATAATCGTATATTTCTGCTTTTGATCGTCCAGTGCATAAATAAACCAAATGTCCATTTTTTCTAGCTTCCTTAACTGCTATTGCAGCTGATTCAGGGACAAATCCCTCATCATTACACAGTGTTCCATCTACATCTATAAAAATAATTTTTCTATCTGTCATAATACTCCCTCATTTCCTTATAAGTGTAAAGTTTATGCGACATGTTTAATAAATTATGAATAATGAATGATTAATGAGGATATTCATTTGGAATATCCTCATCTTAATAAATTTCAATTTGCATATAAGATCCGTTGTTGCAGCATAGCTGCTTTTTTTATAGGTGGAATGATCCGAATTGTGGCATAGCCACTCTTTTTATATGTGGATATCTTCTCCATTTGAATTAATTACTTTCTTATACCATTCAAAGGAATCTTTTTTACTTCTTGTAAGAGGTCCATTTCCATCATCATTTTTATCTACATAAATGAAACCATAGCGCTTTCTCATTTCACCAGTACCTGCTGATACGAGATCAATACATCCCCAAGGTGTGAATCCCATTAAATCCACTCCATCTTCCTCTACTGCGAGCTTCATTGCTTCAATATGTTTAGCTAAATATTCTATACGATAATCATCGTGAATTGAACCATCTGCTTCTACCTTGTCAATAGCTCCCATTCCATTTTCAACAATGAATAGTGGTAAGTTATATCTTTCTTGTAATCTGTTTAATGCTAATCTTAAACCAACTGGGTCAATTTGCCATCCCCAATCTGTAGCTTTTAAGTAAGGATTTAAAACTGAAGTAGACATATTCCCATCTGTTACTTTTTTAGATTTATCTGCTGTTACAACTGAACTTGAATAATAAGAGAAACCAATATAATCTACAGTGCCATTTTTAAGTAACTCATCGTCGCCTTCTTCTTTAACTAATTTTACTCCTAATCTTTCATATTCCTTTAACTTATATTCAGGATAGACCCCACGACATTGAACATCTGAGAAGAAATGTTTTTGTTGGTCACTCTTCATTAATAATAATTCATCTTCTGGATTACATGTTAATGCATATGTAGAACCATAAGCAGTCATCATACCTATCTTAAAATCAGGATTGATTTTATGTCCTAATTGTACTACTTTTGCGCTTGCTAAAAATTGATGATAAACACTTTGAGCTTTAGACTGATCATCATTTTTAGTAACTCCTCCTGCAAAAACAGGCATGAAGTCCATAATATTTATTTCATTGAAAGTCATCCAATATTTAACCTTATCTTTATATCTATTAAATATTGTCTCACAATATCTTGCATAAAAATCAATAACTTTTCTATTTAACCATCCACCATAATTATTTGCTAATGCAAGTGGAGTTTCATAGTGAGAAATTGTAACTACTGGCTCAATTCCATATTTTAACAATTCATCAAATACATTATCATAAAATTCTAATCCTTTTTCATTTGGTGCTGCATCGTCACCATTTGGGAAAATTCTTGCCCAGTTAATAGATAATCTAAAACACTTAAATCCCATCTCAGCAAATAAAGCTATATCTTCTTTATAATGATGATAAAAGTCAATAGCTTGATGACTTGGATAATATTCTCCTTCATGGCATTCTAATTTTGCTCCATCAGGAATCGATTCAAACGGAAATACTCCTTGTGATTTTTTAGTTCCATCCGGCATAGTATAAGTAATTCTTCTTGAAGATTTATGACTTCCATTAGTCATAATATCAGCAGTACTTAACCCTTTACCATCTTCTAAATATGCTCCTTCAAATTGATTGGCAGCTGTAGCACCGCCCCATAAAAAATCTTTTCTAAATGCCATTTTTATGATCTCCTCTCATTACTTAAATTTTGATAAAAACTATTCAAAAATAACTGAACCATATATATTACAATTATCAATGAATATTAACGTTTTCTTTCTATGGTATAATCATATATAATCTATACTTGAATTTAAAGCTTTTAATTATATTTTAGAAGGGTATTTCATTTTTTCCACTTATTTTGTAGTAAATTATGAAATGCAATTCTAATTTGATTAATCTATTAGTAAAAGGAGTACAATTATGCTAATTTCAAATAAACTAGAATCAATGAGCTCTTTATCTAAATCTGAAGAAGTTCTTGCTAATTATATTCTTAAGGAAAAAGAAAATATTGAGAATTTATCTACTAAAGATTTAGCAAATGCAACCTTTACATCTCCTTCAACTGTAGTCCGTTTATCTCAAAAATTAGGGTTTAGTGGCTGGAATGAATTTAAAGGAAAGTATCTTCAAGAGCTTAAATATCTAAATACTCATTTCTCTTCTGTTGATGCTGATTTTCCCTTTGAAGCCCACGATACCTTTATGAATATTGCATCAAAAGTAGGTCATCTTGCTTCAAACAGCATTGAAGATACTTTATCTTTAATAAAAAATGACACTCTCAAAAAGGCTGTTCATTTATTATGCAAATCTCAAATAATTAATGTATATGGTGTTAGCAATTCATTACTTATGGCTTATGATTTCAAGCACAAAATGCTGCGAATCAATAAACAGGTTGAAATTATGAGTTTACCAGGTGAACAGCTATTAGTAGCTTCAAATTCTTCCCCTGCTAATTGTGCCATATTAATTTCTTATTCCGGTGAATCCCAGGAAATTTTAAGAATTGCTGAAATATTAAAAGCAAAAAACACCCAAATGATTGTATTAACAAGTATTGGTGAAAACTCATTAACAGCCTTTGCTGATTGTATTTTTTCTATATCAACTAGAGAAAAGTTATATTCTAAAATAGCAACCTACTCTAGTAATAATTCCATTCATTTAATTTTAGATATTTTATATTCTTGTGTTTTTAAAATGAATTATGATTATAATCTAAAGTATAAAGCTGATATTTCTAAAAACATAGATGAAAGATTTTCTACTAAATTATGAGACTGAAGATGAATAATAAAAATTTCATCTTATCCATAAGTAAAAATTAATATATTGAAAATAAAGCCTAAATCTAAAAGCATCTGCAGGATATATTTACTACCCTGCAAATGCTTTTATAATGATTTATTTATTTGGCTCACATGGATATATATAATTTGCTATGGTACGAGCTTTTAAGTGATGTGGTTCACAATCCTCATCTTCTGGAAGTACAAACACTATTTTACGTTCAATTGTTCCACATGCATCTTTAACACATTCATCGTGTTTATCTGCCATTGTAATAAAACCTTTAAACGCAAGTATTCTATTATATTGGTCGTATATAATACATGCAACAGCTACTTTTTTGCCAATACATACATCATTTACTTTTACATTTACTGATACCAATTTAGCGCCATGTCTTTCCAAATCTATTGGACGAGAATTAAGATAACTACATAATTCACATGAACTTTCAGTGCACCTAGAAAAACTACCATATTTGCCCATTTAATCCAACTCCTTTTTACATTAAATTAGTAATGAGACAAGAATTATTCAACCTGATTCGGTCATTCGAAGTTCTCATAACTACATATATCATCAAAATATATTCTTAAAATAAAGCTTATAAGTTGATATATGTTCTCCTAAATCAGATTACTCTTTCATTACAAATTTATGCTTTTGGATTCTTCGAGCTTATATAAAATATAGTTTCTTTATATTTTATATTCTTAATATATTCCACTAGAAATATTTTTGTGAAAAAACAACTTGTTTTCCTAACTAAAAATTTATTTATTTCCAGCTACAACATTGTCCTTTGCAAGTTCTAAATAATCTTTAAGATTATTATATTTTTTTGTATATGATTTAGCAGTAACACCTTTATCTGAATTCATTTTTGCAAATTGTGTTGATTGCATTATAGTATTTAACACACGACTTGCAGATCTTTGAACGTCCCCCAAAGAAAGTGTATTATTATCTAAATAGTTGCCCTTGTAAGTTACAGTTCTATCATAACTCGAAGTTACTGACATTACGTCTGAATCATTCACTTTTGAAGTTGAATTTTGAGCATCCTTTTTATCAAAGGATATGCTTGCTTTACCTGCTTTTATCATTTCTATCGCCTTAGCATTTAAAGCTGTCCCAGCTGTGACTTTTGCTGCTACTGTTGCTTTTCCATCTGAACTTGGAATAAAATCATTCCATAATTCAACTTTTTTTATATCAACCCCAGTTCCAGTAAAATTAAAGGTTGTTTTTGTATCAACATAACCATCTTTAGCAAATGTAGGAGGGCAATCTTCTATACCTTGTAATATTTCTAATTGAGAACCTCCTGGCATAATTAAATCATTTCCTGCATGCATAGATTCAACGGGCTTTGCCTGTGAAAACCAGTCTGTCATTACAAGTCCATCAAACTTCCATTCACCACGAGCAATATCTGTTAACAAATCATAATTAGCTCCTGAATATTTTCCATTTATTTTATTATACGATGACATAATTGCCATAGGCTGTGCATTTTTAACTGCCATTTCAAAGCCTTTTAAGTAAATTTCTCTTAGAGTCCTTTCTGAAATTGTGTTATTTTCAAAAAATCTACTATCCTCTTGGTTGTTTACAGCAAAATGCTTTATTGTCACTCCTATACCAGGGTTAGCTTGCACACCTCTTGTAGCAGCTGCTCCCATTGTTCCTGTTATAAATGGATCTTCCGAATAATATTCAAAATTACGCCCACAAAGTGGATTTCTATGAATATTCATACCTGGAGCAAGCCATAGAGTAACGCCAAACTCTAACATTTCCTGTCCTATTCCATTGCTAACTTCCTCTACCATTTTAGGATTCCAAGTTTGAGCCAATAAGCTTCCAATTGGCCATGCAGTAGCATATTGATAATAAGTTTTATTGTTCTCTTCATAAGATTGTGTGATTCTAATTCCTGCTGGCCCATCTGATAATACTATGTTTGGAATTCCATCTGTGTCATAATAATTTCCTGTCGTTTCCCCAGCTGCACCTTTTACTGAATTTGCCTGTGCTCCAACAATTGATGAACTTCCTCCCATACCAACACCTTCGACAATATCAGCCAATTTTTCATTTGGTAATCCAGCAACAAATTGCTCCATGCTTATTTTATTATTATAAACATCAATTAATTTAGCATCCTTTTTCACATCAACTTTTTCAATATTTTGTTTACAAGGTGACATGTTTTTTATAGCTTCATTTGAATCTTTTGGAATATAAGTAGTAGTTTCTTCATTATCGTATTTTGATGCATTATTTCCATCTATCAAATTTAATGCTTGTGCAGATAAATTAATTTTTTGAGCCTTTCCTATTTCATCTGCTTCACCTGAATATGAATAATGTGTAGCTCCTTTATCAGATAAAACATCTATATTTTTATCAAGTTTCATTTGGTTGCTAATTTTTTCTGTAGCAACATCAGAATCCAATGTTAAGACAGCAGCAACATGGGTATTCCTAGAACTATTACCTACGCGAACAATATAATTTCCTTTTTCCATTATATATGAAGCATCTGACTCATTGTAGGAAGACATTTCAGAAGTATCATAGCCAATAGTAAGAGTTTGACTTTCTCCTGGCGCTAATAAATCTGTCTTTCCATATCCAGCTAATTCTTGATATGGCTTATCTAATTTTCCATCAGGTGCTGAAAAATAAACTTCTGCAACTTCCTTACCTGAATACTTCCCAGTATTTTTAACTTTTACCTTTACTGTTACTTGCTTTTCATTAGCTTCAACCGAAACAACATTCATATCGAAAGTTGTATATGATAATCCATATCCAAATTCATAATTAGGTTTTTTGTTAAAACTATCAAAATATCTGTAGCCTACATAAATGCCTTCTTTATAATCTTCTTGAGTGTTATTTCCATCATTACTGCTAAATGTAGCTGAAGATGGATAATCACTATAGTTTGCAGCCCAAGTATCTGTAAGCTTTCCAGAAGGAGTTACTTCTCCATCTAACATTTTTACAACCGCTGTTCCGCCTTCCATTCCAGCTTGAGATATAAGCAGGACTGAATCTAATTCTTGAATTTCCTTAACAAAATTTGTATCAATTACACCTCCAACATTCAATACTACGATGCTATTTTTAAAAGATTCAGCCATTTTTTTGATATTTCCATATTCCTCATCTGATAAATAATAATCACCTTTTGAAGCCGTTCTATCCTTTCCTTCACCAGAACTTCTACTTATAACATAAATTGCTGTATCTGTACCTGCTGCTGCTTTTATATCTTCATCCGTCAATTTATAATCCGGAAGACTGTAGGCTAGAACCAGAAGATTTCCTGCATATTTTTTATTATATTCAGCAAGTCCCTTATCATATTTTTCTTTATAACCCTCTAACCACCCAGAAGTTGTTATGTTATATCCTGCATTCTTAAAAGCGTCCCATACAGATACTTTATATCTCTCATTTACATCTCCCGAACCTGTACCACCTTTAATAGTGCCATAGGCTCCTCCTCCAAATAACGCTATTTTACCTTTTGAAGCTATTGGTAATGAATTATTTTTGTTTTCTAATAACACCATTCCCTCTGTTGCGGCATTCATAGAAAGTTCTGCATTTCTTTTTTCTCTTTCACTAACTGCATTAGAAGTTGTTGCTGCATATGCTGAAATACAAGGTGTCATGAGCATGACGCAAGTTACTATACTAGCAGTAATTTTACTTAATAAGAATCTTCTTTTCATTATATCCCCTCCATACATTTAATAAAATAACCATTTTTAATAACATCATTATTATATTTATCACCCAAATATTATTTTAGTATACGTTTACTTCTATGTATTGCATTTTTATTAGCTATATTATATTATTGTTATATATTGGAGGTAAATTAAGTCATGATTGATGTAAAAAAGTATTGTGAGTATATATACAGTTCTTTCTTTATTCCAATTTATATATACGAAAATAAGGAACTGACACTTTGTTATCCTATTCAAAAAAAATATACTTTGCCACCAACGACTTATCTTATAAAATTATTGGAAATGAGAAATAATTTAAACTATACCATTACAAAGTTCTATTCTTATTATGGATGCATTCAAATTAAAGATAGCAATACTTGTATTGTTATAGGTCCAATAAGTGCCTTACCATATTCAAAAGAAACTCTATTTAGTATGAGAAACGATTTTTCCATTGATGAATCTAGTTGGGAATCCTTTTGCAATTTTTTCTATAATATTCCTACTCAAAACCTTGATATCTTTATAAATACTCTTATACTTATAAATTACACCTTAAATAATGAGGAGATGTCACATAAAGATTTAAATAATAATTTAGATTCCAAATTACATAATATAATTAACCAAAATTATTCTAAACATACCGCTGAATCAATGGAAGAAAATATTTTAAATAACAATTATTCTATTGAAAATGAATTTTTCAGATATATTGAAAATGGTGACATTGAAGGATTATCAAATTTTCGTATTCAAACCCAAAATATGAAGGTAGGAAAAATAGCTGATAATAACTTAAGGCAATCAAAAAATATATTTATTGTGGCAGTTACTTTAGCAACCCGAGCAGCAATAAAAGGAGGCCTCTCGCCTAATATTGCCTATAACCTGTCAGATATTTATATCCAACAAATGGAGCGATTAACGGATATTAATGCTATTAATTCTCTTTTAAATAATGTTTTGTATGATTATACTAATCGTACTGCCAATTCAATAATTCCATTAAATTCTGATACAGTACTTCATCGTGTTATTCAATATGTACGCGAAAATACAAATAAAAATATTACAGTTGCTGATATAGCTGAATATTTTGGTTTTAATCGTTCTTATCTCTCTCATAAAGTCAAAAAACAATTAGGCTTTGATTTAAGCAATTTTATTAGACAATGTAAATTAGAAAATGCAAAAGATCTATTAGCCTATTCAAATAAGAGTATAAGTGAAATAAGCAATTTTCTTTGTTTCTCTAGCCAAAGTCACTTTCAAAGAGCCTTTAAAAATCAATTTGGTATTACACCACAAACTTATCGTAAATCTGTATAATAAAATAACCTTTTATGCATGCGAATATGATTTGTTTTTTATTCTTTTCTTATGCACAACTCAGTTAAATAGTCTTTTTTATATATTATCCACAGATTTTACTGAATTATAAATTCCTCGTAAAGAATAAAAATAAACTCACAAAAATCTCATATATGACTTTTGTGAGTTTCCTAATTAAAGTTATATCTTAATATATATTATTGTATCCAAGCTCCATCAACCCCGACTTTATATTGACCAATCATAGTATTAGTTGCCATCGCTCCATCAGCACCAACATAATAATATTTACCTTCCGTCAATATCCAAGAATTCACTGACATCATTCCATCTGTACCTAAGAAATACCACTTTCCGTAACCTCTATCAAAATACCATGTTTTCTTCAATAAATTTCCTGTAGAATCATAAAATTGCCACCCGCCATTTACTTGAACCCATCCAATTTTAGTAGCTACATCATTTGATTTTTTCTGATCCAGAGGTGCAGGGCCTGCTTGAGGATTAGTAATACCATTAGGCTTACTTGAATCACTATCATTCGTTGCTGCTACTGCAGACTTACCACTTTCTCTTGTTATCTTTAAAGTATACTCCCTTTCATTATCACTGTCATCTTCAAGTTTTATTTTAAATTCATTTTCACCTTCGCTTAAATCTACTGTTTTCTTAAACTTATCATCGCTATTTACATCAGATCCATCAATTGTAACTGAATAAGTGTCATCATCTTCATCTGGTGGTACAGCTTTAATGGTTGCTTCTGTCACATCATTATCTACACTATATGTATATGTAGTCTTCGAATCTGATAATGAAATGCTATCACCATTTACAGAAAGTTTGTCCAAATAAATGTCATCATAACTATCAGAATTATCTTCGTCATCACTGGTGCTAGTAGATGTACATTCAACTTTAATTGTATATGTTCCTATTACATTATCATCATCACCATATCTTACATCATCATCTGGTTCTGAACTGTATATCCTTACAATTAATTTTGTAGTATCCGAGGATAATGAAATGCTATCTCCTAGTTCTTTACCTTTAGTTGACCCTGAAGTTCCTTTAAATACTCTAACATATTTTTCATCAGGTCCATCAGCTTCAATTTTAACCTTACTAGTTGAAGTTTTTGCATAATAGGTATCACCTTTTGTCACATCATTATCATCTACTTTGTTATCACTTTCATAATCACTATCACTATAAAGTTGTATATCACTTCCACTTGCTTTTTCTAATCTCAAACTACTCAATGTATCTGTAGAATTATCTGCAGCATAAACTTTTGTCGTCAACAAGTTTAAGTGGGTTGCTGGCGTTGATACCGAAAATGCTCCTATTGCTAGGACAAGTGCTATAACACGCTTAAGATTTTTGTTCATAAATTATCCTCCCTTATTTCCAAATAAAAAAGTATATTAATTCTAGCTTTGAAATATTTCCTTTTAGGAAATCATTTCCTATAATAGCTTTCAATTATTATATTAACCATGTTTTGTTACATTTATGTCACATTTTCATCACATTATTATAACAAAACTCTAAAAATATATAAAAATCATAAATCTTCCTTATAGAATAATCCTGCTCCTACTATAATATTCTGCTCTTCAAATAAACTTGAAACTGCTTCATTATAATCAAATAATTTTTGTGACTTCTTTATTTTTTTAGCATATTTTTTATTATCAGAAAATATGTAGATCATATATCCCCATAATTCTTTCATTCTAAAAATTGCATTTTTTTCTTCATTGAATAATTCAATATATTTATTTAAAATTTCATCATGAAAATCTTTTAATATTTTTTTATCTAGATTAATATTGCTTTTTATTAAATTCATTAAACCTGGATTAGCTAATATACCTCTTCCTAGCATTACTGCTTGCACTTCTGGAAAAGCTTTTGTTAATCCTTCATAATTTTGAACTGTAAAAATATCTCCATTATAACACAATGGATTAGTACTTAACCTTAAGGCATCACTAAATACCTCTAAATTAGGTTTATTACCATAAAAATCTTTTTGTGTTCTAGGATGAATTATTAATTCCTCTATAGGATATTTATTGTAAATTTTTATTAGCTCGTAAAATTCTTCTGGATTATCCTTCCCTATTCTAGTCTTTATTGATATTTTCATATTATTTATCTTAAATATTTCGTCTAAAAAAATATCTAAATCTTCTCTTTTGGCCAAAAATCCTGAACCTCTGTTTTTAGAAACTACTGTTCCAGCAGGACAACCTAGATTCAAGTTGACTTCTTCATAACCTAATTCTTGTAATTTCTTAGTAGTATATATAAATCCCTCTGAATCATTAGTTAGAATTTGTGGAACTAAATTCATCCCAATATTATTTTCAGGTAAGATATCTCTTAATTCTTTAGTTTTAAGACTCCTACTTTTATTTGGAACAATAAAAGGTGCAAAATATTTATCAATATTTCCAAAAAACTTTTCATATGAATTTCTATAAATAAATCCAGTAATACCTTCCATTGGGGCAAAGTAATATTTCATTTAAAAACTCCTCTTAATTATAATGTTTTAAATATTCTTTTCTATTATAAATAAAAATCCACGATATTTCCATCGTGGATTTTTAAACAAGATTTTAAATTTTAAATTTATGAATTATTTCATTAAGATTTTGAGCTAATTCTGCTTGACTTTGAGCTGTTACTGCAACCTGTTCTATTGCTTGAGTTGTTTCGTTCATACTTTCTTTTATTGTTTCTGCCTGTTCTGTAGATTTTTGGGTTGATTCTGCCATATTTTGAATTGCTCCACTTACTTGTCCAACTGTAGCTGTGACTTCTTCTGACATTGCTGCTATCTCTTCTGACATATTACTTACAAACTCAGAATCATCATAATATTGTTCACCTGTTTTCTTATATTCTCTAAATTGATCATCTATATCATTATTTATAAATTCTAAGATCTCATTCCCTGTATCCAAACTCTTTTTAAAAGCTGCTTCTACTTTAACTATAGTATCTTTAATATTTTTTACTGCTTCTCCCGATTCTTCTGCAAGAGTTCTAACCTCTTCAGCTACAACTGCAAAACCTTTTCCCATCTCTCCAGCTCTTGCAGCTTCTATAGCTGCATTTAATGCAAGTAAATTTGTTTGATCTGCTATATCAGCTATTGTATCTGCCATAACTCTAATATCATTAACCACTTTTCCATCTTCAATAACATCTAACATTCTTTGTTGTTTTTCAACATATATAAGTCTAGCATCTTCAATTGTTTTTTGACTTTCAATTTTAACCTTATTTGCTCTTTCCTTAGACTTATTTGCATTAGTACTTCCATCCATTGCTTTTTGTGAAAGTATATTTATACTTGAATCCACTTCTTGGATAGATGCACTTATTTCTTCTGCTCCTGCACTAGAATCATGCATATTATCATTAATATTATTTACTGCCTCATCTATACTTACTGCTTTTGATGCTAGTTCCTCAACAGTTGCTGATAGTTCCTCACTATATGCACCTATATCCTGAGATTTTTCTTGAATAACCTTAACCAGATTGCTTACATTTTCCTGTGCTTTATTTAATTCAACACCAGTTTGGCCAAATTCATCTTTTCTTGTAATTGTCATTGCCGTTGAAAAATCGTAAGACGATAATCTTTTAGCAAATTCAACTATTTTTTGAAGTGGCTTATTTATATTTTGTGCCATAAGGAATCCTAAAGTAATTGCAATTATAAAGCCTAACACTGTTATTGCAATCATAGCCGTAGTTGATTTAGCATTAATTGCTTGAATATTTTCATTAGCTACGTTAGCATCGTGTAAGTTTATCTCTATCAATTTATCTAAACTGTCAAACATCGCCTTTCTAACTTTAGGGATATCAGCATATTTCTCTTCTGCCTTTACATAATCATCTGAATCTACATACTTAGTAATTTCTGTTCTTATCTCCCCATATTGCTTAAAGCAACTTATAAATATCTCATATTCTTTCTTTTCTTTATCACTTACAATGAGATTTTCATACTCATTAATATATTCATCATTTTGTTTTTGATTTTCCAAAATATCATTCATCAAATCTGATTTTTCTGAAGATTTTTTTTTGAATACTAGTGATAAAATATCAGTTCTGATTTCCGAAAGATTTTCCTTCATATCAGTTAAAATATAGACACTACGCAAATTAATTGAATACATTAATTCTGATTTTTCTCCTATATTCTTAAATGATATAATACCAACCACACCTACAATTCCAATTAGAACTGTTACTATTAAAAATGCTGCTATTAACTTGACCCTAACTTTTACATTTCCTAAAAACCCCATTAATTATCCCTCTCCTTTATTTTTGCGAATTTAAAATACTAAAAACATTCCTACCATAAAATCATTTAAATGTAATAATTTACAATTTAATAATTCATAATGTTGATTTATCTATTATGATATAATATTAAATAATTGTAATCATAATAATATATATGTTGCAAAAAATTGTTAAAAACTCAACTATTTCTATCTGAAATCAGCATTAATTTATTATTGTTCATTAATCAGCTAATTAATAAAAATATATACAGCAATTTAGTCCATTTAATATTATAATATTTTATCATTTATAATTCATTGTGCAGAACTAAAAACATTATTACTAATAAAAGTGCAAAAAGCACAATCATTGTCGAAAGGTTGATTAAATGTTAACGTTCCATAGCTTATTAAAAAGAATAGATAAAACCAACTTAACAATTCATAGTAATAAAAAGAACGCCATTCAATATACTATGGTTACTCTGCTCATTAACGCATCATCTTTGCACGATAATACTTTATATGTTGGTTTTATTTCAGATTTAGATAATATGTGTCTAAATCAATCTTATGTTGGTTTTATTTTAATACCAGATATTCCTTTAAAAGAAGATATACATATATCAGGTGAATTTGCTATTTGGGATGAGACCATTTCACTAGAAGTTCTTTATGACATTATTCAAATTGAATTTCGTAAAAAAGTAGAATTAGCTTCAAATATGTCATCAATTTTTTCTGCATTAATCAAGGGACATAGCTTAAGAGAATTAATTGATATTGGAACAAAAATATTAGGGAATCCTATTATTGTCACAAATTCTGCATATAAGGTACTAGCTATGTCAAATTTCCATATAGATGAACCTTTTTGGGAATTTGCTAGGACTCATGGGTACTGTTGTCAGGATTCCATTACTTGCTATAAAAATGAAGGTATTACTAAAAAAGTTATTGAAAGCGATATTCCAGTATTATTTACCGATGGAGTAGCGAAAAAAATTAACATAATATCAAATAAATTAACTATGGGAAATCAAATTTTAGGCTATATTGGAGTACATGCAATAAATAAAGAATTCTCTCCAAGTGATATTGATACAGTTAAAATGCTTTCTGATATTCTTACAGTTGCAATACGAACGGATATTTATGAAGAGGCAATTACCCCTACAGTCCATGAGGATATAATAATAGACCTGTTAAATGGAGAAATTCCTGCCACAATTATTCTTTCAGATCGCTTACATAATGCTAATTGGTCTTTAAAAAAATACTTCTGCCTTGTAAAAATTCCATTATTTAAATCAGATCAAAGCATAAGTTTTTTGGACTATTTATATACTAGATTAATAGAAAGATCTACTATTTCTAAGATTGCACGATACCATGATTCTCTGGTAGTAATAATCAATTATAATAAGCAAACTGAATATGATATAGAGCTCAATAACATCAAAGATATTTTAAACAACAACAATATTAAAGGTGGTATTAGTAGGATTTTTTCTAAATCTGAATTTGAAAATTTAAGTTCTTATTATCACCAAGCCTCCATAGCCTATGAAATTGGTACTCGTACTAATAAAGCTTCTATTTGTATATATCCTTATGAAAATGTTGATTTATTTCATTTATTTTCTAAACTTAAATATAAAGATGAACTAAAAATATTTTGCCATCCTTCGTATAATAAATTATTAAAACATGATAAATTAAATGGAACAGAATATTGCAAAACTATTTATGAATATATTTTATGTGCAAATAACATCTCTGCAGCAGCAGATAAATTATTTATTCATAGGAACACCATGGCCTATCGCCTCAATAAAATCAGTGAAATTACAGACCTAGATTTAACAAATGGGATAAATATTTTCAAATTATATTTTTCTCAAAAAATTAGCGAGTGGTTAAAATATTAGTGCTTTTAAGAATTTTATGCAACAATTACCGAAATCTTATACATTTATATTCCTCTTCTATTTAAAAATCTTCATGAAAAAGAAGTTAACGTATTTTATAATCTAATACATTAACTTCTTTTAAATCTATTATGATTCTATTTATATTTGTTTTGACATAACTACTTCTTCATTTTTCTTTTTTGATTTAGCTACATTATATATTAATGCAAGCATTATAAACCATGCGGGTGTTACAAATAATGCTACGCGCGTTTCATTATTAAGTGCTAATGTAACAAGGACAAAAGCAAAAAATACTAAAATTATATAGTTAATAACTGGATAAAACGGCATTTTAAATTTATTCTTAGCTGCAAGTTCAGGTTTAGTTTTGCGATATTTAATATGGCAAATCACGATAATTGCCCAAATAAATATAAAACAAAATGTTGATATACTTGTTATTAATACAAACACGCCTTCAGGCATAATATAATTCAAAACAACTGAAATTAAAATAACAATTGCAGAAAATACTGTAGCATTAGAAGGTACTTGAGTAGAAGTTAATTTTTTCATAGATTCAGGAGCATTCCCTTCTTTAGCAAGAGAGTATACCATTCTGCTTGTACTAAAAATTCCACTGTTACATGCAGAAGCTGCTGAAGTTAATACAACAAAATTTACAATACTTGCTGCTGCTGCTATTCCTACTGCTGAAAACACTTGTACAAATGGACTTTTTTCTGGATTGATTGAATTCCAAGGGTATATGCTCATAATAACAAAAAGTGCTCCAACATAGAAAATAATTATTCTAATTGGAATATTGTTAATAGCTTTAGGAATAACACGTTCTGGGTCTTCAGTTTCTCCAGCTGTTAAACCAACTAATTCTATTCCAGTAAAAGCAAATACCACCATTTGAAATGAAAGTATAAATCCATTTATTCCATTTGGAAACAAGCCTCCATTACTCCAAAGATTTGCAAAGCTTGATGCACCAGCATCTGTAGAAAAGCCCTTAATAATCATAAAGGTACCAATTACAATTAATGCTAAAATTGCAATAACTTTAATTAGTGCAAACCAAAATTCCATTTCACCAAATAATTTTACAGCTGTAAGATTCATAATTAATAATATTACAAGAATCATAAGACTTGGAACCCATTGTGCCACATTTGGAAACCAATATTGTATATAAAGTCCAGCAGCTGTTACATCTGCCATAGCGAGTGAAATCCAACAGAACCAATAAGTCCATCCTGTAATAAAGGCTGCTCTTTCACCTAAATAATCATATACAAAGTCAACAAAAGAATGGTAATTTAAATTAGAAAGTAGCAATTCCCCAAGGGCACGCATAACAAAGAAACAAATTATTCCAGTTATCATATAAGCAAATAAAATAGATGGTCCAGCTAAGTGAATGGACCTTCCAGAACCAAGAAAAAGTCCTGTTCCTATTGCTCCACCGATTGCAAGTAGTTGCACGTGACGATTTTTAAGACCTCTTGATAAATTTTGATTGTTTGATTTTGATTGTTCCATTTTATCCCTCCATCTTAGTTAAAAGGCTGTTATTTTATAATGCCTTTTCCTATAAGTATTTTGTGGTTGGAGATACAAATGGGAATAGATAAGATCTAAATGAAGCAATAATACTATTAAATAGTTATCTATAAAATAATAATATATCACTTTGATAAGATATGTATCTGTCCCCTGTCCTTTTACCTGAGAGTTTCACCATATGATTTCTCATATAACTTGCTCCTTCGGTGCTCTATTTCGAGTCTCTCCAAGGGTTCATCCAATAACGGTCATCTCTAACTTAATAGGTACCTGAAAGATTTACTTCTTCGGTGAACAGCATTGCCATTACTCTCCCGCTATCTTCATCTGAACTTTTTTAAATTTTATAAATAAAATATTAAATTTTACTGTTATATATTAATATATTTTCATCAAACTTGCAATATTTTTTTCATTTTAATTAGAATTAAAATATATTTTTATCACAATTCCAAATTAACCATGAATTGTATAAAAAAATAGTAGATGATCCTATTTTTTCATCAAACCACCTACTATATTATGTATATTATTAAATTTTTTAATTTAATAATAACATGAACCACTACACTTATTACAAAATAGTTTATCTTTCATTTTTTCTTCAAAAGCTTCACACTCTTCAAGATCTTCAAGTATGCTTAATGCTTTTCTTAAATCTTCCACATCTCTTTTCATATTATCAACAGAATTCCCTCTTCCAACAACTTTTAAATGTGTAACACCAGCAATTTTCATTTTTTGTAAAGAACATAATCCACAACCAGTACCACCAAGTACATCTGAATCTTCCATTTCATCTACTATGTCATAATCACTTTCCATATAAGCTTCAAGTTTTTGATCAACTTCCTTAAAATTATTAGCAAATTTATTTTCTTTAGTTAACTTATATGGCATTTTGCATAAATGAATCATCTCATCACAATGTAGAGAGTTGCAAAAAGCTCCTGTATAATGACATCTCTCATTTAAAATAAATGCCTCATACTCAATATTTTTATCTTTATTATCTTCTATACATGCTTTCATATCTTCAATGGAATTTTTCCTATGAAATATATAACGTGATATATCAAATTTATTAAAAAAATCAACAGAAAGACGATTAAGTTCAACACATTCCCCACTTAAATGAATTGAACATTTTATCCCGTTTTCTTTTAAATATAATATAAGTGCAAGGTCTGCTATAATAAACTCATAGAATCCAATATCTATCAAAGCTTTTATCATTTTAGCTATCATTTCATATTGTTCTTCTAGGTAATACAAATAATTAAATGTTATATTTACTGGAACTTTGTATCTATCCATCATTTTTTTAAGTATTTTCATATCCTCAAAAGAATTTATTTGAACATTATAGTAAAGTACTTCTCTCCTATTTAAAGGAAATAAACTACCATATTTTTTATTCCACTCGTATGGAACATATCCACAAAATACTTCATCCACTCCTGCTTTTACCAAAGTTAAATAATCGTCAATACATCCTAAGCCTGCTACTATCTTCATTAGCTTTTCCTCTTATCTTCATATAAAATTTAAAACAATTCTATCTATGCCACTGCTAACATAATATTCTAATTCCTTTGGATTTTTAAGCAAAGTGTCATCAAAAGCAAACAAGGAATTATACCTTCCAACCATATTTAAATGCTTTGGATAAGCAAATATATAATCTTTACAATATTTTTCACAGCTAGTAATAAGTTTCTGCTTTCCTCTATCCATGGTTGTACATTTAGCATATAGCGGACAATATTGTGAGGTATTTGTTTGGTAAAAAGGAATATGAATGCTATGTTTTCCTTCTGCAATTGATATTCTATAACCACAATTTTCATATTCATATCGTTCTATGTTACAATCTTTCAAAAATTTATTAAAGAGCGCACTATTAAGATTGTTTTTCGCCATAAGTTCCTTATTTTCAGCATAACCTTTTTTATAAATGTACCTTGGATCTTTTTTTCTCTTATTCAATAAAACTCCTAGGGACAGCATAAAAAAATCTAATTTCTCTTCAACTAGTTTCAACATGCCAAAATCATTTATTATAATTTCTATTTTTTCACTTTTATCCTTACACCAAGCATATACTTTTTCTATTATATCTTTAGTTTTTTCTATATAGCAATCTCTTAAATATGTAAAACACAATGTGATATGAAGATTTTCCCTATAAGCTTTATCTAACAGCTTCTTTAAAAGTTCCACTTCTGGAAATAAATTATGACAAAATTCATTTCCAATATAAAGTCTTGTAACATCCATTTGAAATAGTTTATGTGTATTTATAAAATTTTCTTTTAAATACTCCTTAGTAAAAGCTTTAATGTCTTTGTGCATATATTTTTTATACAATGTATCGTTATCTAAAGCAATAGCGAATTCTATTGAATTTAGAATAGTATTATCCCATTCTAAATAATTCAAATTAGATAGCCATTCTTCTTTTTGCTCTAAATAATCCTTATAAAATTCAGTATCCTTTTCCGCTGGGTATCCAACCATTTCCTTTGAAAATTCACTGTCTTCACCAAAGGTTTTTGACATAATATATTTTGAATAATTTCTAAAACTATTTCTAACATTATAGGAATATTCTTGTGAATCAATAGCAAAAGTATAACTTAGATAAAATTCAAATTTTGTCTTTTCAATAAGAACATGACTACTTATTTTAACTTCTTCATATTTATTTTCATTAAATATATAAAACATTACTTTTATACTATCTATATTTTCTATTTCTTCTGAAACACGTACCGTTAATTTTTGTGGAGATATCTTTAAAATACGCACTTCTATATTATCTAATAGACAACTTATGAGACCTGCTGGTAATAATTCAACTTCTTCTTTTTCCAAAATAATACCTCTTATTTATTTTCTAAAATTTTTGTTACTCCTGTAGCTATATAATTTACATAAGGATCATCATCTCTATTACTTAATATAATAACTAAATACCTTTTATCAAGGTTTCTCTTTACATATGAAGTATATCCTGGTAAATCTCCACCATGAGAAATACTTTTATTTCCTAAAGTACTTTCATCGATAAACCATCCATATCCATAATCTGATAAATTAGGAGTAAACATTTCATTTAGGGATTGTTTATTAATTATTTTTTCTGAATATAATGCTTCTTCCCACCTGTACAAATCTTCAACAGTTGAGTACATTTCCCCAGCTGATGCTATAAAAGATCCCTCAGTATCAATTGACTTTTCATATTGATTTTGGCTATTAATTATTTCAGCGTAACCAATAGCCTTGTTTTTCATATCATTTCCATTACTTAAAAATCCTGTACTATTCAAACTCAAAGGCTTAAGTATGTTTTCTTCTATATATTCTTTATAATTTTTTTGGGATACTTTTTCTATTATATATCCGAGTAATATGTAATTAGAATTACTATACTTAAAATCCGTTCCAACCTCAAACTCAAGAGGTTCATCTTTAAATAGACTTATAAGTTCTTCTAAAGTGTATACCTGCTCTCCACTTTCAACATTCCCAATTGAATCAACATAATCTGGAATTCCAGAAGTATGATCAAGAAGATTGCAAATCTTTATTTCATCTCCTTTTGGGTAATCTGGAATGTATTTGCTAATAGGATCTTGAACACTTAATAAATTCTTTTCTTGAAGCATTAAAATTGCTGTTGCTGTAAATTGTTTTGTTATAGAAGCAATTTCAAACTGAGTCTGCGTAGTATTTTCAATATTATTATCATAATCTGCCATTCCAAAGGCTTTATCAAATAATATAGTACTTCCTTCTGTAATAAGAATTGAACCACTAAATTCATAGTCTTTAGAATAATTATCAATATATTCTATTATCTTTGACTGAGTATACTTATTAATTCCGTTAGAACTTTCTCTTAGCGCTTTTGCCTCATTAGGTTCATTGCTTGAACACCCATTAAGCAGTAGCACTATCACGATTGTTAGCGCTACAATATATATTATAAATTTTTTTATCATAAATTATTTCCCTCAAAATCTGAATATTAGTAAATCCGTTTAAAAATTAAC
This sequence comes from Clostridium sp. YIM B02555, assembly GCF_022320955.1. Classification (NCBI taxonomy): domain Bacteria; kingdom Bacillati; phylum Bacillota; class Clostridia; order Eubacteriales; family Clostridiaceae; genus Clostridium; species Clostridium sp. YIM B02555. Next base: position 363,405 of record NZ_JAKJJY010000002.1, on the reverse strand, counting down.
TACATAATCTTCTGTTAAATTTTTTTATATTATAACACAGTTTCACTAATTAATTGTTCAAAAAAATACGCTGTCAAAGAAAATTAATTTCTTAAACAATAATGTATCTTACTTAAAATGAAAATAGAATTAATAGCTAAAAGTAAAAAAACGTGTAATCTACAAATTTAAATAAACCATAAAAATACACTGTCTCCTACAATTAAGTAAGGGCAGTGTATTTTATAGTTTTCATTATATAAGTAAAACGTAATTTTCTAACTTAACTAATATTAATTATATTTTACAGATAATCCATGATATTTATTTTGTATCAACTTTATAACTGGTACTCCAACTATTGTTACAATTACAAATTCACCAACTGCAACTTCTCCAATCGATAGTAAAAGGGGAAGCTCATAAACATAGTAAAGCATCCAACCAACTATTAAACCATTAAACACTGTTGGCCAAAGTGATGCCACTAATAATGATACTTTTGTATTCTTAACAAACTTTCCTGTAAGCGAAATAGCATAAACACTAATAAATGTTGCTAAAGTACCAAATACTATATCCATTACGCCATTTGGTCCTAGCATATTTGCAATAAAGCATCCAATTGTAAGCCCTCCGATGTAGAATGGGTCAAATATTGCTAATAATACCATTATTTCTGATACTCTAAATTGTATAGGTCCATAACTAATTGGAGCCAATGCAACTGTTATTGCTGCATAAAGTGCAGCTATTATAGCTGTTTTTACTACTCTCTGTACTGTTTTATTATTATTATTCACAAAAATTCCTCCATGTATATAGATAATATTCTCGAAATTAACATTGCAAATATAATTATCAAAAATCTCCAAACAAAAAAATCGTAGGAATCATCCTACGATAAATAAACTCGACAACAATAAAAGCTTTCATTAATAAAAAATTAATTAAACCTTTATTACTCTAAATTATTTAACCGTAGTTTTGTTTTAAGTCAGGAGGCTTTCGAACTGACTAAATGCTAATTTTCATCCTTCTGATTATATCAAATACCTCTAAGTATTACAAGTGACATATTTTCATTTTAACATACTCGTAAATTTTATTGTATAATTCGAATATTCTGAAATTTAAATTTCAACTATAAATATATAATATTAAAATTTTAAGCCAATTATTATAATTATGTAAAATGTTCATTATTAATATGTTTTTAACTTGATTGGCATAAATTAGCGCAGTATAATAAAATAGCATAATCAAACATAATATAACAAAATTAATAATTAAAAGAAAGCAGGAGGGGTAATTTTAATGTTTAAACGTTTTAAAAACAAGAAATTATTATCATCAATAGTTGCGTCAATGATGTTATTTACTTTATTTTCACCAATAACAGTAAAAACTGTCAAGGCAGAAACTAGCACTAAAGTAGTTGATTTAACCGAATCTAAAGCTACTAGTGGAAATAACAACACTCTTTCATCGCAAAATGGAAGCGTTACCTTGCAAATTTTAACAACTACAGATTCTCATGGTAGATTTTTACCATACGATTATGCAATAAATAATGCTGACACTTCAGGAAGTCTTGCACAAATATCAACCCTTGTTAATCAATTAAGAACTAAAAACCCAAACACAATTCTTGTTGATGCAGGAGATATTATTCAAGATAATTCAGAATCATTATTTATAAATGATTCAACTAACCCAATGATATTAGCAATGAATAAAATAGGTTATGATACTCTTACTTTAGGAAATCATGAATTCAATTATGGAATACCAGCTTTAAAAAATGTAATGAAACAATTTAAAGGTAAGGTACTAGGTGGAAATGTATATGATACTGACGGTAAAACAAAACTTGCAGCACCATATGCAATAGTTGAAAGAGCTGGAGTTAAAGTTGGAATAATAGGTATGGTTACACCTAATATTACAAAATGGGATTCTGCTAACTTAAAAGGATATACAGTTACAAATCCAGTTGATGAAACTAAGGCTGCAATTGCAGAACTTAAAAAGCAAAATGTAAATACAATAATAGCTGTTCAACACATGGGAGAAACTGAAGAATACGGAGCTGAAGGATCAGGCGCTATAGACGTACTAGATCAATGTCCAGAAATAACAGCTTTTGTAGCTGCTCATTTCCATGTGAAAATAGCTAACGACTATTATTATGATCATAAAATATATTCATTAAATGCTGCTCAAAATAAAGTAACAGCAATAGCTAAAGATGGAACTACTACTGATGCTACAATAGATGATTACAATAAAGCAAAAGCTAATGGTACAGTAATCGTTGAAGCTAACAAATGGGCTAAAACTCTAGGACAAATTAATCTTACATTAACTAAAAATTCTAAGGGTGAATATACAGTTGCAAATAAAGCAACAGATATTACTACAGCACTTTTTGATATAGCTCCTAAAAATGTAGCTCCTGTACAAGCTGATACAGATCTTGTAAATTCATTAGCAAGCTATAATCAAAGAGCAATTAATGATGCCAATACTCCAATAGGTGCATTAAAGGGTGGAAATTTAGCTCCTGCTAATGAAATCAAAGGAGTAGATCAAGCAAAACTTCAACCTACACCAATGGTTAGTTTAATTAATGCAGTTCAAATGTATTATGGTGAAAAAATAGCAAATCATAAAATAGATGTATCATCTGCAGCTGTATTTAAAAACGGACAAAATATATTAGAAGGACAAATTAAAAAATGTGATACTGCTAATATATATCAATTTGATAATACATTATATGTTCTTAAAATGACAGGAAGTCAACTTAAGAAATACATGGAATGGTCTGCTTCTTATTACAACACATATAAACCTGGAGACTTAACTATTTCATTTAATCCCTCTATACCTGGTTATAACTATGATATGTTTGCAGGAATAAAATATAATATAGATATATCAAAACCTGTTGGAAATAGAATAGTTAATTTAACTAAGAGTGATAACAGTAAAATAAATGATTCAGATGTACTTTATGTAACAGTTAATAACTACAGAGCTTCAACTCAATTATTAACTGCTGGGGTTATCTTCAAAGCAGGTGAAACACTTCCAACACTTGTAGGTAAATCAGAACAAACAGTAGGATTAGGCGATGGAAGAATCAGAGATCTAATTGGACAATATATTAAGGATGTTAAAGGCGGAACCATAACTCCTGTTGTTGATAATAACTGGAGCATTGTAGGTAACAACTGGGATGCTAATCAAAGAAAAACAGCAGTTCAATTGATTAATGATGGAAAAATAAGTCTTGCTGGAGTTTCAGGTGAACAAACTTCTGCTAATTCAAAAGCAGTAACTTCAGATGATATAAAAAATAAGTAATCACTAAGTTGAAATTACAAATAATTTAAACAAAATGTAAAGTCATAGGGACTAATGAATTTATCTCTATGACTTTACTTATAGATATCCAAAGCGATAATTAGACTTATGCAACAATTACCGAAATCAGATACATTTATCTTCCACAGGACTAGTGAAATTTTCGCTGGAAGGTTCTAAATGGCGTCTTGTCGTCATCACAGCGTGTTCCAGATATAAAATCTGGACAAGCTGTAAATGAAACAAGACCCAATTAAGAACCTTCATCAGCTCAATTTCACATGCCTGCTTCCAGAAAAATGTATCGGATTTCTAGTTTAGTATTATAATTATAATTTCTCAATGATGCATGTATATTCCCTTTATAAGTTTGATTTATTAATTTGGATATCTATATATATTGCAATGATCAATCAATGTCGATTTCCTTTGAAATCTGTATTTTTTCAAAAGTTCTTTTTTGAAATATGTATATTTAACTACTAATCTAACAAAATGGAAATACCTATATTACGCAAAATTATAAACATAGGAGTAATTATGAAAAATTTTAATAGAAATACTTATATATGCATAGCTATACTGGCAATAATTATATTAGGCTTATTCACTTTTTCTAATATAGAAAGCAACAAGCAAAAACTTAATAATAGCAGTTATTCTTTTGCAAAAGCCAAAGTTGATAAGATTACTTTTGATAATCTTTATGAATTAGAGGATAAAAGTAAAGAAGTATTAGAAGCTAAACAAGAATTTGAAATTACAATACTTGATGGTGAACACCAAGGTGAAAAATATAAAATTCGAAATACCATCGAATCTTTAGATATACATAAAATTGTAGTTAGTGAAAATGATGAAATAATAATAAATTACACTCTTTCAAATGACGATGGAAAAATAAACTCAATACATTTATATGAAATTTCTAGAGAAAATTATTTATATCTACTAATAGGAATATTTATGTTTTCTGTTGTTTTAATTTGTGGAAAAAAAGGGATCAAATCAATATTAACTTTAATTTTCACAAGCTTTATGATAATAAAAGTATTAATTCCAATCTTAATTAGTGGTTTTAATCCAGTAATTGCAACAATTGTAGTATGTATTGTGACTGTAGCTTCATCTCTATTTTTTATAACAGGAATTAATAAAAAGACAATAATTTCAATCCTAGGTACAGTTGGTGGAATTTTAATTTCAAGTATTACAGCTATAATAATAGGAAACCTATGTAAAATAACAGGTCTTGCTGAAACTGAATCACAACTTATTGCCTATAATAATTCAAGTTTAGGACTTGATTTTAAGTCAATATTGTTTGCTGCAATAATAATTGGTTCTTTAGGTGCTATTATGGATGTCAGTGTTTCAATTACGTCTGCTATGGATGAAGTATTACAAATAAAAAATAATATAAGCAAAAAAGATTTTATACAAAGTGGTATGAATATTGGAAAAGATATTATAGGAGCCATGTCTAACACTTTAATTTTAGCTTATGCTGGAGGAGCTTTTAGTTTAATATTCCTACTCGCTGCTCAAAAAATGACTTATACAACTATCATTAATATGGAAATGATATCTACAGAAATAATAACAGCCTTTGCTGGTAGTCTCGGACTTGTTTGGACTGTTCCTATTACAGTCTTCGCAATGGCTGCGTTAGTTTTTAAAAGCAATTCTAAAAATAAATCCAAAATCTCAAAATAATATAAAAAGAAAAAGAACTCCATCCGTTAAATAGACAGATGAGAGTTCCTTTTTCTTTATGCCATCAAATATTAACTTAATTTTTGGTCAGCCAACCATTCCATAATTGTTATAGTCTTATTACCTATGTTTGTTTTACATTGATTATTATAAACATAAATCCAAGACCAATGTCCTGCATATTCATATGGTGTTCCATCTTCCTTATTATATAATCCTGTAGTATCTACTACAGCATCAAATAGTGAAAGATGAGCATTCTTTGCACCAGCTGCAATTAAACGATTATAAGTTGGAACTACATAATCTTTTACTGGTACTGTTGTATCAGTTTTAGCTGCTGTGAACCATATTGGAAGGTTCTTTAATTTATTAATATCTTTATCTGAAATTAATGTATCCTTTAAAGCTTCACATGTTGGGAATGCTGCTGCAAAGTAATCTGTATAATCTCTTGCCATAAGCATTGTCATATACCCACCATTAGAATCTCCGCCAATATAAATTCTTTTCTTGTCTATATTATTATTCTTTGACACATAATCTTCAATTAGAGCCATAAGAGCTTTTTCATATTTTGAGGTTCCATCTCCAAAACCCTTGAAGCCATCCATCCAAAATGTAGGTGCTTGAGGGGCTAATACATATGCTCCTCCAAAATATGATTGCATTTCCCTTGATGCAAAATTATCTGCCTTATTACCTGTTATAGGAAGGAGCCCATCTAATCCACCTTCACCCATTCCATGTAACCATATCACTAATGGTTTCTTGCCTCCATCTTGATCTGGTGCATAACTTGCATATTTCATTGTGACATTATCATAAGTTCCACTTTCTACTTTGAAATTATCAACAATTTTTTTAGTATCCCCTGCAAAACTGTTAATAACTAGCCCTGATACATTTCCTGCACTAGAAGTGATATCTTTCTGTTGAGTAATTGTATATTTACAATTAACCCATCCATTAAGATTAGTTTTTATATTGTAATTAATAGGAGAACCTAAAGCTACTGTTGGGCCAACTTCCATTTCAATAGTTACATAATTTCCACTACCTACATAGTTGCCTTCTTTATCAGAAACATAAACTCTAGTAATTTTACGGTCTCCTTCAGCACCTCCTAATAACTCAGTTCCTGCTCTATTTTCGGTTCTAACAACGTGAGCCTTAAAAGTATCTTTGGTTACAGATCCCTGATTTACTGTTTTACCTAAATTAACAATTAATCTTGGAACTGCTACACCCCAATCATATACTTCTGTAACAGTACTATATGATGGTGAAGTCGAACTTGTATCTGCTGCTAATGCTGTAATACTAGAAGAAAGTACCATTGAAGTTGCTAAAATAATTGCCATAATACCCTTCCTACCTCTTTTTATTCTTTTAATCATTGTTTATCCCCCTTATTTAAATTTAAAATATATTTTTTTAAATCCTTTACATATAAATTATATTGCTAAAGTTATTGTAAAGCATTCCATTTTTAGATACTAAATATACTTTTTATTGTATTAAAGTTACTTTTATCGAACTAGGATTATAATTTTAACTTATAAAAGTCAAAAAAGGGGATATTCTAATTCTATTAACATAACCTCTTGAGGTGCCATTTTTTCATTAATAAACAAATTTTTATCTGAATATATCACTTCTCTTTTATATGCAAAAATTGACTTTTCCTTTAAATATCTTATTTCCTCAATATATAATTTCTCTGTAGCGCCCATTTTTACCCATTCATCATAAACTGATCCATTTTCACTGTTTAATTTATAAGTCTTTTTAATAAATTCACCTTTTAAATCACTGAGTCTAAAGATAATATCTTTTATTGTATTATTAAATACGACTTCCCTTTCAGTTAATGTTACTTCTTTTGGAATACACTTTGTCCTATCACTTTTAAAGTGACAATAATTGCTAACTAATATCTGAATAGACTCATCTGCTTTTTGCGTTATTATATAATTTTCACCTTTTTCAATTATTCTCTCTCCCAGTTTATTTAAAAAACTATACGCATGATATATGGGCTTTTTTAGTCCATTTATTGTAACAAATCCTACTCCTCCATGAAAAGTAGTCTTGTTTGTATTTTTCACCTCTTCAAATATATCCGTAAAAGTCCAATAACCAAGCCCCTCTACTTTGTTAAAATTCTCAATTATATTTTTAACTAAAAAAGCGCTCTTATAGCAAGTATCATGAAGAAGATCTCTTGGGTCAGGGATATTATTCCATTCAGTAAGAAATAGTGATTTATTTAATGTTCTAGACTTTTTTAATTTTTCAAAAACCATATCAATATTATTTGATATATAATTTTGATTAGAGTATATGCTATACTTTAAAGAATCTTGAAAGATAGCTTTATCTTTTGCATTATTATTTATCTTTGCCATAAGCGAACTTATACTTTCATTTTTATCTTCTGGTTCCACAGCATATGCCTTACCTGAAATAAAATCTAAAACTATATTTTCTTTTGTGCAAAAAATATCATAAACTTCAAGTAAATTTGTATTTATCATCTCCTCTAAATGTGAATTTACTCCACCAACTTTAAGATTATTATTAATTTTTTTAACAGAGAAATAAGTTTCTTTAAAAAATTCTAAACTCTTCTCAATATTTGTTTCTCCATGTATAAACCCATCCCATATTTCAAAATACCAAGTATTCACTTCTTTAATTCCATATCTTTGAAGTAAATGTAATAAGAAGTTTTCAATAAGCTCTTTCCACTTATTCACATCCTTAGGGAAGCTCATATTTGCATTCCAGTTAAATACTAGCCTTTTCTCAGCAGCTAACTTTTCAGGCATAAACCCTAATTCAATAAAAGGCTTTATTTTTACCTCCATAAAAAAATCAATCAATTCATCAACATAACTAAAATTATATTCTGGATTTCCATCAGAATCTTCACCGTATACCATCATATCATCAGAAAATATTCCATGGAATCTTATATATTCAAAAGGAATATCATTTTGAATATTTCTAAGCTGATTTCTCCATTCACCTCTTAAACCCTCTGCCGCTCTACCAAAAGCAGCAAGTTTTCTCCAGGATTTCTTTATCGTCTCCTTAGTTCCCTTAAAATATATCTCATACTCTTCTCGTTCTTCTGGAAACGCTTTGATTCTTTTGTTATCAATATTACTATAAATTTTTACTAAATTTATTAGTTCTACATCTTTAATATTAGATTTTTCTATTTTAATTTCTGGATTAATCAAATCGTTTTTTCTAAATACTGCTGGAGTTGTATTATAATTTTTCTTAAAAGCTTTAAAATAAGATTTAATATTGGAAAATCCATTTTCCAAAGCTACATAAGTTATAGTATTATTACAATTTCTTAAATCTACTAAAGACTCTCTAAGTCTGATCTTTGTTATGTATTCATTTAGCGTTATTCCCATGTACTTTGGAAAATATCTAGATAAATATTGTGGGTTAAGCTCTACCATATCTGCAATTTTAGTTAAAGAAATCTTTTCTTTATAATGACAATTAATAAATTCTATTATACTTTTTAGTCTTTTTTCTTCTGCATTTATAGTAGTTTTCCTGTCAAAATTACGATCCTGATATTTATTTACAAGTAATAAAATTAATTCAATTATTATACCTTTTATTTTAAGTTCATGTCCCTTCTCTGCTTTGCACAAAATATCAATTGTTTTATACAAATAACTCCACAACAATCTTATCTCTTCTCTTTGATTGTAAATATATTGATTATAATTTAGAGAAAATTTCAGATTTGAAAGGCCTTCAAAATCAGTATTAAAATAATTTGTATCTATTTCTAAGATACATACTTCATTTTCTGGAGAACCATCTAATGAATAAATGCTACTGCTATTTAAAAGAATTACCCCTCCTTCTCCAAGCAAATCTTTCTTTCCAATTCCTTCAATAATTATATTCCCTCTTAAAGCAAATATGAGTTTCAGATTCTTACTATAATTGTATGCTGCTTTTTTAATGCTACAATTATAAACACTTAATGGTATATTCTTCAAGTATGAAAATTTCATTTTTTCTCTCCTAATATCATTAAAGACCTTTTAAATATGATTAGCCCCATATATGTTTTTTTCTTTATAATTATAATTTTATTGTATATTAAATAAAAGGCAAGTAATTTTTATTTTTTCAAAATTACTTGCCAAATATAAGATTAATTAACTCAATTATTTTAAGAAAATCTAAATTTTATATTTTCATATATTTCATTTTAAAAATAAATTGACCTACATTAATTATCAGAATAATGCCTTCCCTTTGGCACAATAAATGGTGAATTTGATACTGGATCTTGTATAACGACACAATTCAATCCAAATACTGTCCAAATTAATTCTGAAGTTATAACTTTTTCTGGTTCACCTTTATCAATTAATTTCCCTTCGCGAAGAGCAAATATATAATCTGCATATCTAGCAGATAAATTTATATCATGAAGCACCATTACAATAGTAGTTCCTCTTTTTTTATTTAAATCTGTTAATAAATCAAGAATTTCTACTTGATAAGCAATATCAAGATATGTAGTCGGTTCATCTAAAAGAAGTATATCTGTTTGTTGCGCAAGAGCCATAGCAATCCAAACTCTTTGACGCTGTCCCCCTGATAATTCATCAACACATCTATTTGCAAGTTCTGTTATTCCCATTATTTCAAGTGCTTCCTCTATTGCTTCAAAATCCTTTTGACTCATGCTTTTTAAAAAAGATTGATACGGGAACCTTCCTCTTGAAACTAAATCCCAAACAGTTATGCCTTCTGGAACTACCGGTGATTGTGGAAGTAATCCTAAGATCTGTGCTAACTTTTTAGAAGGCATTGAAGTTATTTTTTTGCCATCAATTAGAACTTTTCCTGAGATAGGCTTAATAAGCCTAGCCAGTGTTTTAAGTAATGTTGATTTCCCGCATGCATTTGCTCCAAGTATAACACTAATTTTATTGCTAGGAATAACTATATCAATTCCATCAACTATTATCTTTTTGTCGTATCCAGTTACAATATCTTTTGCTTCAAGTAGTTGCTCATTTTCATTCATTACGCTCGTCCTCTCCTATTCATAGTTATTAGAAGCAATAGCATATACGGAGCTCCTAAAATTCCAGTAATTATTCCTACTGGAAACCTTGTACTAAATACATACTGTCCAATCATATCTGCTCCAAGTACTAATATTGCTCCAACTAAACCTGATGCAAAAACATTTGGTGCTCCAAATCCAACAAGTCTTGCTGAAATTGGTCCTGCTAAAAATGCAACAAAGGCTATAGGGCCAGTAACAGCTGTTGCAAATGCAATTAAAAATACCGAACTTAAGATTAATGATATTCGTATTAAATTTATTTTAATACCTAATGTTATTGCAAATTCATCTCCTAATTCTAGTATTTGAAGTTGATTTGTTAAACATAAAATAATAACTCCAAATATAACTACAACTACAAATAAAGTTGGAATCTCTTTAATACTAATTCCATTTAAACTTCCACTCAACCATGTGAGTGCATTTGAAACTTCATATTCTGATGCTTTAACTAATAAAAAAGATATCAATGCATTTGCCATTGCTTGTATTCCAATTCCTATAAGTATTAATCTACTGCTTGAAAACCCTGAACTTTTAGATAGTATATATATAAAGAACGAAAGAGAAATTCCAGAAATTACAGCTGCTATAGAAACAATACTTCCGCTTATATGAAGAACTAATATACTAAATACTGCTGCAACACTAGCACCTGAACTAATACCAATAATATCAGGACTGGCTAACGGATTTCTAAGCATTGTTTGAAATGTATTTCCTGCTATTCCAAAGGCTATTCCTACTAAAAGTCCACAAAGCATTCTGGGTAAACGTAAGGTTTCTATAGTAAAGGTTGCACCTTGAATTTGTTCTCCTAATAGCACTTTTGTAACTGTAGTTAAAGAATAATTAGTTTTACCATATAAAAGCATAATTAAGCAAAGACCTACAGTTAAAACAAGTAGAAATATATTAACACTAAGCCTACGAATTTTCCTTTTAGTATAGCCATCTTTTAGCATGGAGTGAGTAGTTTGAATCATATAGCTCTCACCTTCGCTTTCCTGGCAATTATAATAAGGATTGGTGCTCCAAAGAATGCTGTAATAATTCCTACCTGAAGCTCACCTGGACTTCCAATTACTCTTCCCAAAACATCTGAAATTGTTAAAAGTACTGCCCCCCCAATTGCAGACATAGGAACCAATCCTCTTAAATTTGCCCCAAGAATAAGCCGTATACTGTGAGGAATCATTAATCCTACAAAACCAATGGGGCCAGCAATTGCCGTGATTGCACCACATAGTATAACCCCAGCAATTGCACATATTATTCTAATAATACCAATATTAACTCCTAAGCCAGTTGCCACCTCATCACCTAAAGCTAATACATCTAGTGCTGGTGTTGATATTATACTTATTATCAATCCAATTATTAAATATGGTAAAATTAAATTAATACTATCCCAAGTTGCACCACTCACACTTCCCACCTGCCAAAATCTATATGCATTCATTACCTCACTTCTAGGAAGTATAATTACACTTACTAAAGAGGTTAAAACTGCACTAGTAGCGGAGCCTGCCAACGCAAGTTTTATTGGAGTCATTCCTCCGCTTCCCATAGATGCTATTCCATAAACAAATATTGAGGTTATTCCAGCTCCAGCTAACGCTATCCATATATATTCATTAGCTGAATTTATATTAAAAAATGCTATTCCAATTACAACAAATAACGATGCACCCGTGTTAACACCTAAAATGCTTGGATCAGCTATTGGATTTCTAGTTATTGACTGCATTAACGCTCCTGATATTCCAAGAGAAGCTCCTGCCATAACACTAAAAATTGTTCTTGGTATACGTTCTCTTACAACTATTGCTGAAAAAGACATATCATCACTATTTATCAAAGCATTTATCGCTTGACTAAATCCTACATTTTTTGATCCAAATGCTAATGATAACATCAAGCATATTATAAGAAGAAAAATACTAATTAAATAAATTCCTATTGTTTTCGTATTTCTCATTATGCTTTCTCTTCTGCCTCTCCAATTATTTTTAAATATTCATCTATTGTTGCTGGAATTGATAAGGCACTTGGAGTGCACGATGCTGCTAATGCTGAACCTTCTTCTATAAGTGCAACAGAACCTCTTTTTACAGCTGGAACAGTTCCTAATATTGCATCTGCTTTTAATTGTTTTAATAGTTCATTGTTTCCATATGTTACTATAACATCTACATCTGCTAATTTATCAATATTTTCTGAACTAATTTCAATGGCAAAACTATTTGAAGATTGAGCAAGTTTTTTAACACTGTCGGGTAATTCTAAGCCCAAATCAGTAAGATATGCTGCCCTAGGATCAGTTGGAAGATATATATAAAACTTACCTAAGTCAGCAGGATTAAAGTAACAAAAAGCAGCTTTTTTACCTTTAAGCTTAGGATACTCACTAGTTTTTTCTGTTATTTTCTTTTCTAAGTCTGAAACTAATTTATTTCCTTCATCTTTTTTCCCAATTGCATTAGCATTAATTGTTATTTGGTCACGCCAATAAGTTTGCCAAGGAAGTTTAGGATATGCTACAACAGGAGCAATTTTACTTAATAAATCATATTCTTCTTGTGTAATTCCTGAATATGCAGCTAATATTACATCTGGTTTAGCATTACTAATAGCTTCATAATCTAATCCATCTATATCGTCAAAAGTTACAGGTTTTTCAACTCCTAATTCCTTATATTTTTCTGCTGTCCATGGTAATAAACCATTTTTATCTGTTTTTCCATAGTTAGCCTTAGATATACCAGCTGGAACAATACCTAATGCTAAAGGTACATCTTGATTTCCCCAAGAAATTGTAACCACTTTTTCTGGTTGTTTTTCAATTACAGTCTCCCCAAAGGCATGTTTAATTGTCATTGGATAAGAAACTGAAGAACTTTGTGTTGCATTAGTTTTATTTTGATTTTTTCCAGTCTCACTTGAACATCCAGTTATGAGTAAAGTACAAGCAAGAATGATCGTAGTTATTCCTTTTAGTTTCATAGTCTTCCTCCTAAGTATTGTATCAATTCTATTAAATATTTCTTCAAATTCAAATGATAATGAAAATAATTATCATTTGAATTCCAGTATTATTTTATAGTTGTCATTATAATTTGTCAACCTTACTTTGAAATTCTCCATTTTAGATAGATCTAATTTTCATGACACTACTATACGTAATCTTTAACACTATATGTCTATTTTCTTATCCAAACTTTTACTATTTCTAATATATACATACCAGTAAGCTACACCGACAAAAATGCCTCCTCCAATTATGTTTCCTAATGTTACAGGAATTAAATTTCCAGTAAAAAATGTCTCCCAGTTCAAATGATTCAATTTTTCTGGTGTTACCCCTAACACAGCTGCCGCATCTGTTAATGACTCATTATTTTTAGCCAAGATACCTGCTGGAATATAATACATATTTGCTACACAATGTTCAAAGCCAGATGTGATGAAGAGCCATATAGGAAAAAATATAGCAAGGATTTTCCCAGTCATATCTTTCGCTCCATATGCCATCCATACAGCTAAACATACAAGCCAGTTACACATAATCCCAAGAAATAAACCTTGTGTAAATGTCAATCCAACTTTATACGCTGCAATTTTTATTGTAACTGCACCAAGCATACTATCACCACTACTAAAAAGCCCCGACTCGTTCATCATATATGCTATAAATATTGACCCTATAAAGTTTCCAACATAAACAAAAAACCAATTTTTAAGCATTGCTTTTATGCTTACTTTTTTATCTAAAACACCTACAAGTATCATAGTATTTCCTGTAAATAGTTCTCCTCCAGCAATTAAAACCAACATAAGTCCAGTTCCAAAGACAGCCCCCGCAAGAACTTTTCCTAGTCCATAAGTCTCTGCCTTTGCAAAAAGGTTAAACGCTGCCATATTTGAGCCCTCTGCCGCAAAAGCAATAAATGCACCCGCTAAAATTCCAAGTATAAGCATATTTACAATAGTTGTTTTTGATTTCTTAATCCCAGTCTGGATTGTTGCTTCTGTAATTTCTGGCGGTGTTAAATAATTCTTTGTACTCATTCTAAATCTCCTTTCCAATATGATAATTTCTTTATTTTTTACTCATCAAAAACTCTAATGCCATTTTGTATCTATTTAGCACATTTTCATGATGCTCATAATCATCCCAAATCATCTTTACATTGTTTTCCCCTATCCTTCTGTTAAATATTTCATAGGATTTCTCAGAAAACTTTGGAGCATACCTATGTATAGTACTTTTATTTTGCCCTTCCTTTTTACCTGAAATCATTAAAAGTTTAAACTCATTATTTATCATATCTTCTGCTTCAATGAAATTAATCCAATTTTCATACCACTGAGATGCACATATACTCGCAATTTTACCATAATTGTTGTTTTTATAAACTGAATATACGGACACTAAAGCACCAAGAGAATACCCCATAATTTTCCGATCCTCTTTACTTTTGCTTATTTTAAACTCACTTTCAAGATAACTTTGTAAATCATTCAATAAAAATTCTAAATAATTATCAGCTTGTCCTTGAAAATCATGAAATTTCTTGTTTAATGCTTTTGAAAACCAAGGTGTGTATTCATCTAATCTATCAATTGGAGTGACTCCAACCAAGATATGCTCCTCTAGAGATCCGTCAAAAAATTTTTCCTCTATATAGTCTACTAACTTTGTTAGTATTTTTTTAAATTCATCGCCATCTTGAATATAAATCACTGGATATTTTTTATTAGGAAGATCATATCCACTGGGTAAATATATAAATATTTGTCTATCAAATACTTCTCTTATAGAAATTGTCCCTTTCATTTATCTATCCTCGCTTTAATTTATTTGGAGATATTCCAAATTTTTTTTTGAATAATCTACTAAAATAAAACTCATCATTATAACCAACTCTTTTAGAAACCTCTTTAACCTTTAAGCCTTTATTCAATAATGTATAAGCAACAGTCATCCTATATTGAATCAAATAATCTATAGGCCTCATTTTTAAATGTTTGTTAAACAAATAAGATACTCTATTAACTTTTTGCCCATATCTATCAGCCAGTTTACTTAATGAAATTTCTTCCATATAATGTTCTGAAATATATTTACTTATATCCTTTGTAAGCTCTTCTTCATTCAACTGCTTTTTATGATTTTGTTCTCTAAGAAGTTCTTTTAAAAATAAACCGGTCTGTATTTGAAGCATTATCTTAGAAGTTATTTCTTGCCTTGCTGATATTTTTATAAGCTTATTTAAAGATTCTATTACATTATCATAATCATTTATTGTAAATTCAAAAGCTGATCTCATGTAAGAATTTGAATTAGTGTATTTACCTGCCACATAATAGATATTAATATGCTCAAATTCTTCTCCTCCTAAAACTTTAAATGATAAATTTTTATTCTTGCATCCATGGATAACCCTTCCTCTCTCGCCAGTAAATATTTCATTATCAAATTCTATTTTAGCTTTTCCTTTTATAGGAAAAATGAAAGCTGAAAGATTGGTTTTATATGTATTTCTCGTTGCTGTTGAGTCTTTAGTGAATTTATCAACTCGTACTATTTCAAAAGAATTTTCCCTAAACTCTTTTATCAAATCATTTTTTATTATGCTTTTCATAATATATCATCTCCTTTCAGTACTTCTCGATGATTAAATAATTATCCATGTTTTAATTTTTGTTTATTCTATTAATATTCTATATAACTTATAATTTCCACATAAATGATAATCATTATCATTAGTTTTATAACAAGTATACTTTATTTTTTTCATCTAATCAAGAAAGGATATTCAAATGAAAGATATTATAAACGCTTCTTATAAACAGAATCAAAAAAATAAGCATTCCTTCAAACTATTTGTTGTAATTTTGATAGGATTGTTAATTATTTCTGCCATATTATCAATATCATTTGGTTCTTACAGAATAAAACCCTCTATATCCTATGGAGTGATTTTAAATAAAATTTTGGGATTGTCTTTAAACGAATTTAATGATGCAAATCTCCCAACATATAATGTTGTATGGCTCATTCGTGTACCAAGAATACTTCTTGCAATTGCTGTTGGAGCTGGACTCAGTTTATGTGGAACAGTTATGCAAGCTACTGTACAAAATCCTTTAGCTGAACCGTATATACTTGGAATTTCTTCTGGAGCTTCTTTAGGTGCTACTTTTTCATTGATGCTCGGAATTGGCTCCTTTAGTTTATTTTCTGTTAACGGTGTTGCTTTTTGGGCCTTTTTAGGTGCATTGGGTGCTTCTGTTTTAGTGCTGTTGCTTGCTTCCATAGGTGGGAGGATGTCTTCTTCTAAATTAGTTCTTTCTGGAACAGTGCTTAGTGCCTTATGTAATTCCCTATCCAATTTCATCATATCTATAGCAAGTGATGCTGAGGGTATGCAAAGTGTGAAATTCTGGACCATGGGATCATTAGCAGCAGCCAAATGGGAAAATATAGGTTTCATTACTATTATTGTCTGTATCTGTTGCATATTTTTCTTAACTCAAGGAAGACTTTTAAATCTGATGTTAATGGGTGATGAAGCTTCCATTACCATGGGCCTCAATTTAAATATATACAGACGAATTTATATGGTAATTACATCGCTTTTAACAGGTGTACTAGTTGCAAATTGTGGAATAATTGGCTTTGTTGGTCTCATAATTCCTCATATCTCAAGATCTATAGTTGGGCCAGATCATAAAAAATTGATGATTGTATCTATCCTACTAGGCAGTATTTTTCTTGTTTGGGCTGATACCTTCGCTAGAATAATAATTCCTAATGCAGAATTATCTATTGGAATCATTACAGGTTTAGTCGGCTCGCCATTTTTTGTTTATATCTTACTTAGAAAGAGCTTCGGTTATGGAGATAAAAGGTGATTTAATGGATGTTGAAATTAAGAATTTAAATATAACTTTATCAAAAAAAGAAATAATTAAAGGAATTGATCTAACTGTTACTGGTAATAAGTTTGTTGGGCTAATAGGCCCTAATGGTAGCGGTAAATCTACTTTATTAAAAGCTCTGTATAGAGTATTGAAACCCACATATGGTGATATTTATATTTATGGAAAAAATATAGAAAGTTATAGTAAAAAATCTTCAGCTAAAATTCTTGGAGTAGTTAGCCAATTCAATAATATAAATTTTGATTTTAATGTTATTGATATTGTTTTAATGAGCAGATCTCCTCATAAAAACCTACTTGAAAAAGATACAAAAGTTGATTACGATATAGCACTTAATGCTCTATCTTTAGTTGGGATGTTAGAATCTGCTCAAAAAAGTTTCAATCTTTTGTCTGGCGGAGAAAAGCAAAGAGTTCTACTTGCTAGAGCTATAACACAAGAACCAAAGATATTAATATTAGACGAGCCTACTAACCACCTTGATATTAAATATCAATTGGAAGTTATGAATATTGTAAAGAAGCTGAATATTTGTGTATTAGCAGCTTTACACGATTTAACCTTAGCTTCCCAATTTTGCGATGAAATCTATGTACTAAAAGATGGACAAATTGTATGCCAAGGTATTCCAAAAGATGTGATAACAAAAGAAATGATTAAAGAAGTCTATGATGTAAATTCAAATGTGTTTGTAAATCCAACAACTAAAAGAATTTCAATTGATTATTTTACAGAAGATTTATAAAAATTATTCAATATAAGGAGAATTTTAAATGAAAAGAAAAATTTTATTATTAATTATGTCTGTAACCTTAATGACTACAATATTTACTTCTTGTGGAAACACTACAACAAATAATAATATCCCAAAACCCAAAGACTCTTATTCATCATCTGAAAATTCATCTACTAAAACCTCGTATCCTGTGAATTTTGATGCCTTTGATTCAAAAGGGAATATTTACAATCAAACTTTCAATGAAGCACCTAAGAAAGCAATAACAAATAATCAGTCTTCTACTGAACTGCTATTAACCTTAGGTCTAAAAGATTCCTTAATTGGAACTGGGGATTTAGATACACCTATACCAGAAAATCTTCTAAATGATTATAACTCTATTCCTTCAGTAGCAAAAAAAGGTGATGTTGCTAAAGAAGTTGTTATAGGCTCTGGAACAGATTTAGTAATTGGACGAAGTGCTTCATTTGAAGATAGCAGATATGGTTCAATCTCAAGTTTAAATCAGGTCGGAATAAATACTTATGTTCAATTAGCAAGTAAAATGAATGCTGATATTAATTTAACTACAAT
Organism: Clostridium sp. YIM B02555; assembly: GCF_022320955.1. NCBI lineage: Bacteria > Bacillati > Bacillota > Clostridia > Eubacteriales > Clostridiaceae > Clostridium > Clostridium sp. YIM B02555. Next base: position 344,944 of record NZ_JAKJJY010000002.1, on the reverse strand, counting down.
AATTCAAGATGTTAAAAATGTAGGAGTTATATTTAATGTCCAAGATAAAGCTAATAAATTAGCTGATTCACTACAAAAAACTTTGGACAAAGTTAAATCAAAGGTTCCAAATAAGGGCGAAAGGAAAAAAGTTTTATTGGTAGTTAATTATAGCGGTGGAGCTTTTACTGTTTATGGCGCTAACGCTTCACTACAAAAAGAAATGTTGAATGTTTTAAATGCTGATAATGTAGTAGAAAAAGGTGGTTCTGTTTCTTTCGAAAATGTAATTTCAGCTAATCCAGATTATATTGTTTATGTAACAGCTAACAAAAATTCTGCTGCCGATAATGATGCCGTAGATAGAATTTTAACTGAGTCTACAATTCAAAATGTTAATGCTATAAAAAATAAAAATATTATTTCAGTTGACTATACTGAACTTATGGGATATGGAATCAGAACCTTTGATTGCTTAGAAAAACTTGCTTCTGCATTTTATCCAGAAAACTTTAAAAGTTAAATTTCAAAGTTATAGATATACGATGCAAGAATTATACTTATGCAAAACATACCTAGATCAGATACATATTTATTACAGCGGACTAATGAAATTTTCGCTGGATGGGTTCTAAGTGGAAGGTTGCACCCATTTCTGCATGTTCCTAAAGTAAATTTATGACAAGCAGAAAATGGAACAACCTTCCACTAATAACCATCACAACTTAATTTCATATGCCGCTTGCACAAATATGTATCTGATTTCTAGTGTTATGATTATAATTTCTCAATGATACATGTATATTCCATTTATAAATTTGATTATTAAATTTGATATCTATAAACAATTTTATATTAGCCTATTAGGCATTATCAAAATAATAGGAGGAAAGTTAAAAATTATGATTAAAAGAATTACAAAATCTACAAGTATATTAATCTGTATAGCTTCAATTATATCAATTGCACCAGCTCATGCCGCGGACTATAAGGTATTAGATGCACAAGAAGGAACTATCTATAGTGCAACTGCAAAAGGAAAAGGTATTTTTCTTGATGGAGAAATAAATGGTGAAGAAGAAGCTGTATATTGGATATCTGAGGATGGAAAATATAATAAACTAAATGGAATAAATACTGGAGCTACTTTTAGTGATTTATTATTAAATAAATATCTTGAAATTGATGATGGCTCAAGTGATTATTCTTATATAGATATAACAGATAATTGTAAATTGTTAGATTACGATGTTAGAGAAGACTTGGAAGATGCTGAAGCAATACTTCTAAAAAGCAAAATTAAACATGATAATGATGGTAGATTCGAGGAAAGCTATTATAGCAGCTCAAATCTAATTAGTGCTACCATTGAAGGAAAGAATAAATTTCTAAGTTCTAGCAATGGACTTGCCATTTATAAATATAAACTAAAAAAACCTCAAATTAATGGAGATTATTATTCTACTATATATGCAAATTTACAAGGTAATTATGTTGATGTAGATTATGACTTAGGTAACCTAAAAGTTTCTATGAGTACAACTAGTTCTGCTGTCACAATAAAAAATACTAAAGACACTTATGAAATAAAACAAGATGGAATAACTTATGAGTTAAAAGCCGTGATTAAAGAAAATAAATATGTAACAAGTGATTCTGACACAATATATAGGCTAGCTGATCTTACTATCTATAAAAAAGAAAAGGGCGCTTCCGATTCTACTTATAAGCCTGCAACAAATGAGTTAAAATTCGGAAAAGACTACTATCAAGTAACTGATGGAAATTCCGTCACAGTATTACAGAAATTTTCTATGACTCCAGCTACAGATACTATTGATGGAATTAAATATCCTAAAGATTCTACTATTTATTTTATAGCCGATGAGGATGGAAATAATGAGTATTTATTAGGTAAATCAGTTGCTGATGCAATCAAAAAAATCGGCTTATCTAAAGGAGCAGGAAAAGTAAAAATAACAGCCAATTCACAAGGACTTTATAGTATGTATCAAGATTCTGTGCAAAAGAAATTATATGTAGAAAAGCTAAAATTAAAATCAAAGAATGGATTTAATTACATAGATTGTTATGATTATTATAGTTCAGATGTAGATTCAATAGATAGCTTAAATACACCTGGTAGTTTACCGTGGTTTGTAAATAACGCATATGTTAAAGCATGGGATGGTAAAAATTTCAACAAACTTTATAGAATAGATGGATCTATGGATAGTGTATCTATAACTAGTAAAGATAATATGATTGCTTGGAATACAGATACTGGAGTGTATTCAATTGTACATAATATAACTTCAACAAAAGATAAAAATGCTGTTTCAGTAAGCACCACAGTAAATCCACAGACAACAACTAATGCAGCTATTACACTAGATAATTCCTCTAATGGTTGGGTATTAAATCAAGATAATACTTGGACTTACACATTACAGGATGGAACAAAGAAAACTGGATGGTTGAATACTAATGGAATCTGGTATTATTTTAATGCTGATGGAATAATGTCTACAGGATGGATTAAGGACAATGATATTTGGTATTACTTAGACACCACAGGTTCAATGAAAACTGGATGGATTCATTATAATAGTTCTTGGTATTATTGTAATCCATCAGGGGCTATGCTGCATGACACAGTAATTGATGGATATAAATTAGGCATAGATGGAGCTTGGACAAATTAGCCAACTTAAACACCCCACAAAATCTACTTTATTAAGATTTTGTGGGGCATAATAGCCTGTTAAAATAAACTTATAAAACACAAGTATCCAATTTCTAAAATCGGATCTTCAAAACCATCTCTCAAAAATTCAGTAACTGCTTCTGAATTATTACCGATAATTCTAGAAAAAGTTACTATATAATCCTTTATATCTTGAATTTCTATTTCCTTATTATTATTTATACAATATTTCAAAAATACAGCATACCTAACCATTAGATATTCTAATATAATAAGTTCAAAAGAAATTATAAGTTCTTCAATATCATCGCTTATGCAACTGCTTATAATATCAGAAACTATCCAATTTTCAGCAAACTCACTATGTTGTTCGAATAAAATCTTATATTCCTGCCACTTAACTGAAAGATTTTCAACCTTCACAGCTTCCGCAAAATCAGAGATATCTTTTAATAGAAGTTCAAAACTAGAAACTTCCTTATAATTCTTTGTAATATCTAATAATAGATAATTAATTTCTTCAACTGACTCATTTATCTCTGAATCTATTTCCTTGCACATACCTATAACTTCTTGTAGATACTTACTGTCCTCATATTTTTCTAATTCCTCTTCTAAACCCTCTTCACTAAGTTCTTCATCTTCCAATATATTTAATAACATTTGAAAACAAACCAGCAACTTTTCTTCTAATAAAAAATTATCCTTCTGAACAATATTAACCAAAGTATCTCTAACTTTAAGTTCTAGTAAATTATTTTTTGTAGCTTTCTTATTATCTGAGAATATATTTATCTTCCCAGATAAGCCACTTATAATTTCAACTACTTCCGGACAAGCACAAGATAATGAAAATTCCCTTCTATCTTCAAATTTATTTTCTACCCTTGGAAATGTATGACATATTGACGATATATACTCTTCTCCATGCTTTTTTACTATTTCACATAATCCTTTCATATCTAAAAACGGACACGTTTCATGATTTTCCTTAGCTATAGAATAACTAACATTATCTCCTGATTTTTTCACTTTTATATTCTTTAATATTTCACTGCATTTGTCTTTTTCCCATTTGTTATAAGTATCAGCATCTACGCTTACATCCCATCCCTCACAACAGGTTAATTTACATTTATCTGCCGTACACTTAAACTTATCATAATTTGTAGTTTTTAAAATATCTATCGTTTTATCCATATAAATAACTCCAATTTTCTATAATATATATCTTCCAATTATCAATGTTCAATTATCAATTATCAGTTAATGATGAAAGCTCCAAGGAGAAAGTTCGTGTAACCAAATGTAACATTTGGACACTTACTTTTTGGACACTTACTTTTCCTTCAGTATTTCATGAATTGAAATGTACAATCTTAATCAGAACTTATATATCAATTTTAACATTAATTATAATTAAATTCTTCTATTTTCGTACACAAAAAATTTCACTGGATACTTATATTTCAGTGAAATTTTTTAAATAACATTATTTTATTTTTATTTCCATACCTCTTTTGAAATCTCTAGTACAAGTCTTAATTTCTCCCATTGTTCCTCTTCTGTAAGTTTATTTCCTTCCTCTGTAGATGCAAATCCACATTGAGGACTAAGAGCTAAGCGCTCTAAAGGAATATATTTTTCTGCTTCATGAATACGTTCAATTATATTCTTCTTATCTTCTAATGTTGAGGACTTAGTAGTAATTAGTCCCAATACAACTTTCTTATCTTCACTTACATATTGGAGCGGTTTGAAATCTCCAGAGCGTTTATCATCAAATTCTAAATAAAAGGCATTCACATTTTCATTTGCAAAAAGATCTTTTGCTACTCGGTCATAACCACCTTGGCAAGCCCATGTAGAATGGAAATTTCCTCTGCATATATGAGTGTTAATTACTAGATCCTCAGGCTTATCTTCTATTGCAAGATTATTAATTCGGATCAGTTTTTCAATAATTTGTTGTAATCCTTCTTCATCAGTTCCAAAGATAAAACAAGCATTAGGATCAACGCATACTCCCCAGGTGCAATCATCAAATTGGATATTTCTACAGCCTGCTGCATATAAGTCTTGTATCACTTTTTTGTAACCTTTAGCTATATCTTGAATCAAGTCTTCCTCATTTTGATATATTGATTTTGTTCTTTCTAAATTGTCTGGCGTAATCATTTGAAATAAAAATTGTGCTGGTGCAGGTACTGTCTGACGTGCAACTGTATTTTCATCCTCAAATTGTTTTACAAATTTAAAGTGTTCAACAAAAGGATGATTATCAATAGATACTTTTCCTACCAAAAATGTATCATCGATTAATGCTGGCTCTCCATGAAATGGAATTCCTTTCTTTGTCTTTTCATGCCCAACACCATTAAATGCCCACATAAAATCAAGATGCCACGAACTTCTTCTAAATTCACCGTCTGTTATAACTTGAAGCCCAACTGTTTTTTGTTTTGCAATTAAATCAGTAATTGCTTCATCTTCAATTTTTTTCAACTCATCTGCATTAATTTTTCCTTTTGCAAACTCTTCTCTTGCCTGTTTTAAATGTTCTGGTCTTAAAAAACTTCCTACAATATCATATTTAAAAGGTGCATTATCTTTCATCTTCTTCCTCTCCTATCACTCTTATTATTTATCTAAATCCTTTATTATTGTCTAGTATAAACTACTTTTACTTTCTTTAAAAATACAAAAAAATGTGTATTAGTTATAGTTTTTAACTATATCCAACACACATTCTATCTAAATCATTATAACAAATCCTTTATTCTAAACATATTCTAATACATGCTTTTTTAATGCAGCCATATAAGCCTCCCCATATCTGCTAAGTGGCATCTTTCTTTGCCTAATTACTCCTATTCGCATATATTCCTCTACCATAAGAGGTCTTGCTATGATATTTTCTCCATTCAACTCTTTGCTGATTACACCTGTACTTACCGTATAACCATTTAATCCAACTGCAAGATTAAATAAGGTTGCTCTGTCTCTAACTTTAATATTTTTATTACGATCAAGGGTACTTAAGATTTCCTCAGAAAAATAAAATGAATTATAATCCCCCTGCTCAAAAGAGAGATATGGATAATCCTCAAGTTCCTCCAAGGTAATTTCTTCTCTTTCAGCTAGTGGATGTTTAGAACTAATAAATACATGAGGTTTTGCTTCAAAAAGTTCTTCAAACTCTAAATCGTTTTGTTTAATAAACTTCATAATCACTTCTTCATTTTTAGATGAAGTATATAAAATTCCTATTTCACTTTTTATTCTACTTACATCTTCAATAATCTCATATGTCTGAGTTTCTCTTAAAGTAAAATCATATTGATTCCCACCAAATTCACGAATTACATCTACAAAAGCATTTACTGCAAAAGAATAGTGCTGAGTAGAAACCGAAAATCTCGGGCTTTGTTCCTTTTCATTCAAAAACTTTTCTTCCAGTAAATTAGCTTGTTCAAGTACTTGCCTTGCATATGCAAGAAATTCATTTCCTATATTTGAAACTACAATTCCCTTGTTAGTTCTATTAAATATAGTAATATGCATTTCCTTTTCTAGATCTTTAATAGCATTAGTAATTGTAGGCTGAGAAATGAATAATTCCTTAGCTGCATCACTAATTGTTCCTTTGTCTGCAACAGTTACTACATATTTTAATTGTTGTAAAGTCATTATTCCTTATCTCCTTCCTAATTAATAATTACCTATTAACTTATAGATTACCAACTTCTATTATATTTCTCTCTTATAACATTTCAATTAATACTTTGATCAAAAAAATTGAAAGTACAGTTATAATTATAGGACGTGCTATTTTTGCTCCACTTTTAGTAAAATAACCTGCACCAAAATAATTTCCTGCAATACTAAATAAACCTGCTGCTATACCTAAAGGAAACAATACTTTCGCATTTATAATGAAAGTTGCCAATCCAGCTATATTGGATGATAAATTAATAGCTTTTGTTGTTCCTGCCGCATTATTTAAACTTAAATTAGCAATTCCAGTCAATAATAAAATCAAAAAAGTTCCAGTCCCTGGTCCATAAAACCCATCATAGGCTCCAATTAAAAAAGCTATTAACATACACTTAAAATATGTCTGAATATCCACATCATTTTCAATATTTTGCTTTTGATTGAAATCACGTTTACGCAGCACATAAAATGCAGTAACAGGTAAAATTACTAACATTAATAATTTTAAATATGAATCATTTATTTTTAGAGAAAGCATTGCCCCTAATGGTGATCCCAGTAAAGCGCAGATTACACTGCATGCTGCCAATTTTAATTTTATGTATCCATTTCTAGCAAAACGATATGTAGCTATAACAGTTCCCATACTGGAACTCATTTTATTTGTTCCAATTGCAAAATGAACTGGAACTCCAGCAAGCATATATGCTGGAAGCGATATAAGTCCACCGCCTCCTGCTATTGCATCTATAAACCCTGCAAGAAATACAAGCGGACATACTATAATATATTGAATCATTTCTACCCCCATAAGTTTTAGTCATAAATTGATATTAACAATTAATTAAAGTAAAATCAAATTTATATATATTGTACTATTTACTATCTATCAAACAACTGCATTAAATCATCCTTTGACAGACTACTAAGTAAGCTGCTGTTTTGAAGCCCTCCAGTCAAAATATCATTAATAAGCTCTTTCTTATCTTCCTGAAGCAAAATAATTTTTTCTTCTATTGTACCTTTGGCAACTAATCTAATTACTTCTACTTCCTTTTCTTGGCCAATTCTATGAGCTCTATCCGTTGCTTGATCTTCAACTGCTGGATTCCACCACGGATCAAAATGTATAACAAGATTTGCTGAAGTTAAATTAAGTCCAGTACCTCCAGCTTTTAAAGAAATTAAAAACACTTTAACAGCTTCACTATTGTTAAATTCCTTAACTAGTTTAATTCTATCCTTTGGCTTTGTCTTTCCCTGTAAATGAAAAAAATCAATTTCTTCTTTATTTAAGCGTTCTCCAATTTTATCTAAAGCTGAAGTAAACTGTGAAAATAAAAGCACTTTATTCCCAGTCTCAATATGTTCTTTTATAAGTTCAACGGCCAATTCTAATTTTCCACTTCCACCATCATAATCCTCTAATATAAGTGAAGGATCTAAACATATCTGCCTAAGTTTAGTTAAATATGAAAGAATCTCAATTCTTTTATCATTATTATCCTTCATTTTTGCCTTTACTCTTTTGATATAATTACTATATAAACCTTTTTGAGCTGCCGTCATTTCAACTAAAAGCTTCTTTTCTACCTTATCTGGCAGTTCCTTCATTACTTCATTTTTAGTCCTTCTCAAAATAAATGGTTTTATTAAAAGTTTAAGACTTTCTAAATTCTCTTCTCCTTTTGAAATAAATTTTTCTTGAAATACTTCCTTAGAATATAAGTATCCAGGCATTACAAAATCAAATATAGACCAAAGCTCAGTCAAGTTATTTCCAGTCGTATCATTATTTTATTGTTATGTCATTAACAAAATTTCTAGTAATAGCGATAATTTGCATTACATTGATTGATCAATGCTAAAGAAAAGTTAATATACTTAAATTTAAAAATAGATTTTTTAAATTTAAGTGAAAGCAACTTATTTTATGCTATTGCTAACCACTAAATTTTTATTTATTAAAATCATATACATTATTTATAGTTTGATACTTTGAAATAACGTTTTGTTTTCGATACGATCTGCTGCATCGAGGTAAACACCAAGCCATACGTACCTCGAAGCTAGTTTGAATTTTTGAGATAATCTATACAAGCATAGAAGGTATTTCTATTGAACAGAAAAAAAGCTATAAAACCGTACACACCATCGCAGATTTTATAGCATAGTTATCCACATAAAAGTGCTGTATTTCTAAGGTTTTCCACAAATCTTAGAAATAGTCTTTCTGTATTGTGAATACCACCTGCTACGCGGGTGGTTCTAAAGAGCTTTCAGCGGTGAGTAGAAAATAAAAAGCCTCCATTGTAAAATTATAGTAGGTTTGCTGACCAATACTATAAAACAATGAGGTGTGTCCGCAATGGACAATAGTAGTTTAGCACATAGTAAATGGAATTGTAAATATCACATAGTTTTTGCACCGAAGTACAGGAGGCAAATAATATATGGAAAAATAAAAGTGGATATTGGAAGAATTTTAAGGGAACTATGTGAATATAAAAAAGTAGAAATTATCGAAGCGAATGCATGTAAGGATCATACATATGCTTGTTAGTATGCCACCAAAATTAAGTGTATCACAGTTTATGGGATACTTAAAAGGCAAAAGTTCATTGATGATTTTTGATAGACATGCAAATTTGAAGTACAAGTATGGCAACAGACAATTTTGGTGTAAAGTATACCACATTGATACTGTGGGAAGAAATAAAAAGGTTATAGAAGAATATATAAAAAATCAAATACAAGAAGATATAGCATATGAACAATTAAGTTTAAAGGAATATATTGACCCGTTTACGGGTGAGCCGGTAAACGGAAACAAAAAATAAAGCACCTTTTAGGTGCCAGTTTGTAAAGGTATGCGGTTGGCAAACCGTTCAATGTGCGAGTAGCACAGCCAGTAACAAAGCCTTACAGGCGCAGAGCAAACCACCCGTTTTACGGGTGGTCCTGCTTTCTATTATTTCTTGCATCTAAATGTGGTATCTTGACCATATGGATAAGAAGCGGAACTAACTAAATATAATAAAGAAGATGCCATTTCACTTTTCTTGACCATTTTCAAGTTAACTTTAAAAACTTGAAAACTTATTTTAGAAAATTGTCTCAAACTTTTCCACTTTCTTATTGGGCGGTCACGTCACATTTAATTTTCCATTATTATTCTATGAAAACTATTTTAGTAAGAAATTGTATTTATGTATAAAAAATAATGTAAAAAGAAAAGATACTAATGAGGTGATAGTGATGAGTATTGAAACATTAAAAAAATACCTAAATATTAGTGAAGGTAAATTAATTCTTAATGAAAATACATTACCAGATAATCTATTAAAAGATTTTTTTGAATTTTTTAATAATGATCCTATTGTTATTGAAAAAGCTGAAGAAATAAAAAGTGATATTGCTGAGGTCATAAAAGGAAATATATTTTTTTTGGATACTTTAATTCCTGTTGAATTAACTTTAAGTGAAAATTCCTCAAAAAAATTAAGTTGCACATTAGAACTCATTCCTGAATCTCAATCAATTTTATCTTTAAATAAAATTATTAATCATATTTTTCCTAATATGAATGAGATTCCAGAATTATATGCTAGTACATTAAAGTTTTATAAAGATACTGAAAGTGATTTTATTTTAAATGCTAAAATGAACGATAAAACTGTATGGACAATAGAACTGGGTTCAGCACCTTTGGTTATAAGTAATATTAAGTTAAAACTAATTAAAACTTCTAAAGGTTTTGAAGGTCAATTAGATGGAGAAATACAACTAGATGAAGATTTAGTTTTAAATTTGTCTTATAAACTTCCAGGAGATTTTATATTACAACTTGAGTATCCTAGAGTTAATTTTCTCAAGTTATTTGAAAGCATTTATGGAAATACTTTAAAATGGAACTATTCATCAAAATTAATGTTACCACCATCTGAAGCAATAATTAAATTTATTAATGGTAAGCCTAGTTTTAATTCAATAGCAAATATAGAAGGTTTAGGAGTTATCATTTTCTCTATTTTCTATAAAGAAAAATGGCACTATTCATTGATTTTTGATATTAACTTATCAAATCTTTCGAAGATACCAGGACTTGAAACTCTTGAATCACTAGAATCTATTGTGAATGTCAACAAAATGTCAATGTGCATATTATCCGATGAAGTACAATTGGAATCATTGTCAAAAGAAGCGCATGAAATAGCAGATTTCTTTGAATATAAAGATTTTAATTTTCCAATAGCAAAACAGGTTTTAGATGAGGGGTTATCTATACTTATTCCTTCTGCCATTATTAAAAATGAGGCGTTAAATCTTTTGGTTAATTATTTTAATGTAATAAAAAGTACAGAGAATATTTTTACGGTAGCTGTTAGTTTGCCTGATCCAACAGCTGATTCAAAATTATTTATTCCATTTTTTACCGAAATTCAAGCTGGTACTACAATAGAAGGTGAATTAGGGGCATTGTTTAGAAGTAATAATATAGATGTATTTCTTGAAGCAAAGGTTAATACTATAATTCAAAGTCAACTAATTCAAGTTAATGTTATAGCAAGTGTGTTTCCAACTGGAGTATTAATTTCTGGAACGTTCAATGGAAGTATTAATTTTAATCCACTACCAATTAAACTTAATAATCTATCTTTAATAATTGGATTAAACAATATTGGTATTCCTAGTTTTGGATTTTACGGAAATATAAATATAGAAAATCTTGATAGTTCAATTGCATTATTTTTTAATTCAACTGATCCAAGTCAAAGTATGATAGCAGGATCTATAAACAGTCTAACATTAAATGATTTGGTAAAATTATTCACTGGAGAGTTTCTTCCTATGCCTATGGGCGAAATTTTAGGTTCCATTGGTTTAAGTGGAATAAATGCTTTTGAAATGCCAATTAGTGCTTCAGAGATGCTTAGAAGTAGAAATTATGAAGGTATTTCATCTGCATTTTGGGAATATGGTAAATTAGATTTTCCCAAAGCCAATAATGAAGTTTTGTTAGTTGAAGTTGATAAAGATTCTAGATGGACTCTAACAAATTTAGTAACTATGACACATTATTCTTTATTATTAAAAAGCAATCATATTAATGTAGAGGTTCAACCTCAGATTTATTGTGCACCTCAAGATACATTTATAGGTTCATTAAAATTTCCTCAAGGGTTTCATATGGAGGGGAAAATAAATCATTTATTTTTTAAAGCACAACTTAGAATAGTTGCAGAAATTAACAAAGGCATATCTGCCAAAACAGAAATTGATCCTATTACAATTTTTAAGCCTGATTTTTTCTCTATCACTGGAAAAGATAACAGCGGACCTAAACTTTCTTTTTCTACATTTTCTCAACCATTGGAAACTGAAAGTATGTTACAAGAACCTCATTTTCTGTTAAATGGAAATATTCATTTGCTTGGTGTAGATATATTAAACACATATATCTATATAAAATCTAATTCTATTTCTTTTAATGCATCAGTTTCACCTTTTATTGAAAAAATAGAATTAGAGTGCAGTTTAGATAATAGTTCAAATTTTATTGGAAATGGAAATTTTACAATTGGGATAAATAGGCACTTGGATGCAGGTTCTCTTGGAAAAACAGATGTAAAAGTTTTGGTGAATTTAGCACTACATATGACTTTCCAAAATGGAACTTCCCAAGTTCTTTGTGACGGAACATTTGATTTTTTTGGCATTCATTGTACTATACCTTCAATTGATTTGACAGCTAATGAAAAAGCATTGTTGAACATATCAGATGTTTTATGGGAAAGTATGAATAATATTATAATGATGCTTTTAAAGCATGCAGATTATTGGTTATCTATGCTTAAAGAAGGCATACTTAAAGAAGTTGAGTTGTTACCAGAACATATTGGAAGTATATTAGCTGAAGTTCATCAACTTTCACCAAATGATATTTTGAATAAAACAAAGAATATTTTAGGATATGGTACAGATGACATGACAAGAGCACTAAAAGGCGCTGGTATAAATGCAAATGATATTATAAAAGAACTTCAAGCAATAAATATTTCAATAGAGGATATTAATTCTGTCATAAAGAATGTATTTTCAGATGTACATGTAGATATTACTGTTAGTCACATTGATATTCCATCTGGCCCACATGTAGATGTACCTGAAAATCATCTTGATACTCCAGAAAAGAGAATAGACAGGCGAGATCATCTTGATACCCCAAGACAGCATACTGACACTCGCAGACTTGGCTTTCATACTGATATTACAGTTGTACCTCATACAAACGTTACTAATTATACCGATATGGTTGTTACTCCTAGAGTAAATATAACAACACCACATAAAGATGAAGTCATACCACCACATACAGATAATAAGGTACATGTTGATAGTAAGAGTTAATAATGTACATTTTAGTTATTAGAATTTAGTATACAAAGATTTGTTTAATTATTTCTTATTATAGATAGTTAACAGTATAACTTAATTTATTTAATTTGCCATTATGAATATAATATCAATTTATTTTAAATAGTAAATTGGATTAAAAATGAGTTAATGTTTAGAGTCAATTATCTATAAGAATTTATCCATAATTAAATATTTGATGAAAGGAATATTGATAAATGCTTAAAGCGATTGTTAAGATACCAATTGAGTTAAAAGTTATTCTGAGATTATTTGGACATAATAAATGGCAATCAGATGATGAAATAGAAGCACTTATAGAAAAAGCTAATAAAAATAAAATGCAAACAGAAATTGGCCCTATTATAATTTCTAAGCCTGATTTTTTCTCTATCACTGGAAAAGATAGTAACGGTCCTAAACTTTCTTTTTCTACATTTTCTCAACCAATGGAAACTGAAAGTATGTTACGAGAACCTCATTTTCTGTTAAATGGAAATATTCATTTGCTTGGTTTAGATATATTAAACACATATATCTATATAAAATCTAATTCTATTTCTTTTAATGCATCAGTTTCACCTTTTATTGAAAAAATAGAATTAGAGTGCAGTTTAGATAATAGTTCAAATTTTATTGGAAATGGAGATTTTGCAATTGGGATAAATAGGCACTTAGATGCAGGTTCTCTTGGAAAAACAGATGTAAAAGTTTTGGTGAATTTAGCTCTACATATGACTTTCAAAAATGGAACTTCCCAAGTTCTTTGTGAAGGGACATTTGATTTTTTTGGTATTCATTGTACTATACCTTCAATTGATTTGACAGCTAAAGAAAAAGCATTGTTGAACATATCGGATATTCTATGGGAAAATATGAACAATATTCTTATTCTGACTTTAAAGAATTCGGATTATTGGTTATCTATGCTTAAAGATGGCATGCTTAAAGACGTTGATCAATCACCGGAACATATTGGAAGTATATTGGCTGGAATTCATCAACTTTCACCAAGTGATATCATAAACAAAACAAAAGATATTTTGGTATATGATACAGAAGATATGATAAAAGCACTAAAAGGAGCTAATGTAAATGAAAATGATATTATAAAAGAACTTCAAAAAATAAATATTTCAATTGAAGATATCAATGTTGTTATAAAGAAAGTATCAGGAGTTCATCTAGATATTGTCAATGAACATGTAGATATATTTTATCCTCACCGAGGAATTGCTGACAATATATCAGGTTCTCATATGTATGTTGACTATGGCCCTCATCATGATGTTGCCAGATCTCATACAGATACTCAATTACCTATTGATACTAACAGTTGATTCTAATATAAATGTATATAAAAAATCTATCCTATTATATTAACGTCAAAAAATAACAAGAATTATTATTGGAATAACTGTATTGAAATGGAGGTTATTATGTCAGTCGAAATAAAAGCATTAGGTGTTGAATGTAATTTGAATTGTAAATACTGCTATGAGAATAGCCAACGAAAGTCTAAAACTATAAAAAAAACATATGATATTGAGAAAATTATAAAGTCTATTGAAAGAGAAGGAGAGCCTTTTGTTTTATTTGGTGGAGAACCTTTACTTATGCCAATTTCAGATTTAGAAACATTATTTGAAATAGGTTTAAAAAAATTTGGACGAAATCAGATTCAAACTAATGGAATTCTTATTAATGATAGACATATAGAACTTTTTAATAGATATAATGTTGATGTAGGAATATCTATTGATGGCCCTGATGAGCTAAATGATTTAAGATGGCAAAATAGTATAAAGACAACAAGAGAGAATACTAAGAAAACAATTAATAACATAAAGCGTTTATGTTATGAGCATCGACCTCCTGGATTAATTATTACACTACATAAACTCAATGCATCAAAAGAGAGATTAGATCAACTCATAAATTGGATTCGTGAATTAGATAAATTACAAATTTTAACTATGCGACTTCACCTACTTGAGATTGAATCTGAATCTATTCGTCAACAATATAGTCTTAGTGATGAAGAAAATATATCTGCTTTACTTAAATTTATAGAATTACAAGAAGAGCTAAAATATATTAATATCGATATTATAGATGAGATAAAGAATGAATTATTAGGTAAAGATAGAAGTACATCTTGTGTTTGGCATTGTTGTGATCCATATGCAACACAATCAGTAAAAGGAATTGATGACAGTATATTTATGTATAATTGTGGAAGAACTAACAAAGATGGTGTTGATTTTATTAAAGCCAATAAAGAAGGATTTCAACGGTATATAGCTTTATATAATACACCTCAAGAATATGGGGGGTGTATGGGGTGTCGTTTCTTTATAATATGTAAAGGTCAATGTCCTGGAACTGCACTAAATGGTGATTGGAGAAATAAATCAGAGCTTTGTAATGTATTGAAAGAACTATTTTCTCATCTAGAGAATACGCTTTTAAAGAATGGAGAGCATACAATAACTGAAGAACCAACACGTTATTATATAGAGAAAAAGTTATTATCTTATTGGGAAAAGGGAATTCAAACCACATTAGAAAGCATATGTTTAAGTATGCCATCAAACATCGAAAGTTCTATTGAATATTCAAAAGAAAAAATATTTAAAATCCCAAGCTTCGTTGAATATAGTTTTGTAGGAGAAAAACAATATCTATATTGGAAGTCACGAATTTTCAATATACGTATAGCTTTGGCAAGAATAGGAATATTATCTGTTTCAAACGGTGTTGTTCCAATTTCATTAATTCGAGTACCAACAGATAGACTATTTGAATTTCATGAATATGCAGCCAAACATAAAGTTCATCTAAAGTTACTTCCTAGAAGGAAAGAAGATATATTTGAAAGGGTAATTGTTGGTAAGTCTCTTGACCTAGAGACATTTCATAAAAGTTTAAATAATGAAGATTATAACTTAATTTATAAATTGTTAGGTGCTTCTTATTGTTGCCTTAAAAATCTTCAAGACAAATATAATAATGATTATACTTCAGTAATAGATTTGACAGCACCATTAGACAATTATATAAGTGAAAATCAAATTCAATATAACCAAATTTTAAATATATTTTTCCGACCATTAGGAATAGATTTACTTGGATATTTACCATGCACTTTGCATTGTGAAAAAAGTAATAAATTAGTCAATACAAAGTTAATTTTAGGTAGAGAAAATGGCATGAAAAATGAAGTGGATTGGCTAGAAGAAATGTTAAGTTGGCCATTAGAGTGGAGTTCATTACATGGCATAGCAGAACTTAAAACGGGAATTCTTAGACTTTCTAATAATTCTTTTTTCAGCAATAATAAGATTACGATACAATATAATGGAAATCGTATATCATCAAATGCTGCAAGAGGTTTATCTTTTGTATACAATAAATAAATTACTGAAAAATAGTTCTTCTTATATGAATATTTTGGTGTTATCAAGTAAAACTTCTGCTTTTTTTCCGCCTTCCACTCACCAAAATAGAGCACGAATGCACTCTTATGAATTATAGTATATCTTTATAACAAGACTTTAGATAAGTTTCTAGCACGAAATTTAACGACCGATGGGAAATTAGTCAAAAATAAAATAGAAATTAACCATTTTAGTATCAAAATCATTTATAAATTTTGCGTGTATATTTATTCCAATAATCACCTTCATCAACTTCAATATCATGAAAACTACATGATGTTAGTGTAAAAATATAAATTGCCATTCAGTAGAGTGGCAATTCCTGTCTTATTAATTCTTTTTGCAAGAAACCTGAACCTACATGTGCCCCAGAGAAGATATTCTTCCCGAAATTCAGGATGTGCTTCAAATTGGACACCGGGCAAATTTTCAAACCAAATTCAAGGTAACTATAACTATACGGTTTCAAACCGTTAGCCTTGGCTGTTTCAACCATACTATAAACTACTGCGTTGGCTTCAGCTCCTTTGGGACTTGCACTAAAAAGCCAATTTTTTCCTTCCCATAGTAAAAGGTCGTATACTGTTTCGGGCATGTTATCTTCATATAAGGATAACATGTCGTAGATAGTATTTGTGGTTTCTACATAGGAAAACATAACTAACATTTGATTGACACTATAGATGATGCTAAAGCTAGTGCCATAATTTATAACATTGCAGAAACAAGAAAAGCAAATAACTTAAATCCATACAATTATTTTGAGTTTGTTCTTACAGAAATTCCGAAGCATATGGAATATACTAATCTTGATTTCTTAGAAAAGCGTCTCACTTGGTCTGAAAAACTTCCAATTGAATGTAAAAAATAAAATAAATAATTCAATTTGCCGCAAAAATGGCGGCTATATTTCTATCCAGTACGCCTGATCTGGCGTTTACGCATTGAGCATATATGCAAACTTATAAACAAAAAACACAGGAGATTACTTAATATCTTGTGTCTACAATTATTGTTTGGGAAATCCATATATAACATACTAATCACGAATCATATTTCATATTTAACTCTAATAGCTTTGCTCAGATAGAGTAACAAAAAACTAGTGTTTACAAGCCACTTTATGTATACTTTTAATACCTTTATTCTAATTTTGTTTGTATTATATAGATAATGGGAATTTGATTCTATAGATTATGAAACTCAAACCCAGCTTCTGGTTTTCCTATTTCAAAACCTAATACTGCTGAAGCTTCCTTCTTAAACATTTCAAACCACATATTCCATTCTTCTTGCTGCATTTCAGCATAAAATTGCAAACCACTAGGTTCAACTGAAGCATTAATTATTCTTTTGTCATTATCTTGTGCATACCAATGAGGAATTCCATAAATAAAACCACTCCACCCCGGCATCTCAGTATATAGTTCATGCTAACTTATCCCATATACCCTCTGGTGATGAGTAATGAATATTCAGATTATGATTGTGTATTTCCATAAAAAATTCTCCTTCTATTTAATGCTGCAACTCTCCTACACATTATTGTAATTATCAAAAGTTAGGAGTACTTCTGTAAATTTAAACTCAATCCCAAATCAAAGGTTTGAGTTTTTTTCTGCCTAACTTCGTATAATTTGCTATGAATAATCTTTACTTCGCAGTTATTTACATTAACTACACTTTTTAAATAAAACCTTTATATACTTTAACTTCTTGTTATTAGCCTAATGGATATATAGATAATAGGACGTTGTATTTTATTTATAATATGATTCTGTAACGACTATAATGTAGAGCTTTTTTATAAAAAGAACATATTAAAATTTTCTAATATGTTCTTACAATTATAACTTTTATTTAAATGGATACAAAAATTCTAACCCTAAAATATGATTCTCATTGATTAGCTGTCTATCCCTGTTGTCAAATTCCTTATGTGTAAAATTCCACTTTCAAACATATCATCCCATGCATCAAGGCATTTATCGAAAATTCTATCATCATAGTCAAAAGATTGATCATAAAGTCTTAATAATAATTCCGATACTTCTTCAACTCTATAATTTAACCTATAAGTGCTTACTTTCAGTTCCTTATTATTCATATTTGAAAAGGCATCACATATGCTGAAAATTATATCAGAAAAATCCAGTAAATTATCCTTATAGTCCTGCAATATATACAATAACCTTGTATCATCTAAAAAAGCTTTGGATGAAATATATTTCTTCACAAACTGTATATTATCTTTAACTTCGATGATATCTCTATCAAAAGCAAATCCAGTTTGTTTTCTTACTTCTTCATTATCATCATCTATGAATCTTTCTATTATTTCTCTACATTTTGCAGCATAATCAGGTTTAGTTATCAAATGAGATGCAGCTAATATTACTGCTTTTTTTTGGCTTACAGTTCCATTACAACATTTCTCTAAATCTTCATCAAATATTCCATAAAAAATATTATATGCTGAAATCATTTCTGATGCTTTTTCCAAAATTTCTTCATTTGATGATAAAAGCATTTTGCCTATTATAGATGAAATTATTTCTGTATGAGTTTTTATAGTGTAATTAATAAACTTTATAGAATAATAAGATCCCGGTATCCTCAAATCATCTTTCGTCGCAATATTGAACCATTCAACTGCCTTATCTATATTAATGTTTATAATTGGCATAAGTGCAAACACTGATGCCATTCTAACAACCGGATGAGAATCTTGAATAAGTGTCTCAATTGCGGGAGTTACCTTATCAATCAGATTCTTATTATTCCATAATAATCTTCCAATTGCCTCTGCTGCTATCCCTTTAACACAATTAATTGTATTATCAAAGAGAGTGTGTATTGTTGCACTATCCATATTTTTATCCCACTTAGCATCCCATACATTAAGTTGTCCATTTTGTGGATCAGGAAAATTCATTGCCAACGATAATAATCTATCTATTATTTCCACTGGCCATGTTTCTTCTGACCTATCATTAATCAGCCTACAAAATGAAATTGCAATGCTGCGATCATTTAAACATTTAAACTTATTTAAAATAGTTATTATAGTTTCTATTGATGCTGGCTGCCAACTTCTTTTAATTTCTTCAGGAAAGTTATCCTCTACTTTAACTAACCTTAAAGCATCAAATATAGCAGAGATATATGGAGGATGAGTTTCTTGTGGAAAATTTAACAATAATTTTGCGAATCTTTCTGGATAATACTTTGCAACAGTGCACAAACTCTTCGAAAATTGCCATACTGATGATTCAGCATTATGTTCTTTATCAATGCGTTTTGTCTTCCCCGAATGATCAAAAGAAATATTCTTATTTTTTATTATATCAATCCATGCTTTTTCACTTATCTTTAGGAGATTTTTATCTAGTGTAGAACCAATCCAATGTGTATGAAAATCTCTAACTCCCATAATATCCTCTCTAGTGTAACCTACGTATCTTCTTTTTAATACGCTCAATAACGCCAAGGATTTCTTACTCATTCTTTCCTGATCTAAGCATGATAAAAGCAGATACTGGGCCCTACCCCAATAGTGGTAGTAATATCCCTGTTTCCTGATTCCTAAATAATATTTGGCATTTTCAATTTCATTAATCTCATGGTACCGCAATATTTTATCTTCAATCATTGTAAATATATCTGTAGAACAATAAGGACTTTGGTTTAGAATTATTTCGCTTGCTAATAGGTAGTGAGGACCACCTATACTATTACCTACTTCAAGTCTTGTAATATCCTCTAGCAACCAGCCAATTGCAGTATCAGCATATTCTTTAGAAATACCTGATAATATTTTTGCTATCATCGCATTCAACGTTGATGAATTATATGACTTAATTTGATTAATTTTATCTATAAGAGTTTTGGGACTATTCTGAACCAAATCCATTCCTGCTTTAATAAGTAGTTTCATTATTCCCTTTTCTATTTGTATTTGACCATGCTCATAATTCTCATAAAGCAGGTGATAATTCCAATAAGATTCATCCAATTCATGTACAGCTAATTTTACATACTCATCTATCAACATATTCCATGAAGAAAGTGGTTCATTATCGGCTACCATTAGCAGTGCTTCCAAATCCATATCATACCACTTGTATAGTCTATTTCTCTGATTCTCTTTATTAATATCATCAATTTCATTGTCATTTAAAAGTTTTAATGCTGATTGTAGGAGTATTAATGCTCTGATTGGTGTCTTTGAACAAACGTTTTTCCAGTTAATTAAATATGGATATTCTCCTTTTTCCATTAAATCGATTCTCATTTTAAATAAAGATTCAGAATCTCTTTCTATTTCCATTCCTATAACACCATTTATTGCTCTATTCCACTCCGGACTTTTATCTATATGTGGTTTTAACAATTCAGCAACCTCATCAGGCATCTTTATGCAAACAGATTGCAGAATATTCATGCCTTGATTTACTTCCTCTTTGTCTTTCGAATTCAACCAATCATCTATTATATTGTTTTTAACTAAAAGTCTGACAAAAAATTCATTATTGATGATAGTTGTATTTATTACATGCTGCTTCCAGTGAAGATTACCAAGAAGAATTATAATAATATTCTCCAGGCCTCTATTAGGCTTGGTACTTTGGCCCAGGACTTCTAATGCTAAATGTTTAAAGTTGAACCTGACTTTTTCGGAGAAAAGAATATCTTTAACTATCTTGATAAATTTGTTTGGAGATTCCTCAAATAATAAGTTCAAAGCTTGACGGAGCTGTTCTCGTCTAAAAAGCGTCTGTTTTTCCTTATTTCCAATCCAAGTAAGTATGTCTCCTCCTTCAGCTATTTCATTCACAACCTTCTCAGCTATAAGAAAATCCAAATAACTCTGATGACAAAAACTAATAATATTATCCTGCTGCTGTGTTATTCCATTTGATTGAAGAGCAGCAATCACTTTGTCAGAAAACGCCCTTACATAACTTGACGGTATAGATATTGTTCCATTTTTTTCACAATATGTAATAAATCTATCTAAAGTACTTTTAAAATCACTAAAATTTATAGCTTCATTTTCAATGTCCTTAATTTTTTTGTTCCAAAATTGCCTTAATAAATCAATAGATGTAGTAAAGGTAGCATCCATATTTTCTTTACTTAACTCGCACCACATAGCAAGATTTTGTGGAATTGATAATAATACCTTTTGTTCAAATGCCATGTTATTAAAAACATCGCCTATTACTGACATAACATTTTCTGCTGATAATCTATTAACTTCTATCCTTTTCCAGACTTGTTCATTATCTTTACTTTGAACGGTTAACCAATTTTTTATCTCAGGGTCATGATTTAAATCAAAAGTACGACAAGCTATCAGAACTTTAATATCTTTATCTATTCTTCTTAATGATAATACTTCCCTAATTAATGCCTTACAAACATCCATAGCGTCAAGCGAATGATTGCTAGTCCACCGCACTGCGTCAAGTTGATCAATTATTAAAATACATGGGTTTGTACCGGAAATTGCATTTATGCACTGGACCGGTGAATCGGGTAAATCCATACTTTTACCATATTGTAACGTGGAGTTTTTGGGAATCTTTCTATCTACCCTTAGTGGCAGATATGATATTCCTTCTATTTCTAATCTCTCCATTAGCTCCAGCAATACTCCGCTTTTACCCATCCCCGCATTTCCGTGTAGTATAACTAATCCACTTTTTTGCAATGCATTAAAACATTCATCCGTTTCACTTCTAGAGATAATGCTCTTATTTATTAAATTTTGAAAGATTGATTCTTTAAACTCAGTTCTAAGTTTCTGTATTATTGGAAATATTCTTGTATCTCTAGTCAAATACTTGGGTATCGCTCCATTTTTCATTAGAAAATTATATAAATCATCACAATGAATTGGGTTGCCGAGCCTGTCATTTTCCTCAGCATAATTTATCAATGTATTATAAATAAACTCTGTATCTCCGGCAAACAAAATACTGATTTCCGTTAATAAATCTTGTTTACTTTCATAATCACCTAAATATACAGTTATTTTCAGCCGTCTAAGATAATCAAAAACCTCAGCTCTGTTTTCTTCTTTTTCCTGATCCAAATCTATAGCAACACAAAATTCCCTATAAATCTTTATTCTTGACTGACCTTTCTCAATAATCTGATATTTATAGAAATTCTCTGAGTTGCCATCCGACATACGCGCACTTTCACATACATCTGCTAACTTAGTAAAGCCTACTCCGGAAACAAGCATAAATTCATGACTTTTATCTCTATTTAATTGAAACTTCATATTTCTCAAAATGTCTTTCTGCTTTAAATCTCCGATGGTCCAATGTTCATTACTTCCGTTTCTTGCTTTACATTGTTGAGCCTGCCTAACTCCACCCTTATAATGTATCCAAATATCAACACCATGCTCATCATCGCCAATAGATTCTATAGTTACAGACTCTAGCTCCTCTCTTAATAACCGCAAAAACTGCTTGACTAGCCATCTGCCTTCATGACGATTTCCCAGCTTATCCGCCCTTCCGCCTGCTTCAAGTGCCATTAAGATTCCTCCTCTTTTTATTACTTATTATTCTTAATTCATTTCCTTTTCATCCACCTACAATAATCTAAAGAGATTATTATAATTCCAGAAGTTAAAGGAAATAAAAACTTTATTACTTTAACAAATTAATATTTTATATATACTATACGCCATTTATAATAAGGTTAACTATTCATTATCCTAAACCATCCTTAAATACTTTTTAGCTCTATGCAAATAAACTTCCCATTATAGACATAATCACAATCTTTTAAATTAAATTTTCTCTTTTTTATAGCACAAGTGTGTTTCATAAAATCTTATGAATCTATCATAGGAATGTCAATCCATTCTACATTATCATTTATATACTTTAATATTTTTTTTATTGTATTTAAAGTAATGCATAATAACGGAACATATAATATGAACCATACATTTAAAAATGAATATGCCTTATATGTTATACATATTAAAATCAACCACCCACCAATAAATATCCCTAAATCTCCATAGATAAGTATCACCTCATAATTTTTTAGTATTGGAGTAAAATTGAGTAATTCAAATGTTAATCCGTATATAAACAATCCAAATGCTAATAATCCTACAAATCCTTTATACTGTTGAAAATAATCAAGAATCATAGTATTATACTTGCATATTTCTACAGGTATAAATATATTAATCTTTATTAGTAAATTCAAAAGTGAATTGAATGCTAAATAATATAATTCTATAACAAATATAACTTGCACTATCTTAAACAAATTTAATTTTTTAATTAACTCTTCTCCTGCTTTTTTTAAATACCCTTCCATTCTCGTCCTCCTATTAATTTTTCTTAATTCAAAGCATTGTTATATACTTTTTCTAAATTACTAACTTTAAAATTTCTATATCATATCACTATTTGCTAAAATTTGGTATAATAAGAGAGCTACATTTTCTCTAGTTCATTGTGGAAGATTCATATATACAGTATGATTTTCCAATATTTCATTTACTTGAGCTATTATATATTCTTTACTTTGCATTAAACATTTCTTCTATAATATTTGAATTATCTCTTGAAATTATATTTTTCATGCTTTTTTATAAGATTTAATATCTTAAAAAGATATCAATATTACCTTTAATACTCCTTATTTTTTCTGATAAACTTCATTATATTGTAAATTATACCACCTAATCATAATGAATAAAATATATGTATTAAATGTATTTATATATACTTATTGATGCCTAATATCTAATTCCTGTTTCTATATATCATAAATGAATGCATTTATCTTTAAATCCCATGTCTTATAATTAATAAGTTTCTTGAAACAATTTAAATAAGACCTATCATCATAACATAGAAATTGTATGAAGTATTTAATTAACTTTATTAACAAACTTCATAAACTATAATGACGATAGGATATTAACAGCTTTATATTTAATTTCAATATGCTTTATAATAACAAAATAATCATTGTTGTTATTATAAATTTAAATAATGCATTGAATTTCTAAATCTTTCTTCTCTATCTCCTTTACAACATCAAATAAAACAATAATAGGTATAATCTTTTCTACCCCATATTTTAAGTACCATAGATTATTGTCTTTAATTAATTTCAATTCAACTCCATCTACAAGTTTCCTACGTTCATTTACTTCCATATCTATTTTCCAACATATAATATAATCAAATGTTTTATATGGATGTTCATGCTTAAATATATTGCTCAATAAATATTCTACCTCTACTAATTTAGCTTTTCCTTTGCTATCTAAACAAATTAAATCAGTAGTTGATTGATGAGAATAATGAGCAATACTCTCTATTCCATTAATATTTTTCTTATATTTATCGTTGCTTAATATTGCTGTTAATAATATTATAGCTTGTGCTTCATTATCAGGAACTTTTACTATTGGAATTCCATCTATATTTAAATCTCTTAATTCTACAAATTGTTTTAACCTATTATTTAGTAATAAATTTTTTTCAATAATATAACTTAATTCTTCTTCTTCTCTCCTCATTTTAAAATATACATTTTCAGTTATAGGCATTATATCATCACTTATTATCTTCTTAACAGAATCAAGTACCCATTTTATTTTAGGATCATCTTCGTTACTTATATTATTTCTATCCGCAGTTAATTCAAAGTTCTGTGAATTAACAAGAATATGAAAATGATGATAATTAGGATCAGATATCAAATTAGATTTTTTACTAAATGCAATAAAATCTTTTGCTAGATATAATCCAAATCTTCCTTTTAATCTTTCATTAGGTTTTAATTTACATACACTTCTTCTACAATTATAGCCTGATACTGTGCCATACATTTGAAAAGACACATATTCTCCATTAATATTAGTACTTCGATGATATGGTCCAAAATGTCTACAATAATTTACTGAACGTTTATATACTTTCTCATTAATATCCATAGGAGGGTTCTCTTGTGGCGGAAAGAACTGATGTGTTCCTGCAATTTCTTCTTTAATATTGTTTATTTTATCATTTATAAATATTCTCGGAGCTACTTGCATATTTTTAACATAATTATTTAACTCCTTAAATGTTGCAAATAAAGTTTTAAAACTTCCCCCTGCTGTAAACCATAAGATATAATCTTTTAAGGTATCAAAATTAAATGTTTTTTCAGGATTATCCATATTATATCCTTCTATTATAACAATAGTTCCATTTCTTCCTGTTTGGGTTGTAATTTCTTCAATGGTATAGCTTGGAATCATGTTATTACTTAATTTTTGCCATGGTTCAATCATCTCAGCTCTAAGTCTCTTATTTTCTCTTTGTGTTTCTACGATAATGCGCTTACTTTTGAAAAAAATTTTAGTCCCTAATCCTTTTTCACCAATACTCCGTACATCTTTTCTAGAATCCCCAAGATTAAAAAAACTATTTATATTATCTCTATCCATACCGCATCCATCATCTTCAATCTCAATACAAAAAATCCCTTTACTGTTTCTGCAAACCTCAATATTAATATTTTTGCATTCCGCATCCATTGAATTGCTTATTGCTTCTCTAGGAAGTTCTAGCGGATTAACTAAATTTTTAGCTATCTCTCTATATAAAGATATATCTTTAACTACTGGTATATACTCTTGCATCAAATCACCTCAAAAAATTTTTAAAATGTGTGGTTATCACACATTTTATTTTGTTCATTTTATTACAATTAATACATAATTATAGCGATTGGATTGATTATTATTATGAAAAGGAACATTATCGGAAGAAAAGTAAGAAATATTAGAAAGACTAGAAAATTAACTCAAGAAGAACTTACCGCCAGAATTCAACTGAGAGGTCTAAATATTGATCGACCAATGCTATCCAAAATAGAAAATGATTCTAGAGAAGTTTATGATTTTGAAGTAAAAGCCATTGCTGAAGCTCTAGATATATCGGTAAATGAACTTTTTATTGACAAAATAACTAAAGAATAAATATAGAATAATAATCTAAATTAATCTATATTTATTCTTTAGTTAGCAAAAAATCTTTTATTATCTGTATAAAAGATATATTTAATTTTCTCCCTGTTAGCTAACAAATATACTAAAATAATTTTGAATATGTTAATATCTCAATCTAACTCATTAATTTCCTTTCTATACAAACCATCACTATTAAATAAATCACTAATTTCAATAGACAATCTACTCTCCTCTTCAAGAACTTTTTCTCTCTCTTCATCCGTATACCTTTCAGAATAATCTATTATTTCTATCTCACCATTATAAAAATTATTTTCATACTTCTTTATTAAATTCTTGTATTCCATAACAAGATGATCATTTCTTAAATGATAGTTTATTGGCCCACTATCATGAAAATTTATCGAAAGGTGATTCGGATTACTCTTTATTTTAGATAACGCCACCTCCAATATTTCCATTTGTATAGTGGTTAGATCTATTGATATTCTAGTTTCTCTATTTGATATTTCCTCTGGAACTGAAATCTCATTCCAACACCATATTCTAACATTCGCTTGCTTAGCATATTCCTTATGAAAATTGATAATTGCTTGATATAAATTAAAAACCTCTATTTGATTATCAAGTTCATAAATTTCGTCTAAAAACAAATCATTATCACTTCCTGTTCCATATGCATCTCGTAATTCAAATTTCCATTTTCCATATTCTTTCCAAATTTCCAAATCTACAAGAAACTCACCATAAGTTGATTTTACTAAGTTGTTTTTAAATTTTATCATCATTCTATAGAAATCTAATTGCTCTGTTAAAATTTCTTTAATATCCATTATTCTAACCCTCACTTTATTTATTATTCTTACAATCATAATTTCACTTACTAAGTTGCACTATTAATTTTATTAGATAGCTCTATTTAGTCCCGTATATTTACACCTAAAAAATCGCAACTACGGTATTTGTATCTTTAGATAATCCATTTGTAAACAATCACACAACGACAACTTCTTTTATATTTTAATCCTAAAGTCCTAACATCTCTTTAGTAAACCTATATTCTTTCTGAAGCCTCTTATATTTTTCCTCTAATTCTTTTTTTTCTTGTTTCAATTTCTTATTTTCTCTCAAAATAGCTGAAAACTCTTGTTTAAGGTTTGGCGTTAATAATACTTTTTCTTCGTCCTTATATTCAGCAATAATTTCCTTATATGGATTTCTATTGAGTGTTGATAGAGATAATCCAGATAATTCCACTAACTCATCATATATTAATGGAATTTTTTCAGTTCTAAAATAATTTAATGTTTTTAACAGTACTTTCTTGTTTTTTTGTACTTTTCTCTTTCTTGCTTCTTCTAGATTTTTAGACCCATTTATTCCTCTTATACTCATACTCTTTTCGTTCACTTTCTACATTCCTTTCTACTTTCTTTAGATAATGCAACTTTAAAGAGACATTCAAAATGTTTTGTAACATCATCCGCTAAAAGATTAAACTTAATCTCATAAAATCTTATTAATCTCTCCAGCAACAAATCATCCCGATTAATTAGCCCTTTTAACTTATTCTTTTTATGTAGTTTTCTTGCTATATATATCCTTTTAACTAGATTGTCAAACACTTTAATATGTATATTTTCAACCTTAAGATCCTTACACTCCAAGCAAGGTATTTTCATTTTTTCACATTCGAAATCTTCTTCATTTAGAATCATTGCAAGACAACTACCACATGGTAACGGTAAAGCAAACTCTGGAAATTCTTTAAATGCCATTTCAAGTGCTACCATATTAATACTCTTTTTCTCTATCTCAAGCAATTGTCTACTTAATTCTTCAATGTAGTTTTTTTGAAATTGAACAATATCATTACTTTTTTCATAATACCCATTTTTCTTAACTTGAGTAATGACATCTTCATAGAATGTACTGAAGACTTTAGCTGCATTTTTAGTCCTTGATTCTTTACTAACGATATAATAATATAATGATTCAAGATCCTCATGTCCCACCATCTCAGCTACACTAATTTCAGATATTCCAAATTCCAACCATGTTGTTATTCTAATTTTTCTTAATATATAGAGGGAATACTTAGGTTTATTATCATGATTCACAATGCCATTTTCCACCAATAATTTATTAAAAGTATCTCTTAATGATTCAGTATTAATAACTCTATCATTAAATGCAAATAATCGCTTTACCATCTCACCATCCCATTCTTTATAAATTGGAATTGACTCTTTGCTAAAATTTTGTAGTTCTTTAATAATATTAATTACTTCTGGTATAAGTGGTATATACCTCTCCTTAAATCCTTTTGCCATATGGACATGGAAGTTAGGACTTTCTTTAGTTCCAGTTATACAGTCCCATTTAGCTGAAATAACTTCGCTTGGTCGTAAAGCCATATGATATATTAATTTCATCATATTTTTCTTAATATATAAATATTCTGTGGATTCATCCATTCCATAAATTGCTTTTTCTATAGCAATTCTATCTTTGATAGGTACCGGTAGTGGGCGAATTGTTGGACGTTTCTGCCTTAATTTAAAAAACTCACAATTTCTGCCAATAATAAATTTTACCAAGTCATAATTTAATAGATTTTTCTTTTTTAAATATAATAAAAATCCTCTTAATTTACTTAACTCACTATTGCATACACTTATAGTTCTAGTTTTATTAGTACCTTCAGATATTCTTGTCCTATTCCAGTTAGCAAATTCTTCAATGTGATCTATGTTTATATCAATATAATTATCTATTTCTGAATAGTTGTTCCAAATCCAATCTACAAAAATTCTCGCAATATGCTTTGAATGATTTGCTGTTGACCTAGATTGTGTATCATTTATTCTATAAATATATTGAAAATAGTGTTTCCTCATTACTTCATTTCCATTGTTCAGGTTATTTTCCTTTAAATCTCTTTTAATCACTTCATAATTTAAAGTTGCTCCAACTCTAGAAATTCGTTTTGCAATATTAAACAATTCTCTATTTGCTTTGGCATTTAATTGAAATTCTCTATATTTATATATATCATCTTCACTAATCTCTTTTAATTCTTTACCTGTTGCAAGAATAATCTTTATGAACTGATTACAAACATATTTAAAACCTACTTCGTTATACTTAGCTGCCTTCATAGAATTTATAATTAAAAATTTTTCCTCATTGGTGAGTATATCTGGGAAATGGTATCCTTTATTGCCAAGAATATTCCAATCACCTTTTAATCTTTTGCACATTAGCATTATATGATAATATCTAATATTCGTTATTTTATATACAGGATATTGTATAATTTTATCTTCTGGCTTCGCTGACTCCCAATCATTAACATTAGGAAATTTATGTATAGTCATTTCATAAAGCTTAATATTGTGCTTCCTAGTCATTGTGCTCATCTTTCCTTGTTTAACAAGCAGACTTAGTATTTGATTATATTCTTCTTTACTTAAATGCTCTCTATTTTCTTCTATACCTAAAAACTGAATGTATTCTTTTATATTTAGATTCTTATGTTCTTCTTCTATTTGAAATTCTCTCAATAAATCCATTTTACTCCACACTCAATTCTCATTTATTTGGCTTACTAAATTATGGATTTCTTGCTCGGACATTCCCAACTGAATAAGCCATTTCTCCTGATACTTTAAATCGATAATAAAATCCTGAAATGATTCTTCTTCTATAATTTTGTATTTATCCTCGTTCATGATTTTGTATTGTAATATATAGAAATTATTTATGTACCTACTCTGAAGTTGTTTCAAATATCTGCTACAAGTAAAAAAATAGATACATCCTTCACATACCCTTCGTAATTTACATGAATCACTACTACAAAAACCGAATCCCAAATCCTTAATAGTTTCTTTAATATTTTCTTTCACAAATGTTGCTGATACATTCATTTTTTTTACAATGTCCAATAACTGATCTGGAGCATATGGAGTCTCTAACATAGCATTAAGTATTTCTGCTGCCCTACCAACAATTTTCCCCTCCTCTATCATTCTTACTGCATCTTGTTTCTTTTTTCCTATATCTTGAACCACATAATTTCTAAGCATTAGCATGCTCTTATGATCAGAATCACATTGAACTGCACTTAAATTACCTTTTGTAACCTCATAAATATCATTAAATTTTTGATGTCGAAAAGCATGAAGTTTAATATTTTTATATAATACAATCTGTCCATTTATATCGCGAATATCTGATAGAATCATTATTTTATCAAAAAAACTATAAACACTAGTTCTATATAATATTTTTCCTTCATATTCAAATAGTGAATAATATTCTTTTCCTGACTCATCATCATAGAACAAAATTTTATCCCTACTATTAAATCTTTCTTGCAGGAAATTAACAGAATCAATTCCCCAAGGCATTATAGATGTTGGTTTATTTATAATTCCTGACTTTTCTTGTATTTGCGAAGTTATATCTCCTACGCCATCTTCAGTAAATGAAATACAATCTGGTCCCAACCAATAAAGTTCCTTTCGGCGTAAACCACATGCTGATGCTATTAGTAGAAAGTGCCGTGCTAACAATTCAAATTCATCATTGGGTTCATATGTTAATATTGTAGTAAATACCTTAATATAATGTTCCCTATTTTGATACATTCTTTTATTACTTTCAGATATATGATGATCTCTTAGCCAAACACGTTCACCTAACTCTACTACTTCTTTCATAATAAATCCCTTTGTGTAACACCATTCAAAAAAAATACTTACACTATTTATATATCCTTCTCTTGTATCAGATGCAAGCTTCTGCATATTTATAAGGGTTTTCTTATATTTCTCCCAGTGTATTCTTTTAATATTGTTTAGTTCATTGATATCTGGAAATTCTTCTTTTAACCACTTAAAAAATCTTTTCGTAGCGGATTTGTATTGTTGTCTTGTCTTTTTATCTTTATATGGTTTTTGATCCAAATAAGAGTAATATCTTTCAATGACATTTATAAATCCTATCTCCTCTGTACCATATTTATATTCGTTATCTCTAATAAATCTTCGTACATTATAAGGCTTTATCCTGCCAGTAACTATTCTTTCAATAAGCGAAATTCTTGTTCGATAATAATAGTCTATATTTTTGTACCTTTGCACTAATTCTTTTTCAAAATCTCTAATATCATTCAATGAAAACTCTCTAATATTTGATTTTTGAGTTACAATACACATCTTGATAAGAAATGAGCATATTTCATTTATGCGATATCGATTTGTCTTCCATTTTTCGTATTTCTCATTGCAAACTCTTATAAAGTCCTCGTCTATCATATTGAAAAATTTTGCAATATGATACGCATTACTAATTTTGCACTTAAAGACTGAAATATCACATTTAAGTTCTAATCTTATAGATGTATATAGATATACAGGATCCAGACGTGTTCCTTCTTTGATATCATCTTGATACTTTTCAATAGAATCGTACTTCATACTAAACTTTTTATATAGATTTTTACCTAACTTATAAGAATTTGAAGCATGCGAAACTTCTGTGTAAAAAGTTAAAAATTCATCAATATTAATCTGTTTTATTTTGATCACCCCTTTGTTTTCTAGCCATTTCCATCTGCCTATTAAGTTCTTTTTTCTGCTCAGTAAAAAAGTGCATATATGTAGTCTTAGTAACTTTAGGACTTGAATGTCCTAAAGTTCGGCATAATAAATCCAAATCTATATCTAAGCCTTTTTTTTCTCGAATACTATATATCCATGTAGATGCAAATGTATGACGTGTCGAGTGTATAGTTAATTGCCCATTCCCTTTCCTTTTCTCAAGTCCAGCTTTGTCAAGTATCTTATAGAATTTATCATAAACACTTTTATATTTCAGTCTTGTCCCATTTCTATTTATAAATAAAAAGTTATGCTCCTTTAAACGTTTTTTCTTCAAAACTAGTTTTCTATACAATAAAGCTTCAGTTAATAAACTCTTTAAAATTCTTGTCATATCACTAATTTCAACTTCTCGTGGCTTATCAAATTTTACTGATAAATCTGGTGGATTAGTTTGATCAACTTCAACTTTAACTCTCCACATATCTTCTCCCAAATAACATATATGTGAATCTAACTTAAAAAAATCAAATTCAAATCCGTTTAATGGACAATCAAAATATTTTATTGCTCTTGCTTCTGCTTCTCTTAATCCAGTTATTAAAAGCAAGTAAAAATATAATCTATATATTGGATTTTCTTCTCTTAGTGCTTCTAGAAATGCATTTTCCTCCTCAGGTTCAAAAATACATTCCCTATCAATTGGATTTCCATATCTTGATTTCTTTCTAATTTTAATTCCTGCACCAATCAATATTCCTTTTATTGTATATACTTCTTTCTTATGTTTTGCATAACTAGTCATATCTATGTTGGAATCAGGATATAACAATGATGTCTCAAATATGTCATCTAAATTAATGTCTTTATTTTTCTTTTCCACAAGATATTCAAAATACGCTTTTACTGTTTGCACTATCCCACAGATGGTCTCTGATGCCATTCCTCCAGAATTAAATTTGTCTATTACTTTAATCATATTATTATTAAATTCATTTCTTACTGGTACTCTAGTTAACATGCTTCTTTTAATACAGTCTTTTACCCTAAAATTCTGATTAATTACTGACAGATAGTTCACAATAAAGTTATGTAGGTACATGAAATCAACTAATTCAGGAGTGAGTAATTCAAACATCATAAAATCATATATATACGCTAAGTCATAAGCAGTTCTTTTTATACTATTTAATTTATCTCCTTTTTTAATACTCCGATAAGTTAAGTAATCATATACTTCCTTAACAGGTTTGTTCTTTGGAGACATTAGAATATAAAAAATCCTCTTTCCTTCACCATTTTTAATTTCTCTAACATAATGCATTCCTTCTATATTCAATTCTGCATATTTACTTTCTAACATTTACATCACCCCCGTCATTAAAATTAATTTCTTTGTTTTATATCATATAGCGTACTCCTACAAAACAAATTTGTTTTGTTTAAAAAATAAAACGTCCCTAGGTAAATCCTAGGGACATTTTTAAAACTATATATTTTATTTCTACATGAATAAAACTGAAATTTCATATTTCAACCAACCTTCCGTAATGCTTTACAATATTATACCATACTCTTACATTATTTGAATACCTTGTTTATGAATAAACTTTTCATAAACAAAATAGTCTTTTTATACTCCTAGTCTTCTATTTTTATTAGGTTTCAACTTTCACGTAATGTAATTTTCTTTATGAATTTGATTTTTCACGATACCCAAACACTTATCTCTTCATCAGTGTTTTCAAACTATAATATATAGATATCGTTATTGTATATAAAATTTACAGGTTGTCATATACAATTTATACTCAACCTTGCAGTTAGAATGATTTAATAGCTGTTAATTCCTAACATATTAAAAATAATGATACTCAATAGGTGTCCCGGTTAATGCAAACTTTATTTTAGCTTTGATTTCTTTTATAACTTTTGTATTTTGAGCAGAAGCATTCTTTATGTTTTGGCCTTCATCAATGATACAATAGTCAAAGCTAATATCTTCATAGTAATTTATATCTGATCTCAAAGTTCCATAAGTTGTTAAGATTACGTCATAATTACTACTATTACTTATTTCTTCAATTCTTTGTGCTCCATGTACAATTAGTATGTTTAGACTCGGAGCAAATTTTTGAAATTCTTCTTTCCAATTATAGATTAGAGAAGTAGGACAAACTATAAGGCTTCTTTTACTTTTTTCTGAAAGCAAAAATGCAATTGTTTGAATTGTTTTTCCTAGCCCCATTTCATCTGCTAATATTCCACCAAAGCCTAATTCACTTATGGTTTTAAACCATTTAAAGCCCCTCATCTGATATTCTCTAAGTTCTCCTACAAAGTCATCTGGTAAAAATATTTTCCTGCTATTTATATTGGCTAATTTTTTTTCTATATCATTTAACTCATTAGTTCCTTTAATGCTGCCTAATCCCTTATTCACTATATTTTCATATAAATATAATGCTTTACTTTTTTCTACTTTAACACTTCCATCTACTAGGTTCTGATCAATGTTTAAAGCTTCCAAAAGCTTAAAAAATTCACGTACATTATCATCTTCAAAATCTAAAAAATCATTATTTCTTGTTTTATAGAACCTATTCTTGCTTCTATAAGCTTCAAAGGCACTATTTAGCTCCTTTAATTCTAGATTTCCAATATTATAAGAAAAATTATATTCTCCAGAATTCTCAAATAAATTAGCTTTAATGAATTCTGAAGTGTAAATTTTTTGATTACTTATTCCATTTCCTAAAGTGATCTTTCCTAAACCTTCAATGCTATCTCCCACACCTTTTAATAAATCAAATAATTCCTCATCTCCACCTGTGAACATGAACTTATTTTTCATCTTGATAAAATTTCTCTTTTCCATTTCTAAGAGTAATTTTTCTTCTTTCATATTATCCCTTATAAAATTATCTTCTCTGCTATTTTTATTTAATATATTAACTCTTTTACCACCATAATTTAGGATTGAATCACAATATATTCTACCCCCATCCTCAAATACCAAAAACTCTACTTTTAATGAGTTAGATACAAGGTTTCTTAGACTTTCTGAAATATTAATATTTTCAGTTATACTGCTTAAGATTGAAATTAGTTCAATATAAGTTTTTATATTTTTACTATAAACAATTTCTCCATAAGCCTTGAGTTTTTCATGTAATGTTGCATAATTATCACATTGACTTTTTGAAGGAAGGTAAAGTTCATTTTTAAAGTAATAAGCATCATTGTTAGAATTTAATAGTATGGGCAGCTGCTTATGAGTAGATAAAATTATCCGCTCCTTATCATCCTTTAAATTAAAAGTTATTGGCATATCCTTATGAAAAATTGGTACCGTAAATTCTATATGCTCAAACTTAAATTTGATTTTTCTATTTTCTATTCCTTCTAAAAATCTTCTGAGTTCATTAGGCTTAATTATAAGCTTTTCATTTCTTGAAGCTGTAAGCACTTCATAATACTCAGACTCTTTTTCTGTCTTACGAATAAGCTTAGTAGTTTCAGTATTCCCCCATATTTTATACTTATCTACAATACTTTTTTCTGAATCTTCTCTAGTTTCATTATGACCCTTTGATAATAGACTGAAAAATTTGTAGCTAGTAGCAGTTATATGACTACACATTAAGGTATATCCATTTGAAGCAAATTCTTTGAATTCATCGCATGAACATTTTGCTCCCTCTAGCTTTTTCTTTTGAAGATCAATTTTAATGTGAGTATTAAACTCTTTAATTTTACTTTTATCTGTTACTTTGCCATATACATGATAAATATTTTCTATCTTCTTACCTTTAAAATATGTCACTAAGCCTCTATTAAAAAGCTCTTCCCCTTCATTTTTCATAGCATTAGATGCAGACTTAAATATTATTGCTTTTAATTCATTTAGTTTCAAAGAATCACCCCTTTCACTCTTTTAATAAAAAAAATCATAATTTCCATAGGTAATATTATAACATAGTAATTGATATCCTTTTGATTTATTACTAAAAGAACCCATGAAAATCTAAGACTTTAGATTTTCATGGGTATTACGTTAAATGAGAGAGATAACAAGTTCATTAAAAATTTTTATTAGTTATTTTTAATTAATTCTCCTACTTTTTTATCTACTATTACAGTAACATCTTTATGCATTTGAAGCATAGTTGCTGGATTTTTGCTAGTTATATTTCCAGAAAAGATTTCTTTTACTGCATCAGCTTTACTATCACCATTGGCAAGCAATAAGATTCTCTTTGATTTCATAATTTGACCTACTCCCATTGTCAATGCTGTTTTTGGTACTTCATCGATTGAGTTAAAAAATCTTGAGTTGGCAGCAATTGTACTTTCAGTTAATTGAGTCAAATGTGTGCCAGAAGTCAATGCATCAGCAGGTTCATTAAATGCTATATGTCCATTGCTTCCTATCCCTAAAATTTGTATATCTATTCCACCTAACTCGTCAATTTTCATATCGTAATTTTTAGCCTCTTCCTCAATATCTTTTGCTAATCCATTAGGTACAAAAGTATTTTCCTTTTTTATGTTTATATGATTAAATAAATTTTCATTCATAAAATATCTATAACTTTGAGGATCTTTTTCACCTAATCCTATATATTCATCTAAATTAACAGTCTTAATTTGAGAAAAATCTATTTCATTATTTTTATTCATTTCAATAAGTTCTTTGTAAGTTCCCACTGGAGTGCTTCCAGTTGCTAGTCCAAGGATTGCATTTGGTTTTTCATTAACTACAGCCTTTATTTTATCTGCTGCAACTCTGCTCATTTCTTCATAATTTTCAACGACAATTAGTTTCATATCAATTACCTTCCTTCATCTGTATATTAATTGTCAATGATCAGTGATCAATTGTCCTTTTTTGATTTCCAAAGGAAACCAACCTACGCTGATCTTTGATCCTCAATCATTGAACATTGTTTATCATTGCCACATTCCTATTCATTTCTAAATATTTCATAATTATTGTTCCTGTTAATTGCATATTACTATATAATATTTATAAATTAAATACTTTAGAAAGCTTTAGAAACCTGTTGTCATGGAATGGAACATGTTATCATAGAAGTAGAGAAAATTCTAAAATAAGAGGTGCTATAAGATGCTTGATATAACAAAATTGTTTGGAGATATAAAACTCACGACTCTAGAAGAAAGCGTAATTACATATATATTAACTAATCTTGATAGTTGCATGGAAGAAGGTATAAGAGGAATAGCAAAAAAAACATATACTTCTACTTCAACAATAATGCGACTATCAAAAAAACTTGGCTATAATGGTTTTGTAGAATTAGTATATTCACTTAAACTAAAATTATCCACCGAAGATAGCAGCGAATTTATTAATGCTATAGAAAATAAACAAATTTTTGCGACTAATTATGAAAATGCTGTTGATGATTTTATTGATTATATAGAAAAAGGAAATATATTAATATCTGGAGAAGGTTTTTCAGAACTTGTTTCAAAGTATATGTATATGAAACTCTTAGTTCTTGGTAAAAAGAGCGTACTATCAACTTTTATAGATTTTGATATTCTTTTTGATAACCATGTAGAAACAATATATTCAGTTATGCTTATTTCAAAATCAGGTGAA
The DNA here is from genome assembly GCF_022320955.1 of Clostridium sp. YIM B02555. Lineage (NCBI taxonomy): Bacteria > Bacillati > Bacillota > Clostridia > Eubacteriales > Clostridiaceae > Clostridium > Clostridium sp. YIM B02555. The sequence goes on along the minus strand of NZ_JAKJJY010000002.1, from coordinate 307,428 downwards.
GGTGGTCATTGTGTAAAAACCTGTATGCTTGCAAAAGAAAGAAATTTAAAAGTAATTTCATTTACTGGAAATGCCCAAAGTACACTAGCCAAAAACTCTGATATCACTTTCATAATTCCAGACTGCGAAAAATTAGATAATGACAATTATTATCCCAATCCTTTCTTTGGATACTGCATTGAAACTTTCGAACTTGTAATTCATAAGTATTTTTCAAAATATAATGTTAAGCCAAGGATATCTAAAAATACATAAAAATAAAAAGATTGCCAGAATCAAATGTTCCAGCAATCTTCCTATTTTTAAAATTTAGTAGAAAATTTTTGCTTAAATTTATAAAAGAGCAAATATAAATTTTGCAAAACATCACTATTAATTAAGGTTCACTAAGTTATAATCTAATACATTCTTATTTTGTATATTATTAATTAATCCAAGCTCCATTAGCTCCTAATACATAACCATCAACAGTTGTATTAGAAAGCATTGCACCTGATGCATTTAAGTAGTACCAAGTTCCATTATCATTAACCCAACCTGTTTGCATAACTCCTGATGCATTTAAATAATACCAATTTTCGTTGTCACTAACCCAACTAGTTTGCATAACTCCTGCTGTATTTAAATAATACCAATTAGCTCCATCTTGTAACCAACCTGTAGCATTAGTTCCATCTGCCTTAACGTAGTGCCAAGTTCCATCTGCAGCTTTAGCCCATCCTGTAGCAGTAGTAGTTGTAACTGCTGCTGAAGTAGTTGTATCTGCATCTTTAGTATCAGTTTTTCCTCCGATTACTGCATAAACTTCATCATCTTCATTCCAAGCAACTATATTATCTGCATCATAAACAGACATTTTATTAAATGATCCGTCTACTTTATATACTTTATTCCAATCAGAATCATTATCCCATTGATAAATATTTCCACTATCTAATCTCCAAACATTTCCATTAGCATCAACTTCAACACAGTTTGAACTGTCTTCAATATCCTCATCTGATGAATCATTTAAATCAGTGTAATATAAACCATTATCTGATTTTAATTCTGCTGTTTGTATTTTAACTTTGCTACCTGAAATTGTATACCCAGTTACTTTTCCATTAGCTATAGCAAAATTTGTATAACTAGCAAAATCATCACTAGCCTTTTTACCATCTTCATCACAAATTATATAAGTTGTAACTGTTTTAGCATATTTAGCTCCACCAATCTCATCAGAGTTTTGAGCCTTAGATATTTTTTGAACTGCTGTGAACTCATATCCATTAGTTACAGGTCTATATACATTGGAATCAGAGATTGATTTTCCACCTATTTCATAAATTGTAGAGTGATTATCCGTATTTTTAACAGTTACTGTAACTATTCTATATATATAATCCTTATCTTGTCCAATTACTTTATCTTGTGCTACAGTTGCAGAAAGTGAATCTTTTGATGATGCTGTATCATATGTGTCATTTGTATTTTCTATATATTCTGATTTAACAACTGATGCTGTAGTTGTTGTAACTTTTATTTTTCCTAAATTGTAATCAGCATCAATATAATTTCCATTATCATCAGTAAATACATTTAAAGTAGCCACACCATTAGATGATTGAGCAGCAAATCCATTTGTTGCATCTTTATTGGCCAATTTAACATAATACCATGATTCTCCGAATTTAGCATTTGGAATATCATTTGTTTCATCTATTGTTTGTACATAATCTGCTGCATATTTATTTCCATCTTTAAGATATCTTCCATCTGTATCAGCTTTAACTTTCTTTTTCAAATTAGTTGCAGCATCATCTCTTGTATTCTCATCAATAGATTCATCTGTAACTTTACCATTTGTTAAATCAACAAAGTTATCTCCATCACTAAGATTTACATATTTAGTTCCATAAGTTGCTGTATCAGATCCAGCATCAATATCCGATAATTCATTGTATTTTCCACCAACCAAATAATAAGAGGCTTCATCTTTATCATTGATTTCTGCATCAATATAAACCTTACCATCTTTATAAGCTACTGCATTATAAACAGTACCATCCTGTGAGTCTACCTTTTTTACATCTGCAGCAAAAGCAGCTGTTGGCATTAAAGATACAACAGAAGCCGATGCTAATAATAATGAAGCTATTTTTTTTGTTCTTCTAAACATATTTTTCCTCCTAAAAATTCTAATTTATTGTGAAATCCCACAAATATTTATTTTTCTAACTTTTAAGTTAGATCTTTATATTTTCATCCAGCACTTTCTATTTTAATTACAAAATATTTTATGCTGAAAGTAAATAACGCTTTAAAATACTCAGGTATCTTTTTATAACTTTTTATAAACCTCAGTATTTATATATTGATTAAAAACATACTCAAGTATGTTATGTTTTAATTTTATCATCAAATAGTAATTAGTCAATAGTTTTTAATTATTTTTTTACTTATTTAAACTTCATAGTTTGCTTTTAAATAAAAAAAGTTGCCCGAATAGCAACAACTTACGCTATTCAGACAACTTCTATATTAAAATTTATTTTTTTTAATTTTATAAAAAGTTATGGTTTAAATATAATCTCAAATAATTTTCTCAATTCAGCTTTTTCATCAAAAGTACCTCCAGAAGAACTCCATTTTACAAATATGCCCAATACACCTGCAAAATAGCTAGATAATAATTCATCTGAGCTAAAACTATTTCTTATTTCACCATTATGTTGACCTTTTACAATTAACTTTATTAATAATTCAAAATATTCTTTCAACCTCTCATTACTACCCATATATAAATGAATCAATTCGTTTCTTTCAAGTATATCAGTTATTATTACATTTTTAAACAAATTAGGTCCAATTTCTAACATACTTTCTATAAAGTATAGTTCTATAGCTTTCCATAATTGCTCATAAGTTGAATCTATAGTAATAATCTCATTCATAATGGTATAAGTATCTTTTTTTATTAATGTGTTATAGTAACTTATAAGTAAATCATTTTTAGATTTATAATGATGATAAAATGAACCTTTTGTCACTCCACATTCATCACATATCTCATCTATTGACACTTTTCCAAAATCCTTTTCTTTAAACATTTTTATTGCTTGATTTAATATTTTCTCTTTCATGCATTCCATATGTATTCCCCAATCAGTTAATATATGATACGATTCTAATTCTATATTAATTCATTAATAAATATAATACCACTATATTCAAATACTATCAATTGTAATATTATCTCAAACTTGACACATTATATTTTTTAAAAATAAAGACCACTGAGAGCATACTATTGCTCCAAAGTGGTCTTCTAAATTTTTATTTCTTTAAAATATTTTCTCTTACCATTAATAGATTTATAGATTTCTCCTATTAACAATATCATTTTTTACATGGCTATCTTTTTTTATAATAATTGGATTAGTATCAGATCCAATTATTCGCACACCTTCATCTACAATTACATTCTTATCTAAAATAGCATTTTTTATGTATGCATTCTTCTTAATATTCGCGCTTGCCATAATAATAGATTGTTCAATTATGGCAGATTCAGAAATTTTACATCTTCTAGCAATCAGTGAATCTACCACCGTTCCATCTACTATAGATCCTGAAGCAAAGTGACTATTATTTACAATAGAATTTTGTGCATAATAAGTAGGAACTTCATTTGCCAATTTTGTATATATTTTTTGATTTGAGTATAGCAATGAATTAAATTTACTTGATTTAAGCATGTCCATATTAGCACGATAATATGATTGTATATCATAAATGTTACTTAAATATCCTGTATATTCATAATTCATACAAGATATTGTGTTTATTTTTTCTCTAAGAATTTTGATTATACTTTCTGCTTTTTCATCATAATTTTCTAATACTTTTATAAGCCATTCCGTTTTTACGATAAAAATATCCATACATAAGTTGTATTTTTCATTAGGTTCTAATTTCTCCTTACAATTATCACTAAGTGAAATATTTCCATCTGATTGTAAATCAATTAATAAATTGTTACAAGAAATATTTTCAGAAGTAACACGTTTATAAACTACAGTCATATCACGATTACTATGTTTATGAATTTTAATAATTGCCTTTAAATCTATGTTACATAGCATTTTACTTCCCATAATTACGGTAATTTCTGAACTCGATTTTCGTAAATAATCCAAAATATGTGAAATAAAGCCTTGCTCATATTCACCTTCTTGATTTTTCTTATTAAAATGCATAATAAACTTGTTCCTTAGAGAATCTAATCCCCATTCTTTTCCACCATTAATATGATCAAATACTGACTGCATATCGTCTTGGTTCATCAATAGAAATAGTGCCTGAATATTTGCATTTATAATATTTGATAATTGAAAATCAAGCAAACGGTATTTACAATCAAATGGTAGCATTGCCAATGGACGATGAGCTATCAAATCATTTAAATCTCCATGACAATTTAAATTATCAATTATCCCACTTACTCTATTAGTATTCATTTGAAACCACCCCTATCACTTCTGAATTACCAACAACATATATTTCTCCTTCTGAATATACTGTTGCATTGTCACCTACTACAGCATTTTCCCCTATAATTGCATTCTTAATGAAAACATTCTTTCCAATTGTTGCACCAGGCATAATAACACTTTTTTCTATTTTGCTTCCTTCCTTAACACGCACATCAGTAGATAAAATCGAGTCTTTAATTTCTCCTGCAATATAACATCCATCTACAATTAAAGAATTTTTAATAACTGCTGTTTCAGTGAAAAAATGAGGTGGTGAAATTGTATTTTTAGAATAAATTCTCCAATTATGATCACGCATATCTAAATCATTTTCAATGTTAATGAATTCCATATTAGCTTCCCAAAGAGAATCAATTGTTCCAACATCTTTCCAATACCCATCAAAACGAAAAGCATATACATTTTCTCCCGACTCTAGATATGATGGAATTACATGTTTTCCAAAATCAATCATTTGACCATCTTTAGAATAACTATTAATTAAAACTGCTCTAAGCCTTTGCCAATTAAAGATATATATTCCCATTGAGGCCAAATTGTTTTTTGGTTCTTCTGGTTTTTCTTCAAACTCTATAATACGAGAATTTTCATCAGTATTCATAATTCCAAAACGAGAGGCTTCATCAATTGGCACTTCTATTACTGCAACAGTTAGAGATGCATTTTTTTCTTTGTGGAATTCTAACATTTCTTCATAATTCATTTTATATATGTGATCACCTGATAAAATCAAAATGTATTCAGGATTTACTTGATCAATATAAGCAATATTTTGGTATATAGCATGCGCAGTCCCTTGAAACCACTTTTCTCCATCAGAACTAGAAAAAGGTTGCAAAATTGTCAAACCCGAATCAATACCATCAACCCCCCAACTTGAGCCATTTCCCAAATGGCTATTTAAAGCTAAAGGTTGATATTGTGTTACAACTCCTACCTCTTTTATTCCTGAGTTTGTACAATTACTTAAAGTGAAGTCTATAATTCTGTATCTACCCCCAAATGGTACTGCTGGTTTAGCAATATGTTTAGTTAATGCACCCAAGCGAGTTCCTTGACCACCTGCTAGTATCATAGCTAGCATCTCTGTTTTCATCATAATATTAGGTGAATAAATCACCTTCCCCCCTTCCATAAATCCTTTATCTTTATATAAAGATAATCCTTTCACTAATTGATATCATTAAGCTAAATCTAGATGTTTTCTAATTATGTGCATTATTTCTAGTTGTTTATAGTTCATTCTCTTCAGATATGTACTAAATTTACTAATTAATTCATTATATTTCTGTATTTTTTAATAATATGTTTTCGATACCCTTTGTAGCTTCATATATATTCATGACAACCTAAATAATTATAGGATATAGTAACCGCAGTTTATACAAACGTTTATAAAATAAAAATACAAAAGATATCATTTAATTTTGAGTTAAAGTTTTCCTAATGAATACACAACTTAAATAATTTTTGACTGCTAATAATCCCTCCTCATTACATAATTTTCTTTAAGTAAACGTATTCAAATCGTTATAGAGAATGTACTTGTTTATGTTTATATGATAACTTAATTAAATATAATTGTCAAGGTTAGGATAAAGAGGGCATAGATGTAAAATAAAGTTATACTTTGGGAATACAATCAATAATAGAACTTTTTAATTACAAAATCCTTCTTAAATTATAAGAAGGAATACTTGAAACTTTATGTTGCTTCAAGTATTCCTCTTATTTGTTATTTCATATAGATATCCAAATTAATAATCAAACTTATAAATGGAATATACATGCATCATTGAGAAATTATAATTGTAACACTACATTAGAAATTAGATACATTTTTCTGGAAGCAGGCATGTGAAATTGAGCTGATGATGGTTATTAATGGGGCTTGTTTCATTTACTCAACTACCCCACTTTCTTGCTCTTCTAATAAACTTTTATTATCAAGCTTTTTGAAAAATGGGAAATAAATAACCGCTGAAAGGACAATAAGTGCTAGTTGCAATAACGCCATCATAAAACCACCCTGCATGAAAGCACTAAATACTACTGGTATTCCAAAAGGAAGCTGAAAGCCTGCAACATGAGGAATTAAACCTATATATATTGCTAAATAAGCTACAATAGCTTGAACTATTGGAACCCCTATAAATGGTATAGCCATAATTGGATTGAATACCATTGGAAGTCCGAAAACAATTGGTTCATTTATACAAAATAATCCAGGTATAATAGAAAGTTTACCTAACATTTTCAACTTTTCACTCTTAGCTAGAAAAACCATAAGAATACAAAGTCCTAAAGTTCCTCCTGCTCCACCAATTCCGAAAAATAGATTATAGAATTGTTGTGTTATTATATGTGGTACTTGAGTTCCTGCGGTATAGGCTGCTAAATTTTCTATATCCATAGGAAGATATAACGCAGTTATAAAGCTACTTACTACCAATGATCCATGCATTCCAAAGAACCATAAAATCATTTGAATTAAACCAATAATTAAAAATGAAAAGAAATTATTACCTAATTTAGATAATGGCACTTGTATAATTGAATAAATAAATTTAGTGAATGATCCATATCCAGTAGACATAAATATTCCTGTAATTGTTATAAACACTATTCCTACTATAACCGCAGGTATTAATCCTGAGAAGGTATTTGATATAGTACCAGGAACTGAATCTGGCATTTTTATTACTATTTTCTTATCTAAAAGAAACACATACAAACGAGTCGCTACCAAAGCAACTATCATACCTGTAAACAAACCTTGTACACCAAACCAAGTAAGTGAAAACATGTTTGCACCAGATATATTATCCATAGGTGTTACTATTAAGAAGCAAAATACACTAAGTAATGCCGGTATAATAGGATCTTTTTGAAAACTTGCAGCTAACTTATATGCTATTAAAAATGATGCATATAATCCTAAACATCCAATAGATAAGTTATATGGAATCAAAAGAATTTTAATTAATCCACTTGTTCCCAAAAAAGCTTGCCAAGGTGCAATTGGAATTCCAACGAACATAATTGCAAAGGATCCAATCATCAACACTGGGAGTGCTGACATCAAGCCATTAGAAATTGCCTGCAAGTATTTATTAGTTTGTATAGTATACGCAATTTTTTGTACTTTTTCACTATTCATTGTCATAAATTTTACCTCCAAATTATATATTAATTAAATTATTGTTTTTTCAACTACTAATAACCAGTCTCCCTGTTCCTTTTTTAATGGAAATTCAAATGACCCCTCTTTTATATTCAAAGCTTCAAATGCTGTTGTATATTCTCCGCTTCGAGGATCAAACCACGTTCCTGCATATTCACCATTTACTAATCCGTGAATTTTCATAGTCTTTCTTGCTGTATCTCCATAATAAATAATCATTTTATCTTTACTTTCATTAATAGATGCTAAAGGAACTTTTTTACCAAAAAGATTGTTATCATTTACATTGCCTGCATCTTCATAAGGCATAAATTCCCAGAAGCGTGTTTTTTCATAAAAAGCTTTCATATATCCCATCTGTTTGGCTCCTATTCCATCAATAGCCTCATACCAAGTTATATCAAAGCGATTAAAAATATTCATAGGATTCGGTTCACCTTTTTCCCATACATTGTCCCAAATTCCCTGTGCACCATAAGTATAACCACATCCACCTAACTGTATTGACATATATGCTACTCTTCTCAGCATATCTGCTGTACACATTCGAGTTCCATTTTCCTCTAATGTAGAGCAGAACTCATAAAAACACTCTGCTTCTATAAACGGCTTTTTAGAATATTTTTTATTAAATTCTCTATAATGATTAGGACTTATTGGCAAATCTCCATGTCCTGCCTGATTTAAAGTAAAATCAAACCAGCTTTCATCTTGATAATAATCTGCAAATGGTCTCTCATTTGTATAATGAGCAGTCTGCAATGTTCCATAACAATCTAATTTTTCTATGTATAAAGCAACTTCCCTCCAACCATTTATTAATATTTCTCTTTCTTCACCACCATTATACCCAGCAACTTCTCCTGCTAGTGTCCAAACTATAGGTAATGCACCGTATCTTGCTACTATGTATCTTGCTAAATTCTTTTGACCTTCTACATCATTGATTATTGACATGAACCAAGCTAAACCTAATGCATTTACAATCCCTAAATCCGCTATATAATGCATACGCTTATCAAGTTCATTCTGATAAAATTCAATATTAGGAAGTTTCCCATTTTCACTTTCAATCCAATAATTTTTATCACCTTTCATAATGGAATCGCTTCTAAGATTAGTTTGGTAGACATTATAGCCTTGATATACACGCTTTTTAACCATACCTTTGAACATGCTATCCATTTCCGCGTGATTGGACTCATCCCAACGTTCTTTATAAGCAAATTCCCAATGAGTATCACCTAACCAAAAGAATGGAGTCCCATCAGCATATATTAAATATCTTCCAGATGAATGAACTTTTAAAAATCCATGTCGATAAATTTCTAAATCACCAGTATATTCAATGCATTCTATTTCACCAGCTAGGTTATTTAGTCCAGATTCTTCATCTGCAATAATTTTATAATTCCAAAAGCCCAATTCTATAGGTGCAAAAGAGATTTTATAGGTATTCTCCCCATCCCAATACGCCTCTCTTTTAAGCTTCAACCCTGATGGGGATGTAAAAACAGCTATTATGCTTACATCTATAAAAGGATTTTCATAACTGCAATTACTACTAAACGCTAAAATTATCTGACGCCATTTTTCTACTTTCTGATTTGCATAATTCATTATTTTAATCCCCTTTTTCTTGCTAACCCTATTGCTATTTCTATTAATTCCTCTGCATCTTCTTTACAAATAAAGCCTTTTGATATTTGTTCTTCAGTATCTAATGCGATTAATTTTCTATAATTCTCAATATCACCATATAATTCTTTAAGCATTCCTGAAGAAAATGCTTCTTGATATCCAAACAAACCATCTTTATCTGAATCTAGATCTACAAAACTCATTCCAACCTCTATATTACTTGTACTGTTATAACGTCCTGTTGGATAATTAAGCAAGCAAGATCTTAAGCCCCCTAATGCATTTCCAAAAGCATCCTTGCAGTTTTCTCCATCCGCATCAACTTTAATACGTTTACAATGATTGGGAGCAACTCCAGTTCTAACCCAATGAAACAAGTTTCGAAAGGCTGCAGCAAAAAAAATCTGGGATGGATAATCATTACCTTCTTCATGTTTTCCTATATATTTAGGAAGATGATTTATTCTTTTTAAATCAGGATCATTTTGATAATAATTAACATAACTATACATGGTATCATGACTAGCTCCAGTAACTTCATATAATCTATATTTAAAATCTGGACTATCGCTATCCTGCCTCATTGTACGCCAGCTTTCAAATCTACCATTTTCACTTTCTGTTTGTACTGCTATAAAAGGCTCACTGACTTTTTCTATTCTTGATAATTTATAATCATACTCTTTAAGTAATTCATATTGATTTACTGGTATAATTAGATTACGTACACCACCACCTGTTAAATAGCCATCAAATACTGCACTCCCCTTAGAAACTTCTGGACGATATGCAAAACTATTTACATATCTAAAAAGATAACATGCTGATTGGGACCATCCTGTTAAATAAAGGTGTTTTCTCGGATACTTAAGCAATGGGTTTTTTTCTTCATCTGAACGTATTAACCATGCTAAATCTGTTAACATGTCCCAAAATAATCCTGTCTCATATGTAAGATCAATATCTGGCAATATGTTTTTTCTTTTTAAGGCTTCTTCTATTTCAAAAGGAAATGGAATTTCAGGCATTGGATTTTTCCAGGATAAGCTTTCATATCTCTCTTCATTAAATTCCAACATTTTCTTTATAGTATTTGGCTTACTAGTTATACCGATATAAATATCTCCATTTCGTATAAATTCTTTATGACCTAAGATCCACATACGATCTATTTCCATAAATGATGTTGGATTAATTATTTCTATTACAACATTTCCACTGCAAGCCTCTGGATTCTTTGGACCACGAACGACAAATCTATTAATATACGGAGCATCTTCTGTTGCTACTTCTACTTTTTCATTTTTATCAATAGAACGATACACATTAGCTGTACCATACATAAAATATTCTGTCTCTTCATATCCTTTTTGAGATAGCTCGCAATACTTTTCAGCAGTAGCAAATGGATAATTGGTATCTGTTATTGATAGCTGTTTAATTTTATTTATCATAGCTTTCCTCCTGTTCCTTCTAAGGCACAATCACTGTAATCCTTTTCCTGGTGGATTTTAATTAATAACAATATTACTTACAACCATTACTTATTAAATATCTTATAAATATTTACTTAAAATTATAAAACCAACTAGAATTATCATTTCTATTTTTCACTTAAAAATGCTTGTTTATTTTTCACTTATCTCTAATAATTTATATCTTTTTTTAGCAATTTATCTACTACAAACTCCAAGATATACAATCATTATATTACATCAAAAACTTCCAAATGCCTCTATTTTATTAACTATAAGTACCTCTTAAAAATTTGAAATTCCTGAATTTCATCAAATATTTTTTATTAATGTTTAAATAACTCTTAATTAAGTATGTATTTATTATATATCGTTTTCATAAATATTTCAATATTTTAAATAAATTTTTTGTTATATTTTTATAAATTTTTAGTTATTTTTTGATAAAAAAAGAAGGTGATTAAATAACTTTTATCTTAATCATCTTCATATAAATTTAAAATTCACAATAATTATTTAATTAGTTTAGCTACACTACTTCTTTCTATAAGCTTTGTATCAATTTCTATTTTCAACGGAACATTTTCTCCTTCATCGTTTATTTTATCTATAAGCCTTCTCACTGCTATACTTCCCATTTCTTCCGTATAAACCTTAACTGTTGTCATATTAGGGTTGCTTAATGAAGAAAATGGTATATCATCAAATCCAATAATAGATATATCTTTTGGTATACTAATACCTTTCTCCTGCATAGCCCTCATAGCACCAAGTGCAATAATATCATTAAATGCAAATAAAGCCGTTGGCAGCTCTTTTCCTTTATTTTTTTCTAAATATTCCTTCATATCTTTATAAGAACCATCCAAAGTAGGTTCAAGCAATATATCATCTTCTTCTCTAAATTCTAAACCAGCTTCTTCAATAGCTTTTTTAAAGCCTTTATGGCGATATTCAAAATTACTGATATTTATCGAACTTCCTAACATACCTATTCTTTTATGCCCATTATCAATAAAATATTTAGTTGCTCTATAGGCTCCACTAATATTATTAATCACAATATAATCCTGACTCTTAAGTTCAAAATAACTATCTAGCACAACAATTGGAGTATCCAAACCTTCAAAATAAGAGAAATCAGCATCATTCATTTCTGTTGCTAAAAGCAATATTCCATCTATTTTACCTTGATTTATAATTTTCAAGACATTTTCTTTATCATGTTCTCCATGAATAACCTGAGATATTAATAATTCATATCCACTTTCCCTGCATTCCTTCTCACACGCATCTATTAGTGCCGAGAAAAATTGTGTATCAGATACTACATATCCGTGCTTTTTAAAAAGAAGTAATTTCACTACTTTTTCTTCATTCTTTTTATGATTGCGGAAATATCCTAATTCTTCTGCAATTTTAATAATTTTAGATTTAGTTTCTTTCCCAACACCTTTTCTATCATTAAGTGCATTTGATACTGTTCCTGGAGAAACACCAGCTAATTTAGCTATATCCTGCATTATAGTTTTCATTATTACTCTCCTACCTATTTCTTTAACTAATATTATTTTCATACTTACTTAAATATAGTATAAACCATTATTACTAAAAATAAAATATTTATAACTAAATATTTATTTAATCATTTATATAATATACTACAAATTATATAGTCAGTATGAATCACACACACTTTTATTTCTAATTATCACAAAAATTCTCTAAAGCGCACTAATGAGAACTTTAATCAAAATTAACTTTCCCTACTATATGTTAGACAAGCTAATTTCAAACAAGTTCTCATTAAATACTTTTAGCCAAAAACTTTTCGGCTTATTTTTTTCTCATAACAATAACAACATCTTTTTCAAAACTATGCATATAAATTGTTGTTTTTTCATCTTTAACTTCAACACTTGGAATAAATACATTTTTACTTACCAGATCAATAATTTTAATATCATATGACGATAAATTCTTGTCTATTCTAACATTTGTATTTGCAGGTACATAAATTAATATTTTATCTTCACCTCTAGTTGATGCCATTCTAATATCATCAGTTGAATTCATGATTTTATCCATAGGAATTAATTCATGAATTCCATATAAATCTAACATATATTTTATATATCCATAATCCCATGCACCTGGATATTTAACAGCATCATTCCAAGGATTAGGACTATCAAAGCCTTCTCCTATTCCTAAACCAAATCTTTTTCCTATCTTATGCCAGCTATAAATACCGTGTGCTCCATAGGTTACTCCTGCACAAGCTCCTGAAAGTAAACTCATCCAAGCTGCTCTTCTAACATCAAATTGATAAAACCTACCATACATATTTCTACTATAACCCATTTGCTCGTAACATGGTTCTGAATTTATTATAGGTTTAGCTGGATATTTTTCATAAAAGTTTTTAGCAAGCAAGTAAGGCATAGCTGGATTTTCAGCATTGTGTCCTGATTGATACATATAAAAATCAATAAGTTCAATGAATTCTTCCGGAATAACCTCCAGCCTTCCCCTTATATGTAAAGTCTGCAATAAGTCAGGCGCTAATTTTCTCAATTTATTAGCTGCTTTTAAATAATACTCTTTAGTATCTTCACCATCAAAATCTGTGTCTCCACTAATTACATAAATTGGATTTAAATCCGAAAAAGTTTCATTTACTTTTTCAATATATTTATCTATAAATTCATAGGGCATAATATTATTACTGGACATCTTGCTAAACATCTTGCTAGCCCAAGTATTAGGAACATAATTACACCATAGTACTACAAGTGCTAATTCAAATCCTTTTTCCTTAGCCATTTCACACATATGCCTAGCACGATCAAAATACTCTTGATTAAATTCAGTAAATTTAAAAATTTTAGGGAAGCTATCATCACATGGTAACGGATAATAGTTAAGCTCTGTTCCACTCGCATCCCATTGAGGAAGTATATTTATTTGAATCACGTTGAAGCCTTGAGTTTTTCTTAAATTTAAATAATATTCCCATTCTTCTAATGTAATATTAGTAAATGCACTCCAACAAGTATCTGCTAAATAAAAAAATTGTTTCTTATCTTTTTTAAATATACGACTATTCTTTTCAACTATAATTTGTGACATTTATCTCACCTCAAACATTTTTATAAATAACTATTAATTTTTTTTACTAAAAGCAACATGGTAAAAATGATAAATTAAGCCATATTAATATTATACCTAATTTATCATTTCTGAGATATACACTTCTAAAAGGAGAAGCTATGCACCTCTATAAAGAGTAGCTATGCTATAATAAGGATCTTTCCTGCAATACAGAACTTACATGAAAAGCCTAAGGCTTTTCTTCCTTAACCCTTAACTTATAATTCTCAACTCTTAACTAACCTATAAATTTAATATTTTACTCTCCACGAATCCAAGCTTTTACTTCTTCTTCAACATCATCATAGAAGTCGGGTTTTAAATTAGGTATATACTTGCAAGCTTCATATACAACTGGTAATACATCCTTATGAATTCCTGTACAATGATGAACGTATGGTCCAGTTACAAGCTTATCTTCAAGTCTTGATAGGTTTTCTACTTCTACCCATAAATATGCACCTTGAATATATGGTCCTTCAATGCCTTTAGCATTTCCTAATAACATTGAATATTCTCCATTATCTCCATCAAATCTTAATAATGATATATCTCCACCTTTTATTTCAGCATAAGAAGCTCCACTACATCCACTTTCCAAAGCAAATGGTGTTGCAATTTTTGCTTTTTGATTCTTCTTAGTTAAAGATATTGGAAAACATCCACAGTGTTGAAGAAGCTCTCCATTTTTATTAGTTGGATGTACTACAGTCCAATCTGCAAAGAATGGTGAAGCTTGTCCCATAGTTGCCGCTTGAGCTATTACCGAAGTTATTGCTCCATGAATGTCTGTTTCACATACAACTGGAATTCCTTCATCAGTCATCAAGGCATTAGCCATACATGGCATAATTTTCAATTCATCCTGAAGAGCTGTCCAACACTGGATAGCAACTGCACTACATCCATATTCGCCTGTTAATTCAGTATATGCAACTTTTAATGCTGCAACATTTTCGACTATTTCTTCTGAAACAGTAATGTCTAATACTTCTTTCATATATTTAATAGTATCTTGTACTTTCTCAGTTTCTTCTGCTTTAACCTTTTTTACTTTTGCTACAAATTCTGTCATTGAAATCGGATAAATTTGAATTCCAAACTTTTCTAATAATTCACCTTCATTACACATCATTGTCCAGAAAGATGATGGACGTGTGGAAATTTGAAGTATTCTTAAACTACCAAGTTCTTTAACCACATTAGTAGCCGCTATGAAATTTCTAATTCCTCTTTCAAAAGCTTCATCCTTTAATGATGAATTTGGAATATAAGTAAATGGTACTTTAAAACGTCTTAATATTTTACCAGTTGCAAATAATCCACATTGACTGTCTCTAAGTCTTGTTCCATCTGTTAAAGGTGCGTCATCACGAGGTCCCCATAATAATACTGGTAATTGCATCTTTGCAGCTACTTTAGCAACTAAATCCTCTGTCCCAAAATTACAATGTGGAAAGAATAAAGCATCAACCTTTTCTTTTTTGAATTTTTCTATTACTGCTTCTAAATGTGCTTCTGCAAACAACAAGCCTTCTTCATTTATATCATCTATATTTACAAAATCCACTTCTAATTCCTTTAATCTTTCACAAGTTAAATCTTTATATCTTATAGCATCTTCCTTACTAAATATTGATCTACGAGTTGCAGCAACTCCTAATTTAATTTTAAATTCTTTCATTTTGATTCCTCCAATATATTTTTTAATCTAAACGTTTTTACTAACTTTAATATTCTATAAACATCTTTTTTTATTTTTTCATATTCGCTATTCAATCTAAATAAGTAATGAAATATATCTGAAATTTACATTTGAGCAGCAAGCACCTTCTACTTTTTAACTAAAATATTCTGTACAGCCGCAAGCCAACCCTGATATTTTTTATTTCTAAGATTAGTGTCCATTTTAGATTCAAATTTAATTTTCTTTATCTTATTAAAAATTGTTTTATCATACACTCCAAGCGCCATACCTGCTGCATATGCTACTCCAATTCCTGATAATTCTTCTGAATCTGGAACCTGAACCGCCATTTGGAGTATATCACTTTGAAACTGCATCAAATATTTATTTCCAGTTGGGCCTCCATCTACACAAAGTTCTTCAATCACAATACCAGAATCTTTACTCATGGCTTTTACTACATCTGTGATTTGATACGCTATGGATTCTAATCCAGCCCTCACTATTTCAGCTCTGCCTGTGGTTCTAGTAATTCCTAAAATTGTTCCCGTTGCTTTACTATCCCAATAAGGTGCTCCAAGCCCTGTAAATGCAGGTATTAAATATAACTGATCATCTGAATTCGCTTCAAATGCAACTTGTTCAGTTTCCGTTGGTGACGCAATTAATTTCAGATCATCCTTAAGCCATGTAATAACTGCACCTGTATAGTTTATATTTCCTTCTAACACATAATTAACTTTTCCATTCATCCCCCATGCTAGTGATGTTACTACCCCATGAGTACTTAAAACTGGTTTTTCACCAATATTCATCATAATTGAAGAGCCTGTCCCATATGTAGTTTTAATCCTTCCTGGTTCTAAACATCCTTGTCCAAAAAGTGCTCCATGCGAATCACCTAATACACTATGAATCGGTATTGCCTTATCTAAAAATCCTTCAAAATCTGTTTCTCCAAAGTTTGAATTAGAGTCACATACTTCTGCTAGATTATTTGGGTTTATTCCAAATAATTCACATACTTCTTCGTCCCATTTCAGTTCCATTATATTGAACAGCTGAGTTCTAGAGGCATTTGAATAATCTGTTTTATAAACAGCTCCTTTTGTCAGCTTATAAATTAACCAACTATCCATTGTACCAAAATACAACTTATCAGCTTCAGCCTTTAATTTTGCTCCTTCAACATGTTCAAGTAACCACCATATCTTTGCTGCTGGAAAATAAGGTGATAAATTCATGCCAGTCTTTTGACGAACAAGTTCTGCTTTCTCTATTTTTTCTAAACGTTCACATATCTCCGTTGCTCTAGAACATTGCCATACAATAGCATTATCAATTGATCTTCCTGTTTCTTTATCCCATACAATTGTAGTTTCCCTTTGATTACTTATTCCTACACCTACAATCTCATTTCTATTAACTTTGGCCTTTTTGATCAAATTCTTAACCACTTCAATTGTATTATGATATATTTCCATGGAATTATGAGATACCCAGCCTTTGTCATTAACAATTTGTTCATGTGGTAAATCTGTTCTTTGTACAAGAGTTCCTTCTTCATTAAACAAAAGTGCCTTTGTTCCTTGAGTACTTTGGTCTATTCCTATAATATATTTTGCCATTTACATCACTCCATTGTTACATTCCCTATTTCTTATGAATTAAATCTACTTAATTTAGAAGTTCTTCTGCTACCTTAACTAAATTTTCTGCTGTTAATCCATAGTAATTAAATACTTCTTTAGTATTTCCTGTTATAGGTGCTTCATCTGCTATTCCAAGTATTTTCATTTTTGTAGGAGCCATTTGACAAACAACTTCAGATACTGCTGCCCCAAGACCACCGTAAATACTGTGTTCCTCTATTGTAATAATTCCTTTTGTTTCTTTAGCTGCTTTTATGATTGCTTCATTATCTAAAGGTTTTATAGTGTGCATGCTAAGAACTCTGCAGCCTATGCCTTTAGCGTATAATTCTTTACTTGCATCTAATGCGACTTTGACTGTTTCTCCTGCAGCAATTATTGTAATGTCATTGCCTTCATGAAGCATATTTGATTTTCCGATTTCAAATTCAAAGTTTTCATTTTCATAAACATCTTCTACTGGATTTCTTCCAATTCGAATGTATGCAGGCTTATTATATTTTTGAAAGGCTTCAATCATCTTTTTTGTTTCAAATCTATCTGCTGGAAGCAATACTGCAATATCTGGAATAGCTCTAATAACAGCAATATCTTGAAGTGAATGATGTGTCATCCCTAGTGCGCCATAGCTTACACCGCCACTAATTCCGATTAACTTAACATTAGTTTTTGAATATGCAACATCAACTTTTATTTGTTCAACACTTCTCATAGATAAGAAACAAGCTGGCGAAGCAACATAAGGCTTTTTACCACAAGTTGCAAGTCCTGCTGCAATTCCTACTGAATCTTGTTCTGCAATTCCCACTTCAACAAATTGTTCTGGAAATTCAGCGGCAAAGGCTCCCATTGATGCTGATCCTCTAGAATCACAAGTTAAAACCATAATATCTTTATCTTCTTTTGCAAGTTCCATTAATGTATCACATATTACCTGACGATTAGAAATCTTATTCATTATATAGTTCCTCCTTCTAATTCTTTGACAGCTTGATTATACTCCTCTTCTGTTAGAACTCCATGATGCCATTTTACATTGTTTTCCATATAAGAAATTCCTTTACCTTTAATTGTTTTTGCAATAACCATTGTTGGTTTTCCTTCTTTAGCAGGAATATTATCAAATACTTTTAGCAATTCTTCAATATTGTTTCCATCTACCTCTACTACTTCCCAGCCAAAGCTTGTCCATTTACTGCTTAAATCTTTTAAGTCCATAACTTCTTCAGTGGACCCTGAGATTTGAAGGCCATTTCGATCAACTATTCCTACTAAATTGTCTAATTTGTAATTAGCAGCTGCCATAGCCCCTTCCCAAACAGAGCCTTCAGCTTGTTCTCCATCTCCCATAAGTGTAAAAACTCTATAATTCTTATGATCACGTTTACCTGCCAATGCCATTCCTACAGCTATTGATAATCCATGTCCCAAAGATCCTGTGTTTACTTCAACACCATTATTTTTATTATTAGGATGGCCAATTAATGTAGAACCATATTGACTGTAAGTTTTCAATTTTTCTTTATCAAAAAATCTTTTATCCCCCAAGATATAATAAAGAGATTCTGCAACATGCCCTTTACTTAATATAAATCTATCTCTGTCAGGATCACTAAAATTTTTAGGGTCAATATTTAGTACTTTATAATAAAGTGTTGTTAAAATATCAATACTAGACATAGATCCTCCAACATGACCTGCTTTAGATGAATAAACCATATCAAGAACACCTTTTCTTATTTGTCTTGCTTTTAGTTCTAAGTCTATTACTTCTCTTCCCATAACTCTCCTCCTAAATATTTAGTTTATATAAATTTTCAACTTACTAATTTAGTTTTATTTTGTACTTCCAATTATACCATCACTAATTATTTTAGTAAATATTTTTATTCAATATACTAAATATTTATTTATTTTTTATTCAAAAATCGAAGATCACTTTATTTGTCTGAATATCCCTTTAATACAAATCCTATAAGGAAGTATTTTTCTATAACTCTTATTTTTATCAATAAATAAAAGTTAAAAAATCACTAAAAAATTTAGTTAATTCATCTTAAATACAAAATATGAATTTAAATAATAATTCCTATATGGATGAAAATCAGTTTCTCTCTAAAATAAATAAAAAAACCTACGAAAATCCGATTTCTAGATTTTCATAGGCTTAATGTATAGAATCAACTTATATTATTGAAACTCAAAATTAACTATTAAAATTCATTAACTTACATGCTAGTATATTGTTCTACCCTTTCCGTCTTCTATTCCAGACATTCTATAAAAATAAGTATTAACTTGGTCTCTCCAATCTCTAGCACTATCCAATTGTATATTAAGTCGTTCAAGAACTTGCTCATATACAGTCTTATCTATTATACTTGCTAGCTCTTTCCACTTGCTTATAAATTCTTCTACAGCTTTGTAACCTTCAAAATGTGTGTCATAAATATGTTGGATAACAGTTTTTCCTGATCTTAATGCATGTGTATAAGGAACATGGTGGAAAAATAATAGTAGCTCATCTGGACAAATTTCTAAATTATTATACTTACTTTTAAGTGGTTCATTATATTGACCTGCATAGCCTGTCCCACTTTCTAGAGTACGGTCAATTCCAATTCCTTTGCAGTCTGCTCTATGATAGGTTCCCCATGGAGAAAATTCATATCCATCTACATCTGGTCCATAGTGATGTCCTGGTGATACCATCCATCCTATGCCAAGTGGTGCTGTATAATTTTCATAAGCTCCCCAAGAATTCAATAATATTTCCATTACATTTTTCATTACTAATTCGTTATCTCCAAAAGTAAGGTTAATCCATTCTTCTGAGATTTCTTCACTTGTAAGCTCACTATTCCAAGCAAGTCTTCCATATCCATAAAGATTTGCTTGAGCTAAGAAATGACCTGTCCAAGTTTCATCGCTACCTACATTAACTATTGCATTTATCCCACTGACTCTTTTAGCTACGTTGCTTTCACTATCCCCATTTGCATAAGTTATAGTATTCAATGCTTCTTTCCACAACGGGATTAAATAGCAAACATGTTTTTGCTGTCCTGTGTATTCTTGAGTTATTTGAAGTTCCAATAATTTATTAGTTTTATCCATATCTCCAAATAACGGTGATATTGGTTCTCTAACTTGGAAATCTAATGGACCATTTTTAATTTGAAGATATACATTATCTAAGAATTCTCCATCTAATGGATCAAAACAATCATATGCTGCCTTAGCTCTATCTATTGAATGATCTCTCCAATCTTGTCTGCAGTTATATACAAAGCATCTCCATATTAATATTCCTCCATATGGTGCCAATGCTTCTCCAAGCATATTAGCTCCATCTGCATGATTACGACCATAAGTAAATGGTCCCGGTCTTCCCTCTGAATCAGCCTTTACCATAAACCCACCTAAGCTTGGAATTTCACTATATACATATTGAACTTTTTTCTTCCACCATTCTTTCACCTTTTCATCTAAAGGATCAGCAGTCTCTAAATCCTTCAATGTAATTGGTGCTGCAAAATTAATACTTAAATAAGTTTTAATTCCCCATTTATTAAATATGTCACTGATAGTTTTTACAATATTTATTTTCTTATCTATTAAATAAGTTTCGGCTTCATGAACATTAGTATTATTTATGATTGCTCCGTTGATTCCAACTGAAGAAAGCATTCTAGCATAATCATTAATCCTATCTAAATCTGTTGCTACTTGATAGTCATCATTAAATGCTTTTCTTAAAGCTCTACTAGTTGCTGTTATGCCTCCTATTTCCTGCATAACTTCTTTCATAATTTCTTTATTGCGGTTGCTTTCAAAAAGTATAGATGTACCTGCAAATCCACGTTCTATAGTTCCATCAAGGTTGTCCCAATGATTTATTAATCTGAGATCTTTCTTTGGATTATCTATGATTTCCATGCCTTTAAGCTGCTTATTTTGTTCAAATAAACGCAATAATGCAAATACTCCATAAAGGATACCAGTATCGTTCCTAGCATAAACACTTATACATTCAGTTTTTTTATCAGTTAAAGTATATTTTATTTTATACCCGTCATTAACTAAGCTATTGTCTTCTTTTTTAACCAAACTTATATACTTAAAACCAGTAATGTCTTTTTCATTTTCATAAATTACTTGAGTTTTTTTATCATTATCACTTCCTTTAAAGGCTCTCTTTAGTTCTGATAATGCTGAATCTATGATTTCACTTTTGCAAGAAACAAAAATCTCTTCAAGGTATTCTTTATGCTTACTATTTTTTATTCCATCATGATTTAACCAACAAGAATATAATTTACTCTCTTTGTCTATCATCTTAATTACCTCCACTTTTTTACTACACTGCTAATTAATCTGTATTTCCTAATTGTTCCGTATTGCAGCATAGCTGCTCTCTTTATAAGTGCATAGCTGCTCTTTTTATATGTGCCTACCTCTTAACTTATATCCCCTAACTTATAACTGTTTTCTAAGGCTTTCCAAAATTCCATTTAAGTATGCCACTCCAAGGGCTCTATCATAAAGTCCATATCCTGGCATAGCTACTTCTCCCCAAATCATACGTCCATGATCTGGTCTTACAATTCCTTTAAAGCCAATTTCATATAAGGCTTTCATAATTTCATACATATCTAAAGATCCGTCAGAAGATAAATGTGCAGCTTCATCAAATTTTCCTGGAGCAATATGCTTAATGTTTCTAACATGGGCAAAATGAATTTTTCCCTTTAATGCTCTTATGATATCTGGAATATCGTTATTCATATTAGAACCTAATGACCCTGTACACAAGGTAACTCCATTACAAGGACTGTCCACCATAGTTACTAATCTTAATAAATTTTCCTTACAAGTCATAATTCTTGGAAGTCCAAATACTGGCCAAGCCGGATCATCTGGATGTATTGCCATTTTTATATTATATTTTTCACAGGTTGGCATTATTGCTTCTAGGAAGTACTTTAAGTTGTTAAATAATTTTTCATTATCTACATCTTTATAAAGTTCAAATAATTCTTTAATTTTAGCCATACGTTCTGGCTCCCAACCTGGAAGCATAAATCCATTGGCTTTTGAATCCATAGAAGATAATAAGTTTTCAGGATTGATTTTATCTACAAGTTCTTGATCGTAAGATAACACTGTTGAACCATCAGGTCTTACTTTAGCAAGATCAGATCTTGTCCAATCAAATACAGGCATGAAATTATAACAAACAACATCTATCCCTTCTTGCCCAAGTCTTTCTAAAGTAGTAATATAATTAGCAATATATTTATCTCTATCAGGTGCACCAACCTTAATCGAATCATGTATATTAACGCTTTCTATTCCTGCAACTCTTAAGCCTGCCGCTTCAACTTCTGCCTTCATCTCTTTAATTCTCTCTAATGGCCACACTTCTCCAGGCATTGTGTCATATAAGGTAGTAACTACTCCTGTTACTCCTGGAATTTGTCTAATTTGTTCTAATGTTACTGAATCTGCTTCTTTTCCAAACCATCTTAGTGTCATTTCCATAATTATTTTCTTTCCTTTCTTAAGCCATAAATGCAATAAACGCATTTAATTCACCCTTATTTTACCTTCTCAATTTATAATTTAATTATAAAAGTTCTAATTAGAATTATACATCTCAATTTACGAAATTAGGTAAAAATTTCATAAATTGATAATTAAAATAAATATTTTTAACTTAGTCCATTTTGACTTTTTAATTTACTTCCCAAAAGTCTCCAGCTAAGCCTTCTATAATAGATCCACTCGCCCATGGCATCAAACAAAACCATGTACTAGCGAGAGAACCGTCACTATATCTTTCTGATAGCAGCCCTTGAGAATGACAGAACCTCTCAGACATCCAACCTTTTTTTCCATAATCAAATTCTTTATCATAGGTGTTATAGGTTTGACATCCCCAGCCAATAGTATCCAACATACGAGCTTTCACATATTTGTCTTCAGTATTTTTCACTAGGTACAATAATTCATCCACAATATTACTTGACATTGGATGAATATGTGGATTAGCAATAGACGTTACACTCCCTCCACAGCTTGACCACCTATTTTTACTAAGTGGCGGAACTTTAATTGGAGAATTATAGCAGAACTTAAAAGAAAATTCATAATCCATTGCATCTTTCATATGTTGCAAATAAATTTTTTCACCTGTTAATGCATGTATAAATCTGATAGCTTTTATATAAGCTAAGATCCCCTCAGAATCAGTAGCTTTATCTGTATCAAGAGGCCCTCCATAACATTCCATATGCTTAATATAGGTTTCATAATAATGCCTTTCGCTTTTCATCAAACTATCTAAGTGTGATTTATCACCTGTAAGATAGCAATAATATGCTAAAGCTGCCATACACCATGTACCACTAAAGGAATCATATTCAATTCCTGCACCAGTTTTTTCTGATAATATGAAAGGATATTCATTATCTGTATTTTTAGTCTTCTCAATTTTCATAAGAATAGAATTTACAAAGGCCAGCCACTCCTCATGATGGCAGTTCTTAATTTTAATTTCATAGTCATAAGCCTTTAAAATATAAAAAAGCGCCTGCCCTATCAAGTAGGAACTGTGTCCTGGTGTATGCATTCCATCAAACCACCAGCCATAATTGCTCCATTTTCCATTGTCATAAGCTCCAAAAGGCAATCCGGTGACAGAATTCAACGAATTATTCACAATGTTTGTTATACAAGCTAATGCTTGTTCACGCATAGACTCATTCTCAAGCCTTAGTGCCGCCATCAATATAGGGGTTGCAACTGATAATCCATTGGTCCAAGTTATAGATATGATTTTGTTATACCTATAATCTCCACTATTTTCATTCTCAAAAACTTGTCCTGAATAACTACTATCTTCAGGAAGCCATGCATCTTGGTAAACTGCCAGTGATAAATCTTCAACTGTTGTCTTTATATCACTTGCCTTTCTTGGCTTTTGATGATATCTATAATAAACTTCTTCAATTACAGGATTTATATCCAGCTCACTTTTTGCATAAAACTCATATACATCCATTGCTACTTCAATAATTTCTCCTGGTTCCAATTCGAAGCAATTTTCGCTTAAAGAAGTTCTCTCTCTAACATCATGTGATTTTATAAATAACCATGGTGCATTTTCATACCCTAACGTATAGCCTATAGTCCCTTTCTCTAATGAGCAAGTATATCCTGCATATTGATAAAATTCACTGTCTACTTCTGGTTTCCATTGCTGTTTCATCCCATTTTTATTAATAAAATATGGACTTGCACAAAATCCGTATATTTTATTGCTATCATACACCAAAGCTACTGGATGAGATAGTCTATCACTTCTTACCATCCATGAAGGAGATGATGGGCGCTTTATCTCCTCCCTAAGTCTTGGAAATTCATTAGGAACATTCTGTGGACACTCACCACGATTCCTTCCGTACATAAATGCAGGCATAAAATAGCGCGGACTTACTTTATTAAATTTTAACTCTAAATGAATAACTCCTGACCAATTTATTTTATTTTCATTGTTAATGACTACTTTTACTTGAAATGGATTCTTTATACTTCCATTTCCGCCTACTACATCTATAGATGCTTTTAATCCATGCTCCTTCAATGGAAGATAATCTATGTTCTCTTGTTCTTTATTTCTTGCTGTCATAATAAATTCCATGTTAATCACCACCTAACAATCATTCATGCAATCTTAATTCCTTGCATTTTATAATTATAATTTCGCATTTTATTAGCTTACTAAACAATACTTTATGCTTAAAAAACAAAAGCATAGCTATGATAAATTAACTATACTTTTGCCATTTAACTATTTTACCCCTTCATTCCTGTTGTCGCGATTCCTTCTACAAAATGCTTCTGGGCAAAGAAGAATATTAAAATACAAGGTAATATACTTACTAATGCCATAGCCATTATCTGACTCCAGTTAACTGAGGCTGATGCAT
Organism: Clostridium sp. YIM B02555; assembly: GCF_022320955.1. Taxonomy (NCBI): domain Bacteria; kingdom Bacillati; phylum Bacillota; class Clostridia; order Eubacteriales; family Clostridiaceae; genus Clostridium; species Clostridium sp. YIM B02555. The sequence continues at coordinate 282,104 of NZ_JAKJJY010000002.1, read as the reverse complement.
CAAGTGATATCCTAAGTGCTAGAGGTAAAGTCAACTTATTAACACTATTAATGTAAACTAAAGAATTAAAGAAATCATTCCATGTCCACATAAATTGAAATATTCCTGCTGAGAATAATGCTGGTTTACTTAATGGCAACATAATTCTTAAAAATATAGTAAAGGAATTACAGCCATCAATTGTTGCTGCCTCGTCCAATTCTCTTGGTACGCCTCTAAAAAATTGAACTAACATAAAGATGAAAAATGGATATCCAGCAAAAATTGCAGGTACAATAAATGGATTATAGCTATCAATCCAACCTAAATCTCTAAATAGCATATATTTAGGGATTATAACAACAGCATTTGGAAGCATAAGTGTAGATATCATAAGCGCAAATAATATCTTTTTAAATGGAAATTTAAATCTTGCAAAACCATAAGCCACCACAGCACTTGACATAACTGTAAATAGTACAGTTGGTATAACAAGCTTTATTGTATTAAGGAAAAATGTGCTATAACCATATTGTCCAGTTCCTTTCCAACCTTGAATATAGGAATCAAACGTAAATGCTTTAGGAAGTAGTGCTGCGGAACCAAATAATTCATCATTACCTTTAAAGGAAGCGAAGAAAAGCCACACAACAGGGTAAATCATAACTATTCCAACTATTATTAAAATTGCATATCTAAGAATTGTGCTTCTTGATTTTTTTTTCATTAGAAATCGCCTCCATCATCATAATAAACCCATTTCTTTGAACTTTTAAATATTATAACTGTGAAGAACAATATTATTAAAAATAGAACCCAAGATAAAGCAGATGCATATCCCATTTTAAAATATCTAAAAGCTTCTAAGTACAACTTCATTCCATATAAATAAGTTGATTGCATAGGTCCACCGCCTGTGATTACAAAGGCTGATGTAAATTCTTGGAATGACCCAACTAATTGCATAATAACGTTAAAAAATACTATTGGTGTCAACATTGGTATAGTAATAGTGAAGAACATTCTAAACTTTGATGCACCATCCATTATTCCAGCCTCATATAATTCCGCTGGTATCTGTTTTAATCCAGCAAGAAATAATACCATTGAAGAACCAAATTGCCATACAGTTAGAATATCTAATGTAAATAATGCTAAACTAGGACTCCCTATCCAATCTAAAGGTGGTATTGAAAATATAGATAAAATCTGATTTATTGTCCCATCCTTCATAAATAAGAAACGCCATAATACTGATACTGCAACACTTCCTCCAAGTATAGATGGAATATAATATATAGTTCTAAAAGCATTTATAAATTTTAATTTTGAATTTAAAATCATTGCAATAAGTAACGCAAAAGCTAATTTTGCAGGGACAGATGTAAATACATATATTATTGTCACACTTAGAGATTTCCAGAATTCTGGATCTATTGTAAATATACGAATATAATTATCTAAACCAACAAATTTAGGTGTTCCACCTAAACTTAAATTTGTAAATGAATAATAAAATGATGAAATCAAAGGGTATAATTGAAAGCCAATAAATCCCAATAACCATGGAGCTATATATAATAATCCAGTATATTTTTTTAATACCTTACTTTTTTTGCGGGTAACACTACTCTTTAAATTAATTGCTGTATTTTGTTCCACGTAAAAACCTCCTACCTTTACTTCAAATCAATAGCTTGAAATAGCTAATTATTTATACAGTAAAAGCTCCAGCTTAATATATAACTCTTTCCTTAGAAAAGTTAATATACTCAATGGAAATTAAGCTTATTTGCTGGAGCTTTCTAAAAATAACATTGCCATGTGTTGATTAATTCTAGTTTGCAGCGCTCTTCAATTCTTTTAATTTATTTTCATAAAGCTTAATCAAGTCATCCGCTGCTTGTTCAGGTGTAAACTTTTTATATGCAACATTTTCAATTTCAGTCAATAAAATATTTCTTATTTCTGAATTACTAGAAACACCATTATATATTAATCCTGGATTTTTTGTTGCTGCTTCAACAGCTTTAACTGCTAATGGGTTTACTTTATTTGCATCTAATGCAGCTTTTCTTGAAGCTTCTACAGGAGGTATAGATCTAACATCTCCTAAAATTTTAGCTGCTTCCTTATCATTGAAGAAAAAGTTCATAAACTTTGCTGCTTCTTTTGCATTAGCAGATTTTTTATTAATACAAAGTAAAGTCGCTGGTCTTACTACTATTCCTGAACTTTTTGCATCTTTAGGCACTGGATATAATGTAACATCTGCACTATCTCCTAAAGTACCAGTAAGCACTCCTATACCAGCTGCCCAAGTAAATGCACCACCAAATTGCTTATTTATCCATGCAGTATTTTGCTCTGGTTTAGATTTAAAAGTAAAGCTTTGCTCTGCTGGTTGTACAATTCCTTCATCAAATAACTTCTTTTCAAGCTCAAAAGCTTGAGTAAGTGTAGCTTTGTCAAATCCAATTGTATAATCATCTTTTATCCATTGTTGTCCAGTTTTTTGGATAACATATGGCATAATAATAAAGTCAATAAAATTATTTTGTTCAGCATTTATTAAGTAATTGTTACTATTTTGTGCATGAACTTTCTTTCCTTCTTCAATTAATTTATCCCAATCTAAATCTTTAGTTATATCTGCATTAGCAGCTTTTAAAATATCCTTATTGTAAATTACAGTTAATGCATTTAATCCCATTGGCAATCCTTGAATTTTTCCATTAAGTGTACAATAACCATCTAAGAATTTTTTATCAAACCCACTCATGTCAATTGTGTCTTTAAATTCATTTAAGTCGTAAAACATTTCCCCCTGTTTTGCATAATCATAAATCCAAGGATTATCTACTTGGATAAGATCTGGTGCAGTACCACCACCTAATTGAGTTGATAATTTATCTTGATATCCATCAACACCACCATATTCTGCTTCTATCTTAACATTAGGATTTTGTTTCATATACAAATCTATTGCATCTAAAGTTGCCTTATGACGTACATCGCTTCCCCACCAAGAAAATCTTAGAGTAACTTGTTCTCCTTTGCTACTATCTTTAGCAGCATCTTTTGAAGAGCTGCCACACCCCACAAACATAGATGCCGTTATTGAGAGGGCACATAAAATACCAATGATTCTTTTTCTATTTTTCATAAATATCCTCCTAAATCTTATATAGTGGTAAACACACTAAAATTTCACTAATTGCTGCAGCTTTAATGTTATTCTATCACATATGTAATTCTTTACATAAGTGATCTATTATTAGAAATGGTATCGTTTTAACAGGACTTTTTTTATAATAAATACTAGAAGGTATCGTTTTCTTATGATTAGTGTCAATATCTCATAATTGTAAACATCTTCACACTTTAAATTTCTGTATCATATTTGTCAACTTTTGTGCAAGTTCTGCTTGACCTTCTGCAGATTTAGCAACATCATTAATAGCAAAAGTCACTTCATTAACACTATTTGATATATCCTCCGAACTTGTAGCTGATTTTTCTGCTGTCCCAGAGACATTTTGAAATGCATATGATATTTGTTCAACTAATTCATTCATTTGCTTTGAAGATGCTGAAATTTCATTTATTATACCATCCATAAATTTTGCATCATCTTCATACTGAATACCTGTTTTATTAAGAAACTCATAATTAGATTTTACATTATTATCTATAAACACAAGTACATCTTGACTACTTTTTGATAATTTCGTCACCGCTAGCTGTACTTTAGTTACCATTGCTTGTATATTCATTACTACCTCAGAAGATTGCTCCGCTAAATTCCTCACTTCATTAGCAACAACTGCAAACCCTTTACCTTGTTCTCCAGCTCTAGCAGCTTCAATTGCTGCATTTAATGCTAATAAATTAGTCTGTTCTGCAATGCTTCCAATAGAATCTGCCATCATCCTAACTTCATTCACTACTTTTGCTTCTTCAATAGCATTTAATATGTGAGATCTATTTTCCATATATATTGAATTGCTTTCCTTTATTTCATTTGCTGCTTTATCTTTTATGTACAATGCGCGCTTTTTAATATCATTTACAGAACCTGCTGCATCATTTGCTCTATTGGCAAGACTATTTGTGTTTGCTGTTATCTCTTCTGTTGATGCACTAACTTCTTCAGTTGTAGAACTCAAGTCCTGCACCCCTGCAGATATTTCTTCTATTGACTCATTTATAGATTCCATTTTAGCTGAGACTTCTTCTACTGTAGCTGATAATTCCTCACTTGTTGCCCCCATATCACTTGCATTATGCATTATTTCATTTATTAGACTCTTTATATTATTATTAGCTTTATTTAATGCATTAGAAAGATTTCCAAACTCATCTTTTGAACTGATTTTTATTGATTTAGTTAAATCACCATTACCAATTGCTTCTGCAAAATTCAAAACTTTTTTTATTTGTTTAGATATCCATATAGCTATTAAAGTCCCTAACATAATAGCTATAACTAAATTTACAGTTCCTATCATAATTATTTTATAAATAGCACTCTGATATGTAAAATTATTTTCTTTATATAAATCATCAGCTTGATTTGTATTAATTCTAATTAAATTGCCTAAGTGATTATATAAGGCTGTCTTAACAGGTCCTAAATTAAGATATTTGTCATCAGCTTCACTATAATTATTTTCCTTTGCTAATTTCATAATTAATTCACTTGAATCTTTATACAATTTTATATCCTCTTTTATTAAAGCTAACGCGTTTTTTTCTTCATCAGATAATGCTGTTTTTTCATAGGTAGCTATAATTTCTTCATTTTCTTCATATAATCTCTTAACTTCCTTTTCAGCAGCTTCATTTTGATTATTTATATTTCGCTGAGCATCAATTTTTAAAATATCAAATCGAATATCTGCTATATTCTGCCTTATAGTTGTTAATTGTTTTATGGACTCAAGATTATCATTATGCATTTTATCTGCATTAGCTTTGATTAGTTTCATATTCATTATTCCAACACCTCCTGCTAAAACAATAAATAATGCTACTAAAACAAATGCAGAAATTAGTTTTTGTATAGTTTTTAGATTTTTAAACCACTTCACAAAATATCCCTCCAAATTTTCTCTCGTAATTTTTGGTATTACAATTTATCTTCACTAAAAACAATAGAAACATATTCCTTACTGGCAAAGGGTTCGCCACCTTCAGAATACATAAATGCTTCATATGGATATGCTTCATTAAAATAAGGAGTGCTTTTAGAAATATCAATATTATCAACACAGCGAATCAAATTATGTAATAGCTCTTTGTTATAAGGTTCATTAGAATGAGATGTAAGAATAATATCAACCTCTAATTTGTTTAATTTATTAAGGCTGTCTATATAGTCACTCATTTTCTCACTTTCCTTTAAAAACATCCATACGTGTTGTAATACCGTGTCTCCAGAAAGTAAAAGTTTCCTTTTTCTTTCAATTAATGAAATACACCCAGCTGTATGCCCCTTACAATAAATTACTTCAAGCTCATATCCTCCTAAGTCAAATATTTCACCTTCTTTTATAGAAGTAAAATTCATATTATAATCTCTACTTATATATTCTTCTTCACTAAAATCTTTCGGAACTCCTATATTTTTTTTATAATTATTCACAGTCCATTTTCTCTTATCTGATAAAAGAATCTGCTTTGCTAATGTTATATCAGCTTCATGAATATATATATCATCAAACTCATAGTTTCCTCCCATATGGTCAAGATGACCATGGCTGTTTACAACAATAATAGGTAAAACAGTTATAGATCTAATTGCTTGTTTTAGCTTTCCGATACCATAACCGGTATCAAATAACAATGCCTTTTCATTTCCTACCACTAATGTACAGCATATTTTATTAGGATCACTTATATGATATACTCCATCCATTACTTTCCTAATTGAATAATATTCATTATACATATCAATCACTCCAATTCTTAAAATCACTTTATTATTAGCCTGCAACTTAATAAATTGCTCATTTTTTACAAAATCCCTTAAACTATGCACTTTATTATAGATATCCAAATTAATAATTCAACTTATAAATGTAATATATACATATGTACTATTGAGAAATTATAATCGTAACACTACACTAGAAATCAGATACATTTTTCTGGAAGCAGGCATGTGAAATTGAGCTGATGATGGTTGTTAATGGGGGCTTGTTTCATTTCAGCTTGTCCAGATTTTACATCTGGAACACGCTGAAATGATGGCAAGCCCGCATTTAGAACTTTCCAGCGAAAATTTCACTAGTCCTGTGGAAGACAAATGTATTGGATTTCGGTAAGTTTCGCGTAAGTCTAATTCTTGCTTTGGACATCTATAGTGCATAATAATGCTATTCTACCATAAATGTAATTATTTACATAAGATATCTATTATTATAAATGGTATCCTTTTATCATAACTTCATAAATGACTAGTAAAAAAGGTATCTTTTTATTATAAAATTCATCTTATTATTATTATTAGAGTCAATTTCTCACCACTATTACTATACTTAAGGTTTTATATATGCAATATTTATTATTCTATGTTAAAATCTTTATGTATACGTAATCATACAATTATAAGTTCCTTGACATAAAATACTAATTTTACAATAATATTAATGTAATACTAAATATTATAACTATATAAAGATACTTGATAGGAGGAGTATTATAATGTATAAACTACTTGTAGTAGACGATGAAGGTGAATCAAGAAATTTATTGTGTAGCTATTTCCCATGGGGTGATTTGGGATTTGAAATTGTAGATCAATTAGAAAATGGAAAACTCGCGTTAGAATATATTTTGAGTAATCCCGTAGATGTAATCCTTTGCGATATAAAAATGCCTTTTTTAGATGGTATTGGACTTGCTAAAGAAATATATGATCGCAATATTAAAACAAAAATTATTTTTTTAAGTGCTTACAAAGACTTTGAATATGCCCGCAATGCCCTAACTTATGGTGTTAGCCATTACATTGTAAAACCTTCAAAATATAATGAAATTTTTGAAGTGTTTTCTTCTTTGAAGAAAACTTTGGACAATGAATGCTCATCTAACAAAGATGTTATTTCAGATATGCCAGTAAATGATTTTAAAGACTTATCCAATTATGACTCAAAAATCATATCATTTGTCAAAAATTATGTAACTGAACATTATAAAAATGCCAAACTTGAGGATATTGCTGAATCTGTTCACATGAATCCTAACTACTTAAGTCAATTTTTTAAGCAAAAAACTGGAGAATGCTTTTCTAATTATTTAATAAGAATAAAAATGAATCATGCTGCTAAACTCTTAGATGATATAAGATATAAAACATATGAAGTTAGTGAAATGGTTGGTTATAGTAATACAAAAAACTTTACTAGAACCTTTAAGAATTTCTATGGAAAGAGTCCTAAAGAATATAGAAATCAAAGAGAGACAATTGATACTGGCGCTTTTGAAAGGTGATGAATTTATTTGAATAAGAACTTTTTCATAAAGAATTTAATTATATTTTTGCTCCCTATCCTAATACCAACATTTGTATTAGGTTCTTTATCAATAATTATTACTCAAAGATATATTAAAAATCAGATAACAGTAAATAATGCAGATCTTCTAAATCAAACCAAATCTAACATTGACTTGATTTTTAATGAATTAGATCCGCTTAATATACAATTCGATTACACACCAAGCATTGCTTTAACTCTAAAGAATGTTTCAAAAGAAGAAACTTTACTTTCATCAGATTTAATAAATACAGATAAAATTTGCTTCTTTTTGAATTCATTTGCTAATTCGAAGCCGTATATTTATTCTATTCACATCTATTACCAAAATGAGAATGGCAGGTTTTATACCACTAATAATGGTATAACAAATTTAAATAATTACTTTGATACCTCTTGGTACAAAAACTATTTGAATCATAAATCAGATGAAAAAATGTGGATAGAAGCACGTAACATAAAACAATATGATTTTGAAGAAAAAGAAACCAAACTTATAACAGTTTATAAAAGAATGGCTCTAAATAATGGTGTTATAATATTGAATATTAAAGCTGATTATATACAAAACTTACTTAATAAAGCAGCTACTGCACCTGAACAAAAAATCTTTATACTAGATGATAATGCCAATGAACTTATTAGCAACAACACATCTACTAATATAACTAATTTTGATACAAATGAACTCTTAAAATTAGATAATAATATTTTATACTCTCCATCAGAAAAAAGATTTCTAAGTAAATCAATCATTCATTCTGATAAATTTTCTTGGAACTACATATCTATAATTCCTGAAGACATTTTATATAATGTTTCTATGAGATTGTTTAAAAACACTATTGCATTATTGATAGTTTCGTTTATTTTAGGGTTAATTCTAACTTTCTATCTTACTCGAAAAAACTATAAACAAATTTCAAATATTATATCTATAATTGATTCAGCTAAAAATAATCAGACTCTGCCAGTGATAAATAGCAGTACAAAAAATGAATACAGTTATATTATAGAAAATTTACTTACAACCTTTATTGAACAGCATTATTTAAAAGTACAATTATCTGAAAGAAAATATAAACTAGAAAATATGGAGCTTATTGCACTGCAATCTCAAATAAACCCTCATTTTTTGTATAATACATTACATACAATATATTGGGAAGTAATAAAGGAAACTGGGAGTAATAGTAAACCGATTAAGATGATAGAAAACTTATCTAGCATATTAGACTATTCTTTAAGAAAACCTTGTAACAAAGTTATTCTTGAGGATGAAATTTTATATACTAAAGCCTATCTAGATATTCAAATGATTAGATATGCGGATAAATTTGATGTAATATGGGTTTACGACAATATGGTAAAATCTATTTCAACAATTAAGTTATTAATACAGCCCTTAGTTGAAAATTGTATTTACCACGGAATAAAAAATAAGGAAGGGAAAGGTAGCATTAAAATAAAAATAACATTAAAAAATGATTCATTAATGCTCTCAATTATTGATAATGGAATTGGAATTGATAAACAAAATCTTGAAGCAATAAAAAATAAGTTGAATTTTGATGGCAATCACACAGATCATATTGGTTTGTTTAATACAAACAAACGCCTCAAATTAACTTACGGAAATGATTATGGTCTTAAAATAAATAGTAAATCAGGCTTTGGAACTGTAATTTACATCATAATTCCCACATCCTAAGCCTAATTAAAATTATGCAGCCAATAAAACTAATTAGTATTAATCCCTTAAATAAATAGCCTCACTATAACTAGTGAGGCTATTTATTATTCATAACTTTCTATTATAATGCTTTCTGTAATGCCAATTGGTTCTAATAACATGTATTGGGATAACCAGTCATATTGTTCTCTAACTAGTGTTGTACTCACGTCTATTACCAACTTATTTTCACCTTCAAAAATGTAATCAGAAATATCAAATCTATATGGTGGAACTATTTTCATACCTATTTCTTTGTTATTTAAGATAACTTTTGCACTTTCTGAAACTCCTTTTAATACTAAATAGGATTTAGCTTTTTTTGAATCAACGTTGAAACTCATTTCATAGCGAATAATCCCTGCAAAATCCTCTTTTCCATCTAATTCCTGTAACTGAATTAAAGAGTCTAAGGTTATTGCATCCTCGAATACGTTAAAATCTTTGCTAGTTGCAAAAGATACTTTATATATTCCCTCTACTGCTTTTTCTTCTACTTTTGTAAGAATTTGGGCCCTTCCACATTCATACTCTAGTTGAGTATGAGGAAAAATAACTATCTTTGATTCATAAGGATAGAGATTTAATTTTAAAGCATTTTCATCTTCTTTAAGTATATTCTCCATTGCATTATAAGTATATGCTGTACTTGAAAATGGTATTTTCAACTTTGTAGATATAATATTATATGGATGTTCATTTACAAACATAAATATATGACCATCTTCCTGTTCATAATGATAATATCTCAAATAAGGCTCGTAAGAGCTTGTAGATATCTCATATAACCCAGCTTTCTTTAAATCGTCTACTAAATCATCTAAATTAATCACATGAATATTTTTTTCTGCTTTCATTTCTTTTAAAACAGATTCAATATAATTTCCTTCACTTTCACGTACAGGTAGTGCTTCTAAGAAATAAATAGGCATTTGTTTTTTAGCAAATACTAAGATTTTTTCTAAAAATGCTTTTGGTAAAGCTTCTGCATAAGGTACTACTAACCCTTTAAAAATTTCTTTATTCACTTTTATGCCATCATAATTACTTTCTGCTTTTACTAATTCATCTATTGGTAAAATATCAAAATCTATTTGATTTCTTGTGAGTTCTGCTGCTGGCTTTTGAAGAAGCATATATTCTCCAGCCCACTCTGCTTCTCCATGATACACAATAGCTAAAGGTGCTCTATGAATACCATCAGAAAGTAAATGACTCATACGATTTGTATAATCCATCAATAGTTTAAAGCCTTCAAATTGTGGATTTTTTCCATGAGCATAAAAATGCGGAGGACAGTCAAAGTCAGGATATTGCTTTGGATCAAACGCATGAGGCACAAATTCATTTACTCCACGAACTAACATATGATCAATAGTCCATTTCATTTTTTTATTACCTTCTGCCCAGCCATATGCTCCAAAAACTTCACACATAGTTCTTCCTTTTTTCTTAGGATCCATGTGTCCAAATGATGTTCCGAGCTTAGCTAATGCATAATGAAAAAATTCTCCATCCCATCCATTGCTAGTCATAGCCTTATTTACGCAGTAATCCTGCCCTGGCATTAGTTGATGAAGTACCTCATCAATACCTGCCATATGCTGACCTGCCATAGCACGATAAAAATGTCCTGCTCCATATCCAAGTCTTCCATGAGCATTATTGTCCTCTATAGTATGTCCAATATACATAACATTATGTTCTTCACACCAATTTCCTATTCTTTGATTAAAATTTTCTGAATATAGTCTACTCACTAAATCCATATATGCATATCTCATTTGATGAGCTTTTTCTCCACCTTCTATAAATAAAAGTGGCAAATACACAAGTGAAGAAATTCCTAATCTTTTATCCATAAGCTCTAACATATCTTTACGCCAAGGTAGTACCATGTCAAAACGTCCTATAGAACCTAACGGTCCATGCATATTTCCAAAACGTGGTTCATCTGAGAAAAAGCCAACTATAGTTTGTCCAAACTCTTCTTTATATCTTTCATAATGAGACTCATATACAGTATTAATTAAAATATCTGTTGCTTCTGGATCAATTGGATTTAAATATCCCTCTGTCTGCTTTTCACCGCCATTAAAACTGCTATACAGAATCATTACACTCCACTGACCTTCTGGCAAATCGAAGGAAACAATCTTATTTTCCTTTACTCCTGCAGTAATATCTATTAAAGTATCTGGATCTACTTTTTCATAATCTAATTTTTTACCAAGAATAACTCCAATTATTTCATCTTCCTTGTCTGATAATGCATACTTAATAATTGCCTCTGCATTTTTCATAGGGCCAACAAAATCTAATATCTTTAACCCTAAAAATCGCTTACGAAGATGAGGAAATTCATTTTTTATGCGACCATTTGCAAAGCCTGTTGGAAAGTGAGAATCATCTAAAATCCAAACCTTCATATCTCTTTTTTTAGCTTCATCTATTATGGCGTCTATATCCATCCACCACTTATCCCCTAAAAAATCAGGATGTGGTCTAGCCTCTACGCAAACCGATTTGATTCCTGAATTATAGATTTTATCCATATAATCACGCAATACATGCTCTTCTTCACCGTGCTGCCAAAATAGAGGAAAAATGTGATTTGGATATTTTCCTGATAATACTTCTTTTACTTTTTTCATGTTTCTTCTCCTCTTAATTAATTAAAAATCAAATGTTTATTAAGTTATTTTTCGTCACCTTTTACCCCAAATAAATATGCCAAAACACCTGAAACTACAAATGATGCTGCTGAAGCTACTAAGTAAATAATAAAATGTCCATTATTTCCTGTTGGGTTCAAGAACATTGGAGCTCCTAGAACTCCTCCACCACCAAATCCATACATCATTAATCCTGCAGCTGCTGTAATAGCCCCTCCAATACCACCACCTATAAATGCACATACAAAGGTTCTCTTATATGGCAGTGCAATACCATAGATAATTGGCTCTGTTACTCCTAACAATCCTGTTAAACAATTTGAAAATCCAAAGGCCTTCTTTTCTTTATCTTTAACCTTTAATCCAAAACCTAACGCCATACCAGCTAAAGCATAAACAGTTACTGAAAGTATAGCATTTATTGGGTCTTGATGCATAGTTGCTATATTATTTATTAATATTGGAATAAATGCATAATGTAATCCGAAAATTACAATTACCTGCCAAAATGCACCTAAGAAAATACCAGTAAATAATGGACTAAAGTTATAAAGACCACTGGTTAAAGCTGCTAATCCACTACTCATATATGTAGCAATTGGTCCAATTACTAAAAATGTAAGTGGTACAACTATTATTGCAGTAATACAAGGTGAAAACATTGATTTAAATGCTGTAGGTAATTTTTCTGTAAAAAATCTTTCTATTTTTGCAGCTACATATGCTGCTATAATTATTGGAAATACAGAGCTTGTGTAGCTCATTAATACTACTGGAATTCCTAAAAAAGTTAATCCAGTATGCTGACTATAAGCAGTTACTATGTTAGGATATACAAGTGCTGCCCCAATAGCAGCTCCTAAATAAGGATTACTTTTAAATTTCAAAGATGCAGAGAATCCCAACATAATTGGTAAAAAGTAAAAAAAGCCATCTGCAAATGCATAGAGAATTTGATACGTTCCATCAGTAGGAGCTAATAGATTAAAAGTCGTACATAATGATAATGCACCCTTTAATATACCACTTGCGCCTAATACTCCAAGAATTGGTCCTATAACAGCTATAATTGTTTTAAAAAAGGTATTAAATAAATTATCTTTCTTTTCACTGTCTTCTTTTTTTATTTCTGTAGTACCATCTGTCATACCAATCTCTTCACAAACAGCAGCATAGGCTTTTTTAACCTCTGTTCCAATAACAACTTGATATTGTCCCCCTTGCTGAATTACAGATAAAACCCCTTTAGTGTTTTTAATTTCATCTGTTTTTGCAAGCTTTTCATCCTTTAAAACAAAACGTAATCTCGTTACACAATGTGTTAGATTTTCTATGTTATCTTTTCCACCAATAAGAATTACTACTTGCTTTGCTAAATCTTTATAATCCATAAATTTTCCTCCTTAAGTTTATAAATTTAATATTTATTATTGCTACATGTAAATGATATCATTCTAATCGTTATGCAAAAATATCAAAACAAAAGAAGTTGACTGACCAAACTTAATATTATAATATAATCTTAAATTTTGTTATAAATTATCAATATAATCAATATTTTTAGTTTAGTGAATCAACTCAAAACTTTACGAATTTATAATATTTTAATATAGCAGGAATTGTAATCAAACTAGGGAAGAAGGTTTTTAATATGAATCATAGAGAACTAGATGAAATGCTTAAGCCTCTTACAGATCGCGAAATTTATCATAAAAATCACGGCAATATATCAAGTTTTTATAATCAACTTAGCCAAATTGATTATGAAGGTAAAAAAATATATTTGTTTAACTTAGCAAATCTACTATCTGGAGAAAATATTACTCTTTCGAGGCATACGCGTTTTGCTGAAGTACCAATGCATATACATGATTATATAGAACTAAGCTATGTATATTCTGGAAAAGTTACAGAAATAATTAAAGATAAAACTATAACTTTAAAAGAGGGGCAAGTTTCTATAATTGACACTGGAATACCCCATTCTATTTTGCCAACAACTGAAAATGATATAATTATTAATATGTTAATGCGTAAGGAGTATTTTACAACATCTTTTCTAAGCAGATTATCAACTAAAGGTATCATATCCCAATTTTTAGTCAATGCAATTTCAGATAAAACTAATCACGATAATTATATTATTTTCAATTCGGATAGTAATGAAAAAATGCCTAACCTCATAAAAGAGCTCCTATGTGAATATTATGATAAATCTTTGTTTTTTAATGAAATTATAGATTGCTATATGATATTAATATTTACAGAACTACTAAAAACATTTCAATATGATACAAATAAATCTCTTTCAAATTCTAAAGGAACTGCGACAGTTATTGATATCCTTAATTATCTTGAAGAAAATTATATGACCTGCACTTTAGCTTCAACTGCTAATCACTTTAATTTCCATCCAAATTATTTAAGTTCATTAATTAAAAAAAGTACAAATAAGTCCTTTAAAGAACTTATTCAAGCACAAAAGCTAACGAGATGCTCGATCTTACTTTCTAACAGCAACATGCCAATTTATGAAATTGCTACTGAAGTTGGATACCAAAATCTAAACTTCTTCTATAAGAAATTTAAAGATTACTTTGGAGTTACTCCTAATGAATTTCGTCATAAATATAACTCATGACAATAATATTAAAATTATCGAAATAATATAAAAGTGATGTTAATTACTCACAATTTAAGTAATTAACATCACTATACTAATATTTCAATATTAATTTAGTTGCAGTGTTTCATATCTATTACAGACTTCTTGTTTCTCCACCTTCAATTCTTACAGCTTTATCATCTACGCTAATCCATACTGTTATTGCAGTGGGATTATAAACTATATCTCCTTTAGCTGAAAATTCAAGTTGCTTTAATGCCTTTATATATCTCATTACATCAACATTTGCTGCAAACCAAATTTCATCACTTTTAGAAACTAACTTACAAAAATCTTCAATTAGATTCCAATTATTATTTCTTTCAAACTCAAAACTATGTCCCCAAACGTACATAAGCTTTAGTTTTCCTTTAAACTCATAATCTAAAAACTTTTGTCCAAGTTCCATAAGATTGTCATCATGATGACAAGTTGCATTCCAAGCTAAAAAATCTTCTGGTATATAAAAATCATGATGCGAGATTACAGTTCTTGAATACTGCATTCCAATGCTATCAAGAATTTTTATTAGTTTCCCATTAAAAGCTCCATATGGATAAGACATTCCTTTTATTGGATAACCAACTAAAGATTCTAAGCATTTTCTGTCTTCAATTATTTCTTCTATAATTGCTTCAACAGGTATGCAATCTAAAAACGGATGAGTTTTTGCATGCACTGAAACCTCGTGACCTTTATAAAGTTCTGCAACTTCAGCTTTTGTAATAAAATTTTCCTTATCTAACATTCCAGAATTTAAATGAAACGTACCTTTTACTCCATACTTATTAAATATGCTTATCAACCTTCTATCAAAAATCTGACAGTCATCATAACTCATAGTCAATGCTTTTGTTCTTCCTTCTGGAAACAGATCAAAATTTATATTCATAATTCTCACCTCAAAATTAATATATGGTCCAATTATCAAAGCTCAATTGTCTATTATCAGTTGCTATACAAGTCTTAACAAAAAGAGTTCTTGCAAACAAATTTAACACAATATAATTACCATGCAGAATATGGACAATCTTTTTCCCGCTGTAAGGCTCTTATCTGAACAATGCATCCACATTGCATGCAGGTTGTACTATACTCTAGATACTTACATCCCCCACACTTTTGAAGCCTTTTACTGTAGGTTTCTTCAGATACTAATTTAAAATTTCCGCTATTAACAATACTAATTACCATTGCTTTTATGTCTTCTGATGCAACTTTAACACTTGCTGAGCACCCTTTACAGTTATCTATATATGACATAAGCGCTTATTCTAATTCTAATGTAACTAATGACATAGCAGGTAATTCTGCTGTAAACTTGCCTTCTGCTATGCTAGCACCATTAAATACTTTTGGTGATACTTTTTCTGGTTCTTCAAAAGTATTATGAGCGTTCATTACATCAGCGGTAAGTATAGTGCCTGTCACTTTAGTCATAACATTTCCTCTTAATTCACATTGAATATCAGCTGATTTTGTAGGACTTAGATTGCATATAGATATATGAATTTTTCCTTTTACATCCACTGAAGCAGTTGCGCTTACCTGTGAAATCTTATCATCGCCACAAACATAATCAGGTGCTTCAATATTTAAGTCAATTAATTCAGCATCTTGATGAACCTTGTACATATTAAAAGCATGGTATGTTGGAGTTAAAATCATCTTACTTCCCTCTGTAAGTATAACTGCTTGAAGTACGTTTATTGCTTGAGCTATATTAGCCATTTGAACTCTATCACAATGCTCATGAAAAATATTAAAATTAATTCCAGCAATTAAAGCATCTCTAATTGTATTTTGCTGATATAAGAAGCCTGGATTTGTTCCTGGTTCAACATCAAACCAAGTCCCCCATTCATCAACAATTAAAGCTACTTTCTTATCAGGGTCATATCTATCCATAATTGTTGAATGTTTCGAAATAAGCTCCTCCATAAACATTGATTTTTTCATAGTCATAAACCATTCTTCTTCACTAAACTCTGTAGCAGAGCCTTTACCTAACCAAAAATCTCCCGGAACTGTGTAATAATGCAAGCTTAATCCATCCATAAATTTACCTGCTTCTCTCATAAGCACTTCAGTCCAGTTATAATCATCACCATTAGCCCCACAAGCTATTTTAAAGATTTTATTATCACCAAAATTTCTTACATAACTTGAATATCTTCTATATAAATCAGCATAATATTCTGGACGCATATTACCGCCACAGCCCCAATTTTCATTTCCAACACCAAAGTATGTAAGTTTCCAAGGCTCCTTGTTACCATTTTCTGCTCTTAAATTTGCCATTGGTGATTCTCCATCAAAAGTCATATATTCAACCCATTCTCTCATCTCTTGAACTGTTCCACTTCCTACATTACCACATACATATGGTTCTGCACCTAAAAGCTCACATAATTCAAAAAATTCATGTGTACCAAAATGATTGTTTTCTGTAACTCCACCCCAATGTACATTAACCATCTTAGGTCTTGTTTCATGGACACCTATACCATCCTTCCAATGATATTCATCAGCAAAACATCCTCCTGGCCATCTTAAAACTGGTAGCTTTAACTCTTTTAAGACTTCCACTACATCTTTTCTAATTCCATTTATATTAGGAATTTCAGAATCCTTTCCTACCCAAAAACCGCCATAAATGCATCTTCCTAAATGTTCAGCAAAATTTCCATAAATATTCTTGTTTATTTTTCCTTTTTTAATATCTGTATTTACAACTATCTTTGACATATTACACCTCTTAACTCAAATTTTATCTATATTCTATTAACAATGATCAATGTTAATAGATCATTGTTAATTAATCCTATCTGCAACAAAATTGTTTTCTATATTGTAATGGTGTCTTTTCTTTCAATTGAACAAATTTATTTATAAAATAATCCGTATTACTATATCCAACCTTCTCTGAAATTTTATAAATTTTATCGTCACTTCGTTTTAGTAATTCTGCTGCTTTTTCAATTCTATATGCGTTTAAGTAGTCTTTAAAGGATACGTTATATTGCTTTTTAAATATTTGACCTAAATAAGCGCTATTAATGTAGTACTTTTCACTTAAATATTTTAAGCTTAGCTTTTCCATATAATGTTCTGAAATCTCTTTGTCAATTTGACTTAAGATTCCTTGGAATGAGTGCTGCCTTAATTGATTTAAATATTCTGCAAATTCCAAAGAAAATGTTTTCAAATGATTTACACTTCCTCTACTTATCATTTGTTCAAAAGAAATCGAAGTAATATATTGCATTACTTCCTCTTGGTCAATTTCCGAATTTAGTTCCTTTGCAATATTAATAAGATTACACAATAGATAATTAATATTTATTTTTATAATATCTAAGTTTATCTTATGTTCTCCGAAACTCTTGTAAATTTTCTCTACACACGTCACTATTTCTTCCTTATTATTATCCTCAATCTCATGAATTAAATAGTCCATATATTTTTTTTCTTCACTACAGTTTAATTCTTTTCTTTTTGCCATTTCATCATAATATGCAATATTATTTTCAATTGAAAAATCAGAAAATAATTTAGCTACAGTTGCAGATTTGTATGATAATGCTATTGCTTCAATATTATCTACTTTCTCACCTACATAAATAAAAAAATCATATTTTTGAATTTGTTGCATACTTGTTTTAAAATTTAAAATATATTCATGCTCATCCATTCCTTTTTCTTTCGCAAACCTTTTATCATAAATAAATCCAATATCATAACATTCCTTAGCTTGTCCCATATCAATAATCACATTATAATAATTTTCCTCAAGCCATCCAATAATATTTTGATAAAAAATCTGCTGTTGTTCCATTTTTTCATTTTCTGATATAGTTATTTCATCATGATTATTATAATTAATTTCAATAATCAAATATCTCAAATCAGAAGAAAAGTTTTGATATTTTTTAATGTATTCTAAATTTGCTTTATTACACTTACCATGTATAATTTCATTAAAAAATCTATCATACACAACCTTATCTTTAATTTTCTGCATTGTTTGTTGTTGTTCCTGCTTTATAAATTCTTCTTTAAAAGAACTCAATACTTTAATCAGTTCCTCTTTTTGGATTGGTTTTAAAATATAATCATTCACATTACATTTTATTGCTTTCTTTGCATATTCAAACTCATAATATCCACTTAACACAATTATTTTAACTTCTTCTGATATATTTTTACGCACATATTCAATTAATTCAATTCCATTCATTTCTGGCATTTTTATGTCTGCAATTATTAAATCAATATCTTTCTTTTCCAATTCCTTTATTGCTTCAAGTCCATTAGCAGCTTCTCCAACAATTTCATAACCATATTGTTCCCAATTAATTAGAATCTTTAACCCTTGTCTAATAAATGGTTCATCATCTACAATCAATACCTTTATCATAATATCCTCCTATATTAGAAATCATTATTTTGATTATTTTTAAATAAAGAATTAGTAAAATTTGATTCATCAAGATAAATTTGTATTGTAACATCTGTTCCTTCCCTTGGTTTACTATCAATTTCAAATTTCATATTATTATTACAATACATTTGTAAGCGCATATAAGTATTAAGTACTCCAGTACTTTTACTGTTACTAAGCATATCTATTTCAGCATTTCTTAATTTATTTCTAAGCAAATCCAACTGTTCTTTATCCATCCCACTTCCTGTATCTGAAATCTCTATAATTAAACTATTATCTGACCTAACTATAGAAACGTTAACACTGGCATTATGAGATACTTCTTCAATACCATGAACACAAGCATTTTCAACAAAACTCACAATTGATAATTTGGGAATTTTTATATTTTTACATTCTTCCATAATATAAAAGCTGAAAGATAATTTTTCACCAAATCGGTACTTTTGTATTTGAAGATAATTTTCTACAAAGGTCATCTCATCTTCAATGGTAATATGATCTTCTCCCCAATTTATTGTTTTCCTCAGTAGCACTGATAAATTTTCAATTATATCTGCTGTTTCACTCTCACCTTTAATTAAACTTCTCATTCGAATACTTTCAAGAGTATTAAACATAAAGTGTGGATTAACTTGACTTTGGAGTGCCTTTAACTCAGCTTGTTTTTTTGCTAACTCAAGCCGCTGCTTCTCAGCATCTCTCTTAAATACTACTTCTATTAATTCCTTAATTCTCAGTACCATTAAATTATAGCTTCGAATCAGTTTCCCTATCTCATCTTGTCCTTCATTGCTTTCTATTGTGGAAAATTCTTCTTTTTCTACTTTTCCTAAATAGATTCCAAGCAATGTTACTCTATATCCAATTGAATGCGATACCAAACCAATAATTATTGTCGGTAATAATAAATTAAATATTGCTAAGCCAAATAATATTTCTTTTTTCTCTACAATTTTTGATAATGGACTAACTTCATCTGCTGTAATAATGATATCCCAAGTTTCATTTGCTACCTTAAACCTAAAGAAATCGCTAAATTTAATATCTTTTGCTTCTATAGAATCTATGGTATCAAACATCTCTTTACCAACATTAGATTTTTTATTAGAAAACAATATATAATTTTTATTACATACATATAAGTTTGCGTCCATTTTTTCATTTAAAATATCATTTAGTATAACGTTATAATCCACATCAATTTTTAAAATATTCTCATGTGATTTATCAAAATTATCTAGTTTTCTTGTGATACTAATTGTTCTTGCTGTATTGTTGAATTCAAAATTTTTTCTATTATTATCATAATATACAGATATATTCATAGCTTCTTTATTTTTATGAAATTGCCTATACCACTCACTTTGACGTATTTCTGGTGTTAACTTTATGAAATTACCACTATCGCTAATTGTTTGGTTATCAGTATAAATTGTAACTTGATATACGTGTTGTGAATTGTAGTAGTAATTGATTACATTATTCTGCAATAAATAATTATAACTCTCATAGTAATCAAGTAAGCTGCCATATCTTTTTGTAATAAAATCGTTTAAAGTTATATCATTATGTAGATGATCAGATACTAATACACAATCATCTAAAACAGAACCCAAATCATACTTAACCCTCTCTACTGCATGCTCCATATTTGTCTTTTGTTCTCTTACGCCATTATTCTTTATAGTTATATATACAATAGAATTAGTAACTATGATAGGAATCAGAACACAAAATAAATATATTATTAATAATTTTGTTCTAATGCTATAATTATTTATTATATCTAATTTCTTCATTCCATTACCTCTTTTTCTAAAAGCACTTGTCCATAATTCTATAATATAATACTATCTTAAGTTAAGCAATAATTTAACTCCTTATACTAAAATATCCATAAATTTTCGATATAAATTTTTTCTAACTTACACGTCTAGACTATTCCTAATTAACTTCTAATTAACCATGCCCTCTTAGTGAATTAATTGATCATTGATACTTGAAATTTGACACCTATAGTTTATTTTAAAATATTATATTTGAACTCTGAAAATTCAGCAGCCCCTCCTATTTCTTTTGTAGAAAATAAAAACAATCCAAAGCGGCATCCTACAAACTGATCCATCTTCCATACCATATTATGTGTAATACCTAGTTTCTTCCATGTTCCTGCATCTTCATAATAAAATTCGCACTTATCTTGATTATCTATAAAATAACCAAATGCTTTAATTGTAACCATCGCTTTACTTATGGGAATTCTTGCATATTCAGTTCCAGGCTCATTATCTACCAAATTTCCAAATATAGATTTGTCATCAGTTGCTCTTGCTAACATTACCAAATAATATTTATCTCCTTCTTTCGTTAAAGCAATTAAGCCATATGAACTAATCAAAAAGCAAAGCCCTGCATAATCACCATCTTTAAGTTCTTCTCCATTTAAAGTTACAATTGCTTCACAGGCTGGTCCCATAGCACGCTGTGTAAGTGTATTTACTGCATAATTTATATTTTGACTTATTTTCCCTGAATGGATTCGATATGTTCCTGTTTTTTCTGTTACTGACCACAAATCACTTGAAGGAATGTGATTCCATTGCCATATATTTTTCAAACTAACATTTCCGTTTACATCTGCTTCATAAACAAAATCATCATTTCCAACAAGTTGCTTGTACTTATATTCTGGTCTTGTACTTGGAATTTCAATATATTGTGGTGCTTTTTTATCGAATACTGGAAAATCATTTTCAAAATGCATTGGAACAATAACAGGTATACGGCCAACAGCACCATGATCTTGAAATAAGATTCCATACCATTTTCCTTCTGGAGACTCTACGATTCCTCCTTGAGCAATTCCCGAATTGTAGTATCCCATATCATCATCAAAAACCTCTCCCCCAACAAATTCACCTTCTAATGAATCTGCTACAAAGCAAGCTTGGGTTCTACGCTGATGACCAGACTTTAATATATGAATAAAAAATACGTAATACCTACCATTAATTTTATAGAAATGAGCACCTTCATAGCCAAGTATATATTCTTGTGTCTCACTAACTATAATTCTATTTATACCACCTGCTTTTGGCCTCGAAAGATCCTCTTCCAATTCTGTAAGATGAATTTCAGTATTTCCATAAACAATATAAATTCTATCATCATCATCGAATAGTAGTGAACAATCATGATAAAAGCCATCAATTTCACTCTTTATCCAAGGGCCATCAATATTATCAGCTATAAATAAATAAGTTTTTTGTGTGTCATTAGCCACAAAGCATACATAGAATTTTCCCTTATGATGACGGAGGGAAGCTGCCCACATACCCTTTCCATAAATTTGTTTTTCACCTTCTAGCTTTTGAGCTGGTGTATCCTCTAAAGCTTCATAAACATAGGAGGCTATTTCCCAATTTATTAGATCATAGGAACGCAATATAACGCCACCTGGCATAAAATGCATTGTCGTAGTAATCATATAATAAGTATCATTAACTCTTATAACATCTGGATCTGGATAATCAGCCCAAAGAATAGGATTATTAATCATATTAAAGTCTCCCTAAATATTTTATCTTGTATTTTTATATTCAAACCAATAGAAATCTGCATAATTATTAGTAGGGTTACCATTGCTGCTTGCATACATTCCTATTGTACAGCCTACAAAGCCTCCAGCTACTTCTGTACTCAAATTTTTACTGTTAACATTTTCTTGTAATACCTTAAAATTAATTCCATCATTTCCATAATAAAAAGTTAAATTCTGACCATTGCTAACTATTTTTAAATACAATTTGCCAGGACAAATTTCTTCTTTTGAAATTAAAACGTCTTCTCCCTTAATACATTCAACAATTTGAAGTATATTTTTTCCTTTATCCTTAATACATTCATATCTCATATGATATTCATTACTTTGAACTACTGCAATTCCAGCACTCTCTTTCTCATTGACCGGATTAAATTCCATCATAGTAGACACCATGTAATAATAATCTTTTTGTCTAATTCCTATATAGGCTGGATTGTCTAAGTCTTTTAATGATTGTTCTTTTAAGTACAGTCTTAAGCAGCCTTCCTTGTCTGTTAAGGAATATAAACTTTCACTTGGATTTCTCAAAAATACAAAAGAAGTATCTAACGCCTTTCCATAGAAATGATAACAGGCTTCTTTTGGTTCTACTTTATATTCTAAAAGTTCATGTTCCTGCTCAAGTTCTAATATTCCAACACCGGGATTTACTACTGGCCAACCCTCTTCCCATATTACTTTAGCTAAAAAGGGTTCTCTTCCAGTATTACAATAGCCCTCACAGGTTCTACTTGCTAGCATTACCATAAACCATTTATCACCTTGTGTTTTTACTAAGTCTCCATGTCCAACATGCTTTATTGGATAATTTTTTCCTAAATGTCTATGAGTAATAATAGGATTACGTGGACAGCCTTCATACTTTCCAAATATAGATTTACTTCTTGCAATAGTAACACAGTGCTCAGGGCCTGTCCCTCCTTCTGCAATCATCAAATAATAATAACCGTCTTTTTTATAAAGATGAGGTCCTTCAGGCCAAATTACATCCCTCATCGCACCTTTCCATATTTTATGACTTTCACCTATAAGACACATAGTATTTAAGTCTAATTCTTGAACCCAGTCTTCCCAATCCCCATTATAACGTACGCCATCTGGATTTGGTCTTGTCCCTACATAATAAGCCTTTCCATCATCATCAAAGAATAAGCTTGGATCAATACCTTCTGCTCCTTCTAGCCAATATGGATCAGACCATGGTCCTTCTGGTTTTTCTGCAGTTACAATAAAATTATCTCCATGCGATACATTTGTAGTAATTAAATAATATGTTCCATTGTGATAACGTAATGTTGGAGCAAATATTCCTCGAGAATGACCTACTCCTTCTAAATTTAGTTGCGATTTTCTATTTAATATATTTCCAATTTGTTCCCAATTAATCAAATCCCTACTATGAAATATTGGGACTCCAGGAAAATATGCAAAGGTAGATGTTACTAAATAAAAATCTTCTCCCACTGCACATATTGATGGGTCTGGATAGAATCCAGATATAATTGGATTTTTTATTTTACTCATTTTCACTTACCTCTACTTCCAAATTTTGTAATTCCCACTCAACGCTAAGAAAGCAAATAAATATAAACAATTATCATAATACCTTCTTTCACCAGTTCTTAAAGGCGTATTCCAAAATATATCAACACATTCTTTTCTGTATTTTCCCTTGCTTGCTAGAGATGCCATTGCATTGGTTGCAATAATAGCTACTGGATGTAGAGCTTTTTGTTCTATAATTGTTCCATCCACTTCATATATTAAATCTGCTTTCCCTTTAACTTTCTCACAAAAAAAAGTTTGAATTTTATCTGTACACTCACATTCCCATTCCGAAGCTTGAAACCATTCATAAGATAATCCCAAATTAGCTGCTACTCTATAAGAATCACTATAAAATCTCTCATGATAGCCTCTCTCACATGGTGAATCGCAAGGAATTCCATCATACCTTGAAAACTCTGGTGCTAATCCTGTAACAGGATGACAAGCTTTTTTTAGATATTCTCTACTGCATTTAGCAGCTTCCTTCCAAAATTCTTGATCCTCTTCATTACACCAAAGTGAGAATAATTCATAAAAATGTGGAAGATGATAAGAAGGATCAGTGAAATCCAAATTCGGCACAAACTTTATGAGTTTATTTTTAGGCTCCCACATAGGATCCCCTGGTTCCTTTTCTCCTTTATGAACACATTCATGAAGCAGCTGTCTCCCCTCTTTCGAATAGTTGAAGATGCCTTCCCCATCTCCCCATCTGTTTGAAGCAAAAAATAATGCCATAGCAAAGTATTCTTCTCCATCAGGCGCTGGCCCCATTGAATTTTTTTCTCCATTTAACTTTACGGACCAAGCAAAATAACCTTTGTTCCAGCCTTCTTCCATGAACATATAGGTTTTTGTCCACTTCCATAACCTATCAAATTCCTCTTTCATATTTCTTTGAACACACATCATCATGGCATATGACATACCTTCTGTCCTTGCATCATTATTACCCGTATCCACGAAATATGCCATATCATCCCCAAAGGGATGATATAGTCTTTCATCATCATTTCCATAAAATATGGTATTGTAGATATTTTCTAATCTTTTTTCAATATCACAGGCAGCGTATCCATATTCCTCAAATACATTGCTATATGAATTTGTTTTATAAGCATTCATTATTCTTTAACTCCTCCAATAGTAAGTCCTGAAATAAAGTATTTTTGTAAGAAAGGATAAATGAACACAATTGGTAACGCTGTTACAATTGTAATAGCTGAACGAATAGATTGAGAGGTTACAATACTTCCAGAATTTTTAACTATGTCAGCAGTACCAGCACCACCCTGTTGTGTTGCAGCAGATAAAACTTTCATAAGTTCATATTGAAGGGTTGTTAGAGATGGACTCTGTGAACAATAAAGCATGGAATCAAACCAAGAATTCCATTGTCCAACTGCTATAAATAATGCAACTGTTGCAAGGGCAGGTTTACATAATGGTAATATAATTTGAATAAAAATCCTAAAATCTCCTGCACCATCAATTTTTGCTGACTCAACTAAGCCATCTGGCAATCCATTCATATAAGTTCTTAAAACAATCATATTAAAGGCAGCAACTAAGCCTGGTAAGATATATACCAAAAAGTTGTTTGTTAGATGTAAATCTTTCATTAATACATAGGTTGGAATCATTCCACCATTAACATACATTGTTAATACATATATTATTGAAAGCTGCTTTTTGAATATAAATTCTTTTCTACTTAAAACATATGCAAGCATTGCTGTTAAAAACACTTGTACAACTGTAGCAATTACAGTTCTTGAAACTGATATAAATGCTGCTTGAGTTAAGTTAGGATTGTGAAATACTGTTTTATAGTTTTGAAGAGAAAATACTCTTGGCCATATATAAATACCACCTCTTACTGAATCAACACCATCATTAAATGAAATAGCTAATGTATTTAATATTGGATACAGAGTTACAACTACAAATATTGCCATAAATACTCCTATAATAGTATCCCATATCTTATCATGTCTGCTTCTTTTTCTACTTCCTACCATTTAAATACGCCTCCTTTTAGAATAACCTTTCTTCTCCAACTGATCTTGCAAAACGATTTGCTATAAATATCAATATTATACTTATTACACTTTTAAATATACCTGCTGCTGTAGCTAAGGAATAATTACTTAAACTAATACCATATCTCAAAACAAAAATATCTATTGTTTGAGATACATCTTGAATAAGACCATTTCCAAGTATATATTGAATTTCAAAACCAGCATTTACAATATTTCCAAGATTCATAATAAGTAATATAATTATTGTTGGCTTAATACCTGGTAATGTAACATGCAACATTTTTTTAAATCTTCCAGCTCCATCTATTTCAGCAGCTTCATACAAATCTGGATTAATAGAAGTAATTGCTGAAAGATAAATTATACTTCCCCAACCAACTTCTTTCCAAACATTTGCTACTCCCACTATCCCCCAAAAGTATTTAGGATCTGCAAAGAAATTTATAGGGCTACTTATTATATGTAATCCCAGTAATATTTGATTAATAATCCCTGGATCTGGTGAAAGAATCATTTGTACAAGACCTGTTACAATTATCCACGAAAGAAAATGTGGAAGATAAGATACTGTTTGTATAAATTTCTTAGCCAAAACTCTTCTTACTTCATTTAGTAATAATGCAAAACCAATAGAGCAAACAAAGCTTAAGGTTAAATTAATTATAGCCATACACAAAGTATTTCTTAATACGTTAAAAAAATTAGAATCAGAAAATAAAATTTTAAATTGATCTAAACCACACCAAACCTGATCAAATAAGCCTTTTGCTGGCTTAAACTTTTGAAATGCCATTACCCACCCAATAAGAGGTGCATAACAAAAAATTGCAACCCAGATTATAAATGGAATAGACATAATAATTAGAGTTTTCTGCTTCTTCATTTGCTCGAATAGATTCTTTTTTGCTTTTGTTTTTACAGGTAATTTTTGATCTTTTACTCCTAGTTCCATCACAATTCTCCCTTACATATTTTTCTTATATTTTTTTAATAATAGGGTATCTAAAAAGATACCCTATTTGTTATCTAATATTTAGTTCTTGAACTTTTCTACTCTTCTCTTTACTTCTTTAGTAAGAGCATCTTCATATGCCTTTATATCTGCTTGAGTCGTTAATGTAGTTTGATATTGGTTCCATGTTGAATCAAAGTCATTTGTGCTAGACATAACAACCTTTGGAAGCCATTTCTTTTTAATTTCATCCATCTTTAACATTGCCATATTTTGTGGATCATCAGCAGACCAAGCACCAGTTGCTGAGTAAATTGGGAACCAAGGTTCGTTCTTTTCTGCTGGAACATTTAGGAAGTCAGTCCATTTCTTATACCCATATCCCTTTAAAACCTTCTTATCAGTCTCTGATAAAGTAGCTTCAAATTCACCTTGTTGTTGCTCTGGCCATATGCAATTGATACCATCATCTAAATAACCTGTACCATATTGAGGAAAATAAGAGTATCTGCATTGATTAGCTTGCATCCAATCTTGATTTTTATAATGTTCTCTCTGCTCATCTGTCATATAAAATACACCTTTATCATCAACTTTATAATCCTTATCTTTTTCTCCCCACCATCTTAATGTTAATAGATCATTAGATAATAAATCATTTATAACTTTTAATGCTCCATCTACATCTTTGCAACTAGTTGTAATTCCAAGTCCACTACCAGTATTAAAGGCTGGTTGAGTTCTATATTGTGATTTTACATTAGGATCAAGGGTTAAACCTAATGGTACCCAAGTTCTTTCATCCATGTGTTGTTGCAATAATGCTTTTTCTGAATCATTAAATTCCCAATGTTGATCAACCATTCCAAGTACTCTTCCTGTTGAAAGCTTTGATTTATATTGATCATAAGATAATGTAAATGTTTCAGGATCTATAATTCC
Organism: Clostridium sp. YIM B02555; assembly: GCF_022320955.1. Lineage (NCBI taxonomy): Bacteria > Bacillati > Bacillota > Clostridia > Eubacteriales > Clostridiaceae > Clostridium > Clostridium sp. YIM B02555. The sequence continues at coordinate 253,971 of NZ_JAKJJY010000002.1, read as the reverse complement.
CTTATTATATTCTTCATTTAGTTTCTTGAAATACTTTTGTGCTTCTGGAATTGTGTTATAGTTTTTCGCAGTAAGTGTAGCTTTATCTATAATTGCCTTTCCATCGTTTGGATATCCAGCTACAAATTGAGGTGGATTTTCTAAACAGAAATATCTCCAATCATCACATAAAATATCAAATCCTATAGTTGGTTGTCCATTTATAGTTGGATTAGCTGCTTTATATTTTTCGATTAAATCAAAATATTGATCAACAGTTTTTATTTGTGGATAATTAGCCCATTCTAAAACTGCTTTTTGAATCCAAAAAGCTTCATCATTGTGTTGTACTTGTGAATCTTTTCCTCTTGTCTTTCCAAATTGTTGTATATAATAAATATGCCCGTCTGGCTTTCTTAACTGTTCCCATTCATTAGGTGTTAAATAATTTTTAATGTTAGGATATTTATCTATTTTATCTTCCAATGGAATAAGTGCACCTGCATCCACCAATGCCTGTGTTCCTTCTCCTCCTTCAATAAAATCTGGATATTCACCACCAGCAATCATTACCCCTATTCTTTCTTTTGCTGTTTGCCCTGTAAGCCATTGTTCATTAACTTTAGCTCCAATTTTTTCAGCAATTACATTCTTTACTCTATCGTTATCAGGAATTTCCTTTCCTGCAACAGCAAAGAATGCTGTAAACTCTTTAATCTTTCCATTACTAGCACTGCTTGTCTCCTTTGTTTGATTACCACAACCTGCAAGAAGACTTAATGACACGACTCCTGTTAGGAGCATACTAGTAATCAATTTTGTTTTTTTCATTACCTTTCCCCCTATCTTAATATTTACATATTTATATATTTATATTTTAATAATTATGAGCTTTATGCTGTAAACGTTTTTGTCTACGAAATAAAGTTTATCACTTGTACATACATCCAACAACCTAACAAATTATATAAAAAACATTAAAAATTATATATTTGTATAAATATAGCAATTATCATTTATCAATTATCTACGGACAAACCCATTTGCAAAAAATCTATTTTTTATAAAGATATCCAAAGCGAGAATTAGACTTATGCCAATTACCGAAATCAAATACATTTATCTTCCACAGGACTAGTGAAATTTTCGCTGGAAGGTTCTAAATGGCAACTTGTCGTCATTTCAGCGTGTTCCAGATGTAAAATCCCCAAGGAGAAAGTTCGTGTTTCCAAATATAAAATTTGGACACTTACTTTTGGACATTCACTTTTGGACAAGCTGTAAATGAAACAAGCCCCCATTATGAACCTTCATCAGCTCAATTTCACATGCCTGCTTCCAGAAAAATGTATCTGATTTCTAGTGTAGTGTTACGATTATAATTTCTCAATGATGCATGTATATTCCATTTATAAGTTTGATTATTAAATTGGATATCTATATACTATAGATTCTTTTCTTTTTTGAAATACCCTTTTACTAGAAATTTCATCAGATCACTAGGCTGTTCCTTTATAAATTCAGCCTTTTCACCAAATACCATTCCATATGGCATTTCAGTAGTGTAGCTTTCCCAATGTGGCATATCCTCTCCAGTTGCATCTTTACCATTTGGATTTCCAGAACAGATAAAATTTGTCCAATAGTTGCACATTTGACGAGCAAGATCATAATGCTTGCCAGTAAATGGCCTCCAACATTTAGCAAGGGTCTCAAAAAAGAACCAAAGATCTACAGAATGGAAGGTTCCGGGATTATCCCATCCTGGTATTTCTGCATCAAAATTATAATAATATAAAGGACTATTAGCATTTGTATCCCCATTAGCCTGTCCCATAATACGAATGCCATATTCAATGCTACTCACTGATGCCTTTTCTATTACTTCTTCGATATTAGCTGATTTATCAGCTTTGCAAAGCTTAAGATACTCCTCAGCAGCATCTCCAAACATTTCAATAGCCATTTCTTTAAATTCATCTATATTCTCAACTTTTGGAACATTAAAAAATTCAGACGAAGTGTGGCCAAAAAGCACAGGAACCATCAATCTCTTATTTTTAATAAAAAGCTCAAGTGCATCCCCTACACAAAACACATTATCATGAACAGTTCCCCAATATTTCTTATATTCAACAGATTTATCTCTAATATATTTTGCATCAAGCTTACGTGCTTCACTAAGTGAAGACACTCCTAAAAATTCAAAGAATTTTATTCCTTCCTGCTCAGCTTCTGCTAGATTGTACTTATCTAAAGGCATAGGATTTCCTTTATAAAGTGTAGTGATAATACCACTTTCTATAATAGCCTTTTGACAAAAGCCTTCATTTTGAGGTGAAGTTATTTGAGTCATTACACTTCCACCTCCAGCAGACTGCCCCCCAATTGTAATATTATTAGGATCACCACCAAAAGCTTCAATATTACGTTTAACCCATAGTGTACCTGCCCTTTGATCTAGGTTTCCAAAATTAGCTGGTGCTTCTGGAGCTTCTGCTGTTATTTCAGGATGGCATAAAAATCCTAAAACATTCAAACGATAATTTACTGTTACAACAACTACACCTCTTCGTGCAATACGCTCACCATCAAATTCCATTTCTGCTGTATTCCCAAACTGAAGCGCTCCTCCAAAGTACCATACAAATACAGGTAATTTTTCATTAGGATTACATGCTGGCGTCCATACATTTAAGTATAAACAATCTTCATCCATAGGAATGTCTGGATCTACAGCCCATTCCCTTGTATAAATGTTATTATCATCTATAACTGTCTGTGCTTGCATTGATATTGGGGCAAATTCAAATGCTTTTAAAACACCTTCCCAGTCCTTTGCAGGCTTTGGAGCACGCCAGCGGTTTTCACCTACTGGTGGAGCAGCAAATGGAATACCTTTAAAACTTGTTATACGTGGATCTGCTGCTGGCAATCCCTGAACAATACCATTTTCGACTTTTACTCTTCTTAACATATTAATTTAATCCTTTCCATAAGCTAAATTTTAGTGCCTTCGTCACATAATTGTAGTTGCCAATTAATGAATAAATAATGATGAAAGAAGACTAATTTCCATGCCATAAAAAATCATTATTACATTCCATAAAATTCTTCTTTATTGTATCCAAGGTACGTATCTGTGTTATCCGTAACTGGTAAAATTTCTACCATACATAAGTGATTGCAAGGAATTTTTAATTCCATTTTATAAATTCCTTCTTGTTCAATTAATCTATCATCTGTTTGAAGCGGTTCTGCAGAATTTTTTAATATATCTAATTGTTCTTTATTTAAGCTTCGCGGCTTTCCAAGATTACTCCATGTTTTCATTGGATTTGCGTACTGTCCACCAACTTCTTTTTTTACTGCAATGGCTTGTTCTCCTATAGCAGGTAGCAATAATTCATAAACTTCATCAGAATATTCTTTATCGCCTTTCACATCTTTGTAGTTCCAGCCAATAATTACATACCTATCATCATTTTTAGTAATAACTAAATGTTCATCCCTGTAAAGCAGTTCCTTACCAGCTTTAGAGAAAAACTCAAAAGCATAAAATGTCGGTTTTTTTATAGAATTTAGAGCAATTAACCCAAAGCCTCCATGGAATACTGATTTAGGAACGTCCAATTCCTCAAATACATCACTAAAGGTCCAGTAAGAATAAGAATCAGCATATTCTCCAGCCTCACTAAGAATACGAGCAATATATGCTGCATGAAAATCCATATCATGCACTGGACAAATTGGAACATAAGAACTATTAAATTCTGTTATATGAAGCGGCATATTAGCTATACGCGAATAATCCTTCATAATCCTTCTAGTTTCTTTAAGCTCTTCAATCATGTAAGTTGGATCATTCAAAGTATGATATATATAATGTCCTCGGTCAGTTTGCTGATCAGCAGTATAGCAATGGCGAGTAATAAAATCTAACGGTGAGTCATTTTCAATACAGTGCTCAAAGAATGCTCGTAGCCATTTTTCTGTTTCAACACCACAAATTGCAGGGCCTCCTATCTTGATTCTTGGATCTATTTTCTTAACAGCTTCTGCTGAATAATCATAAAGCTTGAAATATTCCTCCATGGTTCCAGCCCAAAATACAATATTGGGTTCATTCCATACTTCTATAGGCCATGTTACTACTTCTTCTCTACCATATCTATCTATTAAATGAGTTAAGGTAGCTGTAATTAACTCGGCCCATTTTTCAAAGGATACAGGAGGCGTTACATTTCCCTTCCAATAAAATACTGTATTATCACCAGTTTTAAGTTTTTCCGGCATAAATCCAAGTTCTAGAAATGGCTTAATTCCATTTTCCAGATAAGTATCCATAATTCTATCTAAATACGTAAAATTATAAAAAGGATATATTTGCCCATCCATTTCACATTCACGATATATTCCTACATCATCACAAAACAATCCATGACCACGGATATACTTGAAATGTATTGACTGTTGAGCTATTTTTAAATGATCAATGTATTCCTTTTGAAGTGCTAGTCCCATTCTTCCAGTGCCAACACAATATGACGCATTATTCTTAAATAAATTGCCTGAAACAGGCACCTTAACTTCCTTTAACATACGTAAGGCCTCCTTAATAAATTAATTGCTATATTACTTTACAATGATATCCATAGTTACATTTCTTAACTCTGGATTCAAATCCTTTTCCTCTATTAAATCCAATACTGGATAATCATCAATATCAAAATGAACACGACGAAGTCCAGAAGATCTAGGTCCATCAACCCCTGGTCTTGCATGATAAGCATTCCATACGTTTCCCTCATCATCTATAACATAAGAATTATGACCAGGTCCATATTCTCCAGGTGCACTTCTGGAAGTAAGTAAAGGATAATTTCCCTTTTCCCAGCTAGAAGGTTCTAATAAATCTGCATTTTTGTCTGCACAGAGTAATCCTACAACATAAGTAGCATCTATCATTGCACTAGCAAAGGTTAAAAATAACTTTTCATCTCTTATCAAGGCAAATGGTCCTTCATCAACAAAAACATTGTTATTTGCCCAGCCATAATCTGGTTTAGATAGAACTACTGGATCACTTATAAGTTTCCACGGTTCTTTTGGATCAACCTTAGCAATATAAAGCCATGCTCCAAGATCCTCTGGTAAAAATTCACGTTGTGACCAAACTACATAATACTCTCCCTTTATTTCAAAATTTGTCATGTCTAGAGAAATAGTCTTCCCTGCTTCACATAAATAAGTCCCATCTTTCTTTAATACACGGTGTGGTCTAGACCAGTCTGCTGCATTCATTGGATTTCCATCTTTTTTTAACTTCATAACATGTGATTCTTCATAAAAAAACTCTCCTGAAGTCGCCCCATGGAAGATATATAAATCTCCTTCAACTATGTGAAATTCTGGTGCCCATAAAAGACCTTTAATATCCTCATACATATTAGAATCAATTATTAATTTTTCTTCAGCCTTTAATAAATCTGGTATATTATCTGCTTCTCTCATATATAAGCTGTGATTTCCATCAGCATCATTTGTTGCAATAAAATAATATTTTCCCTTCCATTTACCTATACATGGGTCTGCACGATCAGTAGCAATAGGAAATTCATAATGATCTTGATGTACTTTACCTGTAATTCTATAGTTTCCTGGCTTATTCCAATCTATCTCAGATAAATTCCAATCTACATTCTTCATAGCTGTTGTGCCATCACTATAAATAGCAGTAACTTTTACAGCTTTCAGTTCATTTTCTGATGCAACATTTACACTTTCAGGTACTTTTATTTCCACATTAGTAGGTACTATAAGCTTGCAAATAAGGCGATGTGCTACCTCTGATGAAACACCTATAACATTCCTTGGCACTATTCCCTCTATTTCTGTATTAACAGTTTCTATAATAAACGCTTCTGTATTTTCAGGCATGGAAGCACTGTTTATATTCAATATATCAGCAGTAAAATTCTTATAATAGTTCCCATTCTCGTCACTCCAACAAATTACATAAACTTTTTTATCCTCATCATAATGACATTTAATATCACTTACATAAGTATCTCCTTTTAAATCAATCAAACCAATTTCTTCATACTGTAAAAGATCTTCTGAAGTAAATAAAAGCACTCGACCTTTGCTCTGCTCATCATTTTCACCTTCTGCCTCTGTACGTATAGCAATAACACCAAAAGTACCATCTGCCAAATAAAATAAATAAGGATTTTTCAAGCTCTTTGCATTAAGAGATCCATTATCATTTTCTGTAGCCTTAGCAAACAAAACTCCTGAATTGTGATTTAATTCCTGAAATTCCACTCCATCTTCACTGTAGGCAATATGCATACTATATGCCAATTTCTCTGAATAAATTAAATTTTCCTGTGGTTTTCTTGTATAACAAAGTACATAGTTTAAATCCTTTTTAATTTTAGTTATCATATATTTCTTCCTCCTTGATAATTTATAATAATTCTACCTTTACCACTATTATTCTTTATAATAAAGACTTTCTTCTGGTCCCAAAAATGAATCTTTAAGTTTTCCTTTTGATAAAACAAGCTTTTGTAATACTACTCCTGCATCTAACCCATAAAACTTTAATCTATGCATTCCCTTACTCAACCTGTGTTTAGTCGTAGTTATATGAATATTTTCCAGTACTCCATCACACCAAATATCATTATCATAGCTACCAGTAATAAAATCTTTTGGTAAAGTATCTGCTATAATTGGACTTTCATCATCAAAAGCTACAGCATATTTTAATCTACTATTTTCATAAAGATTATTTGTAGGTGCAACATAGGTTGTTAATGTATACTCTTCATCATTATTTACTCTTAATAAGTATTCCAAATATGGTGCCTGCTCCGGTTTTTCAAAGGACACAGTTGTAGGAAACATCTTCATTGATGACAAAGTACGTCCATAGTTTTCAAGTACTTTCCATTCCACATTTGATTTTGCAATATTATTTGCTGTATGCTCTGCTTCAATAGAAACTACATCATGTGTTTCAATAAAGGTCCTATTAGGTAGATCTGTAATATCTATAACTTCAACTATAATCTTTACCTTTACTATTTTCCCTGAGCCAGAAATAGTTATAAAGCCATCTAATGATTTTGATACTTTGTCCCAATCTATTGAAACAATAATATCCTTTCCAGTAGAAATACTTCCATGCATACTATTTACCTTTATAAAATCTGAACTCGTTTCCACTTTATAATCAAATTCTGTACTTCCACCATTACTGATCGTGATAAAATAGCTTTCTTTCCCCAGGTTTGTGAATACTGGTAGTTCTGCTATACCTTCATTATATGCCTCTTCAGTTCCTTGAATATCTACAATCATAATACTTCTTTTTTCTGGAATAACGCTATAAATTTCTGGATATGTCCAACCATCAGGGCTCCATTCTTTATATCCAATATGAGGAGAGCTCATCATTCCCTTCCACTTACCAGCTGACATACTTTCATTGTAATACTTCTGCATATCAATATCTTTTTCCTTACATTCTTCAACCAATAAAGCATAATTATTAGCAAGAATACTCTTTCGTCTATAATACAAATTATTTAATCCTGCATATATCTGCATTTTAATAACATTTGCTGATGCCACGGAAGGATAGTAAACTAACTGATAGTATGCATCCTTATAAACTTCTGGAATCTGCTCGTAATATTTTTGGGCTTTCCCCTCTATATCGATTACCTTTTCAAGAACTCTTTTAGCTTCATTATAATTTATACAGCTGTATGTCGAAGCATACGTAACCTCTGGTTTTCTGCTTCCACTCATTTTCGTATAGTGTGTTAATACACTTTCAATTCCATCTATTAAATCCTCTTTAACAGCATTTCCAAATTGTTGTAGAGCCCACTTCTTTGTGTATTCTTTGGTCTTATTCCTTCCATTGATTCCCCAAGTTTCAAAGTCATATGCTAAATCTAAGAAGTATGATACAGGGAATTCCATCGGCTTTAAATCTCCGATATTAACGATCCATATATCTCTTACACCATAATCATAAGCCATAGACATTTGTTCCCATACTTTTTCAAGAGGAGTTGTATTTACCCATTCATAAGAACGTGGACCTCCATGATAATCAAAATGGTAATACATTCCCCAGCCTGCTTTACGATTTCGTTCTTTTTCTGTTGGAAGTGTACGTACATTTGCAAAATTATCATCTGCCAGCATAATTGTTACATCATCCAATTCATTCCAAGTTCTTAAACCTTCTGCTTTATCTGTTCCATACCAATATTTCTCAACTTCCTTATATATAGTAAGAACCTTAGGTACATTATTTAAACCTTGCTCTATTAATAAACGTTTTTGCGTTCTAATAATATTCTTTAATAGTCCAATATTCTCTTCTTCAGAACCTTTTAAAGCAGAATCCTGCTCTCCTCTCATACCTATTGTGATTAAGCTTTCAAGTTTTTTGTTTCGTTTAAGACCATCTTCCCAAAACTTTGTAATAGCATCAGCATTACTTGCAAAATCCCATACTTCATTTTCACCATACTTATGGTGAATTTGTTTCCATTCCTCACCCGCACGAAACATAGGCTCATGATGTGAGGTTCCCATTACAATACCATATGTATCAGCAAGCTCAGCATTAGCTAAGGGATAACTTTTCCCATTTTCACTAAATACAGCACTCCACATAGCGGGCCACATAAAATTCCCTTTTAATCTAAGAATCAATTGGAATACTTTATCATAAAATTCTTCATTAAAGTCTCCAAATGTATTAGTTACCCAAGAGCCTAAGGATGGCCATTCATCGTTTAAAAAGAATCCTCTATATTTTACAGATGGTTCCTTGGAAGTAATATTTAAATCTTCTTCTGAAAAAACAAGTTCAGATTTTTTTACTGGTACAACATCACCAAAGTAAACCCAAGGACTTACTCCAATTAATTCGGATACACGGTAAATACCATAAATTGTTCCTCTCTTTTCACTTCCAACTATAACAACAGCCTTCTCTATACCTTCAATCGGCTTTTCAACAACCTGTATCTTATAACATTCACGCTTGTCCTTTATAGAGGATACATCTAATATGCCTTTTAAAATTAATGAATCTATTAAGTCATTATTTCCTATAGAACCTGCAATTACTATGGTTTCTTTTAATTCTTCTATAACATTTACCACTTTTGGAGTTACTCCAGTAACCATATTGATGTCTTCTACAAAAGAATTTGCTACAAGCTTTAAGCCCTTATAATCTTTTCCTTTTGGATCTATATATATTGCTGCTGCTTTTCCTAATTTAGCAATCATTACATTTTTCATAATACATATTTTCCTCCGCTTAATTCAAACTATAATACAATCGTCTAAGTTTCATAAGTTCCTCATGAGTCCCTTCCTCTGCAATTCCCTTATTAGCAATATATAAAATCCTATCTGCATCCCTTATGGTGGATAATCTATGAGCAACTATAAATGCAGTTTTATCTTTAAGGATTACATCCATTGCCTTTTTAATTAAATTTTCTGTTTCTGTATCTATTGAACTTGTTGCTTCATCTAGTATAATAACTGACGGATTCTTAAGAATTATACGAGCAAAACTTATAAGCTGTTTTTCACCTGCTGATAGTCCTGCTCCACGTTCTTCTAACTCTTGATAAAAGCCATCCTTCATTTTATTTATACATTTATCTGCAAAAATAGTTTTAGCAGCTTCAATACATTCATCATCTGTAGCCTCTGGTCTTCCATATCTTATATTGTCAATAACAGTTCCTTTGAATATAAAGGGATCTTGCATTAATACACCAACCTCTCTACGAAGAGAAGCAAGAGTCGCATCTTTTACATCAATACCATCTATCTTAACCTTACCATTCTTTACATCATAAAATCTTGTAATAGTATTTATTACTGTAGTTTTACCTGCACCTGTTGGTCCCACTAAGGCAATAGTTTCTCCTGGCTTTACATTCAAAGTAAAATTTTCTAAAACATTTATATCATCTTCATATGCGAAGGTGATGTTTTCAAAATCAATCTGTCCCTTAACATCCTTAAGCTCTACTCCACTATCCTTACTTTCAATATCAACAGGATAGTCAATAGTATCAAATATTTGCTCTAAATTTGAACTTACCTGAGCTAGCTGCTGGATAATAACAGCAACCTGCGTGATAGGGCCACTAAAAAGACTCATATAGCTTATGAAAGCAATAACTGTACCTGCATCTATACTATTATTACCGTGAAGCATCATATATAAGGATATTCCAAAAAGACAAAGAGTTCCGATATTCCAAAATACTTCAACTGTAGGTGTATTTAATTCATTTCTCATAAATATTTTCATCCAAGTTTTAGCACAAGTTTCTTGAATCTCCATATACACTTTTTCATTAATAGCACTTCTATTATTATTTTTAACTATTTTTTCACCCATAATTGATTCCACAAGAAATGCTGTTCTATTTGAATTCCTAGCTCTGAGATATGCAAATAATTTTCTTATTACATATCTTAACCCAAAAACACAAACCATCATTGGAATAACTGCTCCCAAAACTATAGCTGTAAGCTGCACACTTATCGCCAGCATAAATACTGTTACAGCTACTATCTTTACTATATAAACAAGAAATAGCAGCAAATTATTTGTGAAAAAGTTGGCTAAATCGTTAATATAATCTGTAACACGCACAACAATTTTACCATCTGGTCTTGAATCAAAGTAATCAAAAGGCAGTTCCTGCAGCTTATAGAATATATCCTTTCTTATTTGTGCAATTATATTATGTCCCATCTTCCCCATAAGTCTTTGATGGGCAAAGTTAATGCCAATCTCAGTACCTGCTAAGGTAATAAATCCAATAATTATAAGTAGTAATTCACCATAATCTTTAGCTATAACTGTATGGTTAATTATATATCTAAGTAATAATGGTGCAGTCATAGAAGCTATAGCTGCAATCAACATCAAAAAACATATAAGCATAAAAACTTTTTTATATGGAAGTACATATTTTATAGTTCTTCCAAGTTGTTTAATATCTATTTCCTTTTGAATAATCTCGTCCTGAAAATAAGTATTTCTCTGTGCCATTTTCCTTACACCTCACCTTCAGCTAAAGCATCAAAGTCAATAACAGATTTTCTCTGTGCTTCTTGAATTTCATATACATTAGCAAAGTGTCCTTTAAGTTTCATCAATTCCGCAAAGGTTCCTTTTTCTAAAATCTTTCCATCCTGCATATATATTATTTCATCGCAATCTATTACTGATGACATTCTGTGAGCTGAAATAAAAATAGTTTTATCAGGATAATGCTTTTTAATATCTGTTAGAAGTTTCTTCTCAGTATCAACATCTAAAGCACTAGTTGAATCATCCAATATAAGTATAGGTGCATCTTTAAGCAGTGCTCTAGCTATAGAAACTCTTTGTTTCTGTCCTCCTGAAATACCAATACCCTTCTCTCCAACAATAGTGTCATATCCTACTGGAAGTTTTTTAACAAAATTATGTGCTTGAGCATGTTTTGCTGCCTTAATAACTTCTTCCTTTTCAATATCAGGCTTTGCATATGCTATATTAGAGTCTATTGTGTTAGAGAAAAGAAACACATCCTGAAATACATATGAAAAACTGCTTCTTAGTGCTGTTAATGAATACTCCCTAATATCTTTTCCATTTATTTCAATTTTCCCACTAGTTAAATCATGGATACGTACCAAAGATTCCAAAAGTACACTCTTTCCACTTCCTGTGCCTCCTACTATACCAATCTTTTTGCCATAAGGAACCTCAATACTTATGTCTTTAAGCACCTCATTACCTTCCATAACAAGATATGCATTATTAATGCGGATATTAGGAACACCTGTTATTTTCACATTTTCTACTGTTTCAATTATCTTAGACTTACAATTCATAAAATTCATCATTTTTTGTCCGGATACAAACTGTTGCTGCATTTGAAACAACATGTTATTAATTTGTGAAATATTGTCCATCATCTTAAGCACATAGTTAGAACAAGCAAAAAGAAATCCTATAAGCATATATCCTTTGATAACAAGAATTGTACTAACAGCAATGGTTCCAATATATGCTATCTGCTTAATTGAGCTAAATACAACTTCAAACTTAGACGATAGCTTAACTTGATTGATATATGAATCTTTTAATTTTTCATTAGCTTTATCGAATTTTTTCTTTTCAATATCTTCATTTGTGAACGAGCGAACCAAACGTACTGCTTCAATATTCTCTTGAACATTTAAACTCACCTCACTGTTGCCTTTTCTTATATTTTTATAATTGATCCTTGCTGCTTTTCTAAATTTCATCAAGGCCACAACAAAAAATGGCATAATAATTAATGGGATAGCAAGCAGACTAATATTAATACGACATAATAAAAATCCACATATTATAAGTACAAATAAACTATCAAATATATTAGGAATCATTCTACAAAAAAGTTCCTTATACATAATTGTATCTGAATTCAGGGTTGTTAGAAGTTCTCCCGTATTATACTCAGCAACAGTCTCACTATCTAACTCCATAAGTTTACGAAAGGTTACTGCTCTTAAGTCTGTCTCTAAATTAAGACCAAGATGCTGATTAATAACATTTTTAACATAAATAAAAATTATCCTTGTAAGTAGAAAAATCATAAAAATAACTACTAAGCTAAAAAAAAGCTTCATTGAATGAATCTGACCATATTTTTCATTGAGCATAAATGAAAATATACCATCATTTGTAGGTTTATTATCACAAATAACATAATCTATAAACATTTCTGAAAGCAGTGGAATCATCAAATCTGCAATTATGGCAGCAAAACTTATAATCTGAGCTGTAATTGCCAATGGTAAGTTCCTCTTCCAATATTTAAACCCAAATTTCAGTACTTCCATTGAAAAACCTCCTTTGCCATACTATAAAAGCATTTTTTATAATATAGGTATGCATAGCAATAAAATTATAGGTGGTATTATCCACCTATAACTTGATGTTGAATTTGGAACTTTCTAGTTATATCCAAATCCAAGAATTGTAAAGTACTTATCAAAACTATCATCTGACATCTTAATTTCAATATTATGTTCCTTACTAATCTCCTCTTGATATAAAATTACAGCATTGCAATGTGTCCAGCCTACTGCTTGAGGATCTGCTGTTAAAATATAAGTACCATCAACATAGATATCAGCCTTACCAAAATCAATACTTGCAGTATCTTTAAAGACTAACAGTAAACTTCGACTTTTAACTTTTAAACGGAAACTTTCCCTTCCAGATTCAGGTGCATGCATCCAATTATATGGAAATTCAGGCGTTCCTTGAGGCTCACAATCCACTTCCACAAATTGAAGATCTTTATCTGTTTCTTTAAAACTTCCTTGCTCTATTACTGCTCCACATGAATTATCCTTTTTATCAATTAGATGTACATCTAAAAATGAATTACCTATAGCTGGAGCTATATCCAATTCAATATCCATTTCATCGCAAGCATTCTTTGAAGTCTGTTCGAATAAATATGCAAGAGAGTCTGTCATTATAGTATGTCCATCGTTTGTAGGATGATATATATCATAAAAGAACTGTCTCTTGGTTATTATATTTCCCTCTTCTCTAGTAAGCTTAAATTGCTCAACCACAGCATCAGATATACTTACCATTGGCAAATTATATAACCTTCCAACTGGAGAAAGTCTTTCTTGAAGATTCCAGTCATTAGCAAATACACTGAATAATAATATCACTGCTGGCTTATTTTTAGCAGAAAGTATATTTAAAACCAAGCTTTCATAACATATACCTTTTGTCTCATCTCCTTCATCATTTACTGCAAATTCAACAACTACAATATCAGGGATTACTCTTCCATCTCTTAAAACCTCTCTGTCATATCTTATAAGACCCAGTTCTGAAGGCGTTCCTCCCACTCCAGCTTTTACAAAATGAACATTTTCTCCATCACCTTTTCCAAACATTTCTTTAAACTTTAAGTATGATCTATAAGCATAACAGTTTGTATTTGTTGGTTTTGCCCCAGCCCCTTGGGTAATTGACCCACCTATATAAGCAACAGTTACATCTTCTCCTCTTTCAGCCTTATCTATAGCAGCTTTAAGTCTTTTGTTATTCCCTATATTTAATAGAGATTTCTTAATCATCGAATTATACTTGTCACTTCCAAATTCTACTGGTGGATCTATTGAAATTTCAGGCACTTCATAGCCATCATTGAGATAAACCTTAACCGTTACCTCTGCTGTTAGTTCTGGCTTTTCAAACTCAAAAGCCATCTTTCCAACAACATCATCATCTTTTGACCACTCATAATCTTTAAGCGTAATAATTACTTCTGATCCATCCTTAGTACAAGGAATTTTAATAAGTGTTCCACTTTTATACCTGTCTAATTTTCCGTAATTATGAAGTACAAAGTCGATATTTCCTACATCTTTTGAGGCTTTTACACAAACTCCAATGCTGTGAACCAATTTATGAACACCTTCGCAACTTTTTAGTGCAGTTAGAATATTTTCATCCTCAACCCCTCCTACAAAATTAGCATCAAACGCAAATCTTCCTTCATCTAAATAAACTTCTTGAGAAGGTTTACCTTCAAATCGTGCAGTAGCTTCTATAAGTTTATTTATCATTATATAAAAACCACTACGCTTTTTCTGTGGATCTTTAGGTGCTTTAGGCCCTGATTCTATATTATTTATCATATTCTTATCCTCCATCCTTTAATTTTCTCTATCAATATTTCTCTCATCATCCTATGATCAAATAATCCCTTAAAAACTTAATAATTCTATGTCTATTTTGCAAAAAAATTATTCACAATTCAAAGAGCTCCGAGGTAAATCAACATTAATTGATCATTGAGTATTTAAAATTGATAATTTCAATAGAACTATAGATATCCAAATTAATAATCAAACTTATAAATGGAATATACATGCATCATTGAGAAATTATAATCGTAACACTACACTAGAAATTAGATACATTTTTCTGGAAGCAGGCATGTGAAATTTAGCTGATGATGGTTCTTAATGGGGGCTTGTTTCATTTTCAGCTTGTCCAGATTTTACATCTGGAACACGCTGAAATGACGACAAGCTGCCATTTAGAACCTTCCAGTGAAAATTTCACTAGTCCTGTGGAAGATAAATGTATCTGATTTCGGTAATTGTTACATAAGTATAATTCTTGCATTGTATATCTATAATATTATTATCCAAATTTTAAAGTCTCTTTATATCATTTTAAATTAATTTCAAAAACTAAACTGGCAATAAATTAATTAATTATAGACATATATTGCACATAATGTTATTTTCTTATAAAATAAAGTACCCATGAAAATCAAACTTTTAGATTTTCATGGGATTCAAATGTAAGGTTTTAAATATGCTACTAACCTTTTAAAGCACCAGCTGTTAAGCTCTTATGAACTTGACTGCTCATTAGAAGATAAATAATAACCGTAGGAATAGTAGCAATAACCAAAGCTGCACCTATTGGCCCCCATTCTGTTGAATATTTCCCAGCCATAGACTGAATTCCTACTGTCAATGGTTTATAGGCAGCCTTACTAATAAATACAGTTGCAAACATTAATTCATTCCAAGCTTGCAAGAATGTAAATATGGAAATTGTTGCTACAGCTGGCCTTAATATAGGCACAATAATACTGAAAAATATTCTATAAATACTGCATCCATCAATACAAGCTGCTTCCTCAATTTCTCTAGGAATAGATTTCATAAAGCTTGTAAGAATAAGAATAGCCATAGGAATAGCAAACGCCACATAAGGTATAATTAATGCCCAATAAGTGTCCAATAACTTAACTTTACGTAATATTAAAAATATTGGAAGAAGTGCTGCATGAATTGGTATCATTAACCCTGCCATAAAAAGCAACATTGTTGTATTTCTAAATTTCCATTTCATCCTAACCAATGCATAAGAAGCCATTAGTGAAACTATTACTGTTAAGAATATAGTAACAGCTGTAATTATTACACTGTTCATAAAGTATACCCCAACATTTGCATTAACTAATGCCTTCCCATAGTTTTCCCATAAAAACTTTTCAGGCAAACCAATTAAGTTACCTCCAAATATTTCACTATTATTTTTAAGGGAGAATGTTATTAGCCAATATAGTGGGAATATTTGTATAACTGCCCATATAATGAGCACTATGTATAATAGCTTGTTTACAATTTTCCCTCCAAACATTTTTGAAATATAATCGCTACTCATTTTTCATACTCCTCTACTCATTTATTCCACATCATCAGTTTTGAAAAACTTCTGTATAATTCCTGTAAATACAAGACATTCTATTATTATAAAAATTGCTATGGCACTTCCATATCCATACATGCTTCGTACAAATATATTATTAACAAGCAATGTACTTGGTACCTCACTTGCATGGTTAGGCCCACCATTAGTCAATACATATACAAGATCAAAAATCTTCAAAGCACCTATAACAGAAAAAGTCACACATACTTTAAGCATAGGTTTTATTAGTGGTATAGTAATTCTAAAAGCCATTTGAATACCTGATGCTCCATCAAGTTTTGCGGCTTCATATATATCTGTAGGAATTGATTTTATGGCTGCATACATTAGTAACATATGGTATCCTACGTATTGCCATAATGTAGGCACAAAGGATGCTCCAAGCGCTGTAGTTGGATCTGCTAACCACGCTTTTGCCATATTTCCAAGACCTATTGATTTCAAAAAACTGTTGAGTAATCCATAATCCGGATTATAAATCTTCATCCAAAGTTGTCCAATAACAACAGTAGAAATTATTACAGGTATAAAATAAACGTTTAAAAAAAACTTTTCTCCTTTAACTCCATTAGCAAGTACTAATGCTAAAAATAAACTAATTGGTAATTGAATAAACACTGATACAAGAACAAAATATAATGAATTTTTAATTGATAAAGTAAAACCACCTGTAGTATTAGCAAAAAGCTCTTTATAATTTTGTAACCCAACAAATACTGGATTTTTTAAGCCATCCCAATCAAGAGTGCTGTAATAACCTGAAATAAATATAGGTAGAAATACTATTAGAATAAAAAAAATCAGTGCAGGAAATAAAAAAAACATTATAGCTTTTTTATCCGAAAGAACCTTATCCATTGTTAACCTCCTTAAAAATAAGTCATTTTGAAATAATTATCATATTCAATTTACCGAATAATATCTTTCCTATATTACCCGTAGAAAAACAAAGTAGTATAAATCCAATCAAAGGATTCATAAACTGTATATATTAGATTGGATTTGTAGAAATCTATAAATTCCACAAATCCAATTGTATTTAAGAACTTATTGACAAGGATCAAGTTAAAATGAAGTATTAACTTCTGTTCCTCTTCAAATTTAAAACATTACTTGGCATTCATTTTTTGCATATCTTTAGCAAATTGTTCTGGTGTAACTTGTAATGAGAACAATTGTGTTAATTCTTTTTGATAATCGTCACCATCTTTAGTTGACAATTTAGAATTAAACCATAAAGTGGTTGTCTTTGCTTCCTTAAGATTTTTAGCTATTTGTAAATTTAAAGGGTCAATTTTAGATTCATCTACATCCATTTTCCAAGTTGGTATTCCAGCACCTGCTAAATATGCTTCTTTTGAGTGGTGTTCAGTAATATATTTTTGAAGTTTAACTGCTTCTTCTTTATGTTGTGTTTTAGCACTTACAAAGAATCCTTCAGCAGCTCCACCTGTAAAATCATTAATGTCGCCTTTTCCACCTTCAATAGTTGGGAATTTCAATGCAAGGACTTTACCTTTAATCTTAGATCCATCTTTATCGATATTACCAACAGTCCAGCTACCATTTACATACATTGGAATTTTACCTTCGTAAAACCCTATTTCTGATTCATCTCTTGTTACACCAAGAGCACCATCATTAAATGCTTGTAGTTTTACTAATTCTTGAAATTTTGCAGCAGCATCTATAAAACCTGGATCTTCATAAGAACCTTTTTTCTCAAGTGCATCATTAACTACCTTAGCACCTGCATCACGAATAGACATAATATCAAAATACTGTGTTGTAGGCCATTCATCCTTGGCACCTACAGTCATAGGTGTAATTCCCTTAGCTCTGAAAGCTTTAACTGCAGTTACTAATTCATTATAAGTTTCAGGAATCTTAATTCCATTTTGATCAAACAATTCTTTATTTACAAAGAATACTGCGGTTGCTTGTGTATAAGGTAAACCATATACTTTTCCATCAAAAGTCATATTAGATAAAACTCCTGGAAGTAATCTATCTTTAGTTCCATCATTTAAATAATCGTCTATAGGTAAAATTTTTCCAGCATCCACATAACCTTTGACAGACCCTCCAGCCTGTGAGTAGAAAACATCTGGAAGTTCATCCCCAGCTGCTGCTGTCTTAATTTTAGTATCATAAGCTTTAGCTTCTGTTTCATCAATATCTAGCTTAATGTTAGGGTTTTCTTTTTGAAAGTCATCTAATACCTTAAGAAAAGGTTTTCTGTTCGACTCACTATCAGCAGCCCATACATGCCATAATTTTAAAGTAACTTGTTTTGAATCACCAGACGCATTAGCACTTTTACTATCGCCTGAAGAGCTTGATCCACAGCCAACTGCACTAGTTACTAATAATAAAGACATAGAAATAGTTGCAAGTTTTTTTAAGACATTTTTCATTTTTTTACCCCCTGAAATTAATCATTATTTTTTTATTTTACAGTATTTATTTTAGTTCACTCTTAGCTTAGTTAGAACGTAAAATATTTACTTAAATGGGTAGTTTTTTTACATCTTTAAATCGTTTTCATTAATAACACATATAATTTATTCTACTTTTGTAATCCCCTTCAAATAATTTGAGCCTTCTTGAAATCACTTACAGATATGCCAGTATATTTCTTAAAGCACTTTCCAAAATAATTAGGGTCAGGTACTCCAATTTTTTCGCATACTTCATAATTTCTTAAATCTGTTTCTTTAAGTAATTCTATAGCTTTCTCAATTCTAATCTTTGTTAAATATTCAATAAAACTATATCCTATTTCCTGTTTAAAAACTCTGGACAAGTAACTGGGATTTAAATAAAATTTATTTGCTATACTTGAAAGTGAAAGTTCTGGATCTGAAATATTTTTTTTAATATATTCTGCAATTTCAACAAAAACTTTGTTAACTTTTTTTGCTCTAGCTCCTTTAATAAACTTAGTTGTATTTAAAATAAACCAAATCAAATATTCTCTCATTTCAGTAATTTTATCAATTTTTAGTATAGAATTATAAGGGAAATCTTTATTTTCAAGCATTTGCTCATAATCCAGTCCTAATTCTGTTATTGAATTAAAAACCATAGTTACAATATTAATTGATAATACTCTTACCTGCCCAATATTATAATTTTTAGTTGTATCGATATCTTTAAAGATTTTATCAATAATAGCTCTACTCTTCTCATCAATTCCTGCTTTAATATAAAATCCCAATTCATTAGTTTCTTCATTCTTTACATCTAAACCGTGATTATCAATACTTATATCATTAAAGCAAATCACCTGATTTTTTCCATAAACCACCTTATAATTTAATGCTTCAAAAGCCTCCCTATAAGATTTCTTTATATTTTTTAAATCTTTATACGCATTTCCTATCCCTACACTTACATAACAATTGAGTCTATTTATCAATAGTTCTTTAATCTTTTCACAGCTAAATATAATATCTATTTTGGGATTACTATTTAAAATAACTATCTTACGGCTATTATCAATAATTACATGTACATCTTCATAATCTTGAAAATATTTTTTAACTATTTCTGCGCAAGCCAAATCCAATAAAACAGAGTCTTCTTCACTTTTAAACTCTTCATTATCAATATGAGAAATTCCAATCAAGGCAACTTGTATATACTTGGTAATGCTTTCCACTGAAAAATATAAAATCTTATCTATAATATTCTCTGAAGAGTAACTTCTTTGAATTAAATCATTTAGAAACTTTTCTTTTAAATATAAAAAGTTTTCTGATAATCGTTCTTTAAGTTTTATATATTCTGCTCTGCTCATTCTTTCAGTTTCAATCTTACTTTTTAAACTTGAAACTGATTCCTTAAGCTTTGCTCTTTTAATTGGTTTTAACAAAAAGTCACTTATCCCTATCTTTATTCCTTCCTGTGCATACTCAAACTCTTCATAAGCTGTCAAAACAATAATTTTTATATACGGAAATCTTTTTATAGTTCTTTTGCTAAACTCCAAGCCATCCATAAATTGCATACGTATGTCTGTAATTACAATATCAATATTAATTTTTTCCAACATATCAAGAGCTTCTTGACCACTTGATGCTTCTCCTGCAATTTCTATTCCAATTTCATCCCAATCTATGCACCTCCTAATTAAATTTCTGGTATTTTCTTCATCATCTACAATTAGTATTCTTATAAAATTATTATTCATTTTCCCAACCCTCTTCTATAGGAATTGTAATATTAACCTTAGTCCCATATCTTTTTCTACTTTTAATTTCATATACATCTGAAGTACCATAAAAAATTCTTAATCTTTCTATAGTTCCTCTTAGACCAAAACTCAAATTATTATTATCAATTTTATCACTTACAACTTTATCAAGCTCTTCCTCCGTCATCCCAACACCATCATCTTCTATGGATATATTTATTAAGTTTTCTATTAGCTCAACTGTAAGTTTTATTATTCCATGCTCCCCTTTTGGCTTTATCCCATGATATAATGCATTTTCTGCAATTGGTTGCAAGACAAGCTTTAATATTTTAAAATTAAGAACCCTTTCATCAATTTCATAAGTGTCTGTAAAAATATCACCATATCTTAGCTTTTGTAATAAAAAATAGTTTTTTACTATTTCAATTTCTTCTCCTACAGTAATTACTTCTCTTCCCTTGCTAAGGCTAGTCCTATAGTATTCACCTAAAGCTTCTAAAGCATCATAGACTTCATCACACTTTCCAGATAGAGCAAGATATCCCATAGCATCCAGAGTATTATATAGAAAATGTGGTTTTACTTGTGCTTGAAGCACGCTTAATTCTGCCTTCCTTTTCACCTTTTGTTCTTCAATAATTCTATTGATAAGCTTTTCAATTTCATAAACCATAATATTATATCCATCTCTGAGTTTACCAATTTCATCATTACCAACTTCAATATTTACTTTTTTAAATTCTCCATTTTCTATTCCCTTCATGGATTTTAAAAGCTTCTTTATAGGTTTAGTAATTAATCTAGATATCGAAATGGCACCAATAAACAACAATATTCCATTTATTATAGTAAAAACAAATGCCATAAGATATACTGTGCTTGATTCCTTTGAAAGCTCCTTAAAAGGGATTTTACTGACAATAGTCCAGTTATATTCTTCAATTTTTAATGAAGAAAAAATATATTCCTCTCCTTTTATTTTTTCTATTATTGAATTCTTCTCCTCTTCAACATCAGATTTAATTAATTCTTTTCTTATCAATTCATTTATTTGATTAAAATCTGATACATCCTTAGGATTTACTATAAAATCATTATTTTCATCCATAAGTAAAATATTAGTACCATTTTTACTTATGATATCTTTGTAACAGTTAACAAAATTACTTTCATTTATATTAATAATTAGTGTTCCTATTGGCTTCTGCGATTCCATGTCATTTATTACCCTAATAAAGGATACATAGTTTTCATTTGGATTAAGGTCTGCTTTTTCTCCAGCATTTAATCTTAATATATAGTATCCCTTTTCATTAATAGCAGCCTTATACCAATTTGCACTTTCAACTTTATTAAGTTTAAAACTCTTTCTAGACTGCTTGTCTATATAATATTTATTTCCAAAGTTGTCATAAATATAAATTGAAGATACGTTATTCATAGAATCAATCATACTACTTAAATAACCATACATATCAATCTGAACATCGATACCATTTCTATTATTTGAATTTTTCAATATTGCTTGTATGTCTTTATTAGATATTATTATTCTTGAATTATTATTTATGTTTTGTATCATAGAATTTATATTGGATTTTATGGTATAAAGGGTTTGAACAGACAATTCACTAACCTTTTTTGATGTAATATCATCATATATTTTTTCATAAATCAAACTACTTACAGTTACTGAAAAAATCATCAATATTAGATATATAAATACTATTTTTGAACTTATCTTTAGATCCATGTATCTTTTACGTATTCTTATTAAGCTTATCATTATTATCTTCTCTTTCATTTAAACTTAGCTTTCATAATCACTGTAATCAACCTATTCATTATATAAAAGATATTATTTCATCTAAACTCGAAACTGTTTACATAATATTACAACTTTACTGACAAATTTAAAACCCATGTAATTATAGTTTTTGTATCAAAAATTATAGTATCTTTTAAAATTATTTTTTGATGTATATGTTCCAATTTTCAAATAATGATAACAGCCTACGGAAAAATTCATTTTTCCAAATATAAAATTTATTACAAAATAAATTGTTCAACACTGAAAATCAACACTCATTAAAAATTAATAATTATAATATTTATATCAAAAAAGTCTAAAAAAAATAGGGATATTAAATTACACTTTAATATCCCCTTACGTCTATTTGTTATAAGTTCTAATTAAGATTTTGGAAGCTATTTTCACAAAATCCCAAAAGGATTTCGTGACTAATGGCAATTGATAATTAGAACTCATATATTAATTCTAAATTATTTTTATAGTTCAATTTTTTGTATAGTACCATCTTCATTATATTTTAATTCTGTGAATTTTACGCAACGCTTGTTATCTGCTCCACCTGATAATGAACTATCATGATAGAATAAATACCATTTATCTTGGAATTGAACAATTGAGTGATGTGTTGTCCATCCTATTACTGGGTCAAGTATTTTTCCTTTAAAAGTATAAGGTCCTTTTGGATTTTTACTCATAGCATATACAATGTAATGAGTAGAACCAGTAGAATATGAAAGATAATAATTTCCATTATATTTATGAACCCATGGACCTTCAAAATATCTTCTATCTTCATCTCCAGCAAGTAGTGGATTTCCATCTTCATCAACTATTGATATTTCTTCTGGACTTTCTTTAAATGTAAGCATGTCCTCATTTAATTCAGCTACTCTTGGTCCTAAAGCTGGAGCTGTAACTGCTGGGCCTTCAGCATCTGCCTTAAAAGTACCAGTTTGCCATTTTTCTAATTGTCCACCCCAAAGACCTCCAAAGTAAACATAGGATCTATTGTCATCATCCATTAAAACAGCAGGATCAATACTAAAACTTCCTGGTATATAATTTTCCTCAGCTTTAAATGGTCCAGCAGGATTTGAACTAGTAGCTACACCAATTCTAAAAATTTCATCTTTATCTCTTGCTGGGAAAAACAAATAATAAGTTCCATTTTTATATACAGCATCTGGAGCCCATAATTGCTTACTTGCCCATGGAATATCCTTTAAATGAAGTGCTTCTCCATGGTCAATACAAGGTGAGTTAGTATCATCTAGTGATAAAATATGATAATCTTCCATGTTGTATTGGTCACCATTATCATTTGAAATTTGAACTTGATCAAGATCATGAGAAGGATATATATAGATTTTTCCATCAAATACGTGAGCAGAAGGATCTGCTGTATAAATGTGAGTTACTAATGGTTCCTTTTGTTTTACAATATTATTCATATAATTCTCTCCTATCATTTTTTACTTAAATAATTGTTTATATTAATTCAATATCTGCTTCTAAAGGAGTTATTCCTGTTAGTTCCTTACTTCTGCCATCAGGTTGTGCTATTCCAACAAATAATTTAAATTTTTTACTGTCAAGGATTCTATCCCCTTCATCATTTACAACTTCAAAAGCTCTTTTATTTATTGTCATTTTTACAACTTTACTTTCGCCTTCATTTAAAGCAACTCTCTTAAATGCTGATAAACTATGATTGTCAACTGCATATTTTGATTCAAGATCCTTTATATAACATTGTAGAACTTCTTCAATGTCAAAATTTCCAACATTAGAAATTTTAATACTTACTTCTACACCTTCAAAATCTTTACTAATATCTGATACAGATAAATCTGACAATTGCACCTTAGAATAAGTTAATCCAAAACCAAATGGATATAAACTTTCATTTTTCATGTAACGATAAGTTCTATTCTTCATAGAATAATCAGTGAATTCTGGTAATTCCTCAGTAGTTTTATAAAAAGTTACAGGCAGTTTGCCACTTGGTGAGCATTTTCCAAATATTAAATCTGCTATTGCTCTTCCTCCAAAACTTCCTGGATACCATGCATTTAAAATTGCTGCACAATTTTCTTCTTGCCCTTGCAACGTTAATGCACTTCCAGCACCAAGAACTACTATTACAGGCTTACCTGTAGCAATTACTTTTTCAAGTAACTCCTGTTGTTTACCTGGTAAATTTAAATTTAATTTATCACCAGCTCCATCACTATTACCTGCATCTCCTTGTTCGCCTTCAATTGAAGAATCTAAACCTAGGCAAAGAATAACGACATCACTGTGTTCTGCTACAGTCACAGCTTCAGCCATTCTATCATCTGGCTCAGCTAAATCTTGAACTCTATCTTTATATAAGTGACATCCTTCAGAATAAAAGATTCTTATATTCTCTGAATCTACAGCTTCATGTATTCCTTCTAGAACTGTGATATACTTAGAAGCTGTTCCAAAATAATTTCCCTTTAGCATTAATTCACTATCTGCATTTGGCCCAATAATTCCAATTGATTTTAATTTTGATTTATCTAATGGAAGTAATCCATTGTTTCTAAGCATTACAATAGACTTTCGTGAAGCCATTAATGAAACTTCGTGATGTTCTTTACAGTCATTCATTGTATAAGGTATTTTGTTAAATTCACATTCTTCATCGAACATACCTAATCTAATCCTAGTTGCCATCAATCTTTCAGCTGCTCTTGTTATATCTTCTTCTGTTACTAAACCTTCCTTATATGCTAATAACATTTGAAGATATACATTTCCACAGTTTAGATCACAACCATTTTTTATTGCTAGGGCAGCTGATTCAGTAGCAGTACTTGTTACACCATGGTATAAATGGAAATCTGCAATAGCCCAGCAATCAGATACTACATGTCCTTTAAATTGCCATTTTCCTCTTAAGATATCCTTTAATAAAAGCGAACTTCCACAACAAGGCTCATCATTAGTACGATTATATGCACCCATTACAGCCTCAACATCAGCTTCTTTTACACAAGCTTCAAAAGCTGGTAGATAAGTTTCATATAAATCCTTTTTACTTACAACTGCATTAAATTCATGTCTTAAACCTTCTGGTCCACTATGCACTGCAAAATGTTTAGCACAAGCTGCTATTTTTAAATATTTTCCATCACCTTGTAAACCTTTAACAAAAGCAACTCCTAATCTTGAAGTTAAATAAGGATCCTCTCCATAAGTTTCATGACCTCTTCCCCATCTCGGATCTCTGAATATGTTTACATTTGGAGACCAAAAAGTTAAGCCCTTATATATATCTTTATCTTCTTTCTTTGAATTTTCATTGTACTTTGCACGACCTTCTGTTGCAATAATCCCTGCAATTTTTTCTAAAAGCGCATCATCAAATATAGCAGCTAATCCAATTGCTTGAGGAAATACTGTTGCTGTACCTGCTCTAGCCACGCCATGAAGCCCTTCATTCCACCAATTATATCTTGATATATTTAAATGTTTTATAGCTGGGGCCTTATACGTTAATTGCTCAGCTCTTTCTTGTAACGTCATTTTAGAGACTAATTCTTTTGCCTTTTCTAATGCATATTCATGAGTTATTCTTTCAGTAAATTGCATATGATTCCCTCCAAACTATAATTATTCCTAAATTTACATTTTAATTAATTATAACTAACCTTATGTTGACCTAACAAGAAATTACTTATATAATTATAGACATAATTTATCCTTTTGGAGGCTTATTATGTTAAAATATGAAGCATATCATTTTGGTGAAGACACTCTTTTTTCAAATTACTATCCAATAAGTCTTAATTATCAAATTCATCTACATCGCAGTTTTGAGTTTATTTTTGTAAAGGATGGCAATATAGAAGTTTTTGTTAACAATAAAAATTTCACTCTAAAGAAAAATAACTGTATGCTGATTTTACCATATGAAATTCATTCCCTTTCAACCAAAGATTACTCTGAATTATGCATTTGTGTATTTTCTCCAAAATATATCAAAACATTTGAAAATATAGCATATGGTAAATATCTCGAAAATCCTGTGTTTAATCTATCCAATGCCTCCCAATCATTAATACTAGATAGAATTTTCAATGATAATGCTAACCTACTTCAAATGAAGTCATGTCTGTACTTAATATGCTCCGAAGTTATGGAACATACACAATTACTTATAAGTGAAAAAAATGATTACGAATTAATTCATAAAGTTCTAAATTATATTCAAAATAATTTTACCAAGGATATTTCCTTAAAAAGTATTGCTGATGAATTTAATTATAGCTATAATTATCTTTCTAAATACTTGAATAAAGTTTTAGGAATCTCCTTTGTAGATTTTATTAATCAAAATCGAATTAGCTATGCTTCATATCTATTAACAAATAGTGACGATACAATTACTGATATAGCTTATAAATGTGGCTATTCAAGTATACGTTCATTTAATAGAAATTTCTTTAGCATTACAAATACCACTCCTAAAAATTATAGAAATTCCAAACTAAGTTTTACATAAATTCTAGATTTTTTATTCTTTAGGAATTTATAATAAAGTTAAATCTGTGGATAACTTATTGAAAAGGCCAATTAAATAGGTTTTGTGTGTCAAAAAGAATAAAAAATAAATCTTATTCGCCTGCATAAAATGTTCTCATATGCAGCATAGCTGCCATTTCTAAGGTGCAGATTTTTCTCACATACGTTCGAAAAGGCAGATGCGTAAAATAACATACATAAGTAGCTAACAATACTATAAATTCTGCTAACTTAAATGTCCCATGAAAATCAAGTTTTGATTTTCATGGGTTTCATTATTAATGTGACAATTTATAATAAAACTTAAATTTTTTTATTTTAAACGTGGGATTACCTATTTCCATTACGTCTAAATATATGAAAATAAAATTCACGGAGGATTTTTATATGAGAAAAATAGGTACAACCACTTCTGCTATATGTTTTATACTTCTTGGTATTTGGATTATGATTAATTCCAACAATCCAGATTTAGGGAAAAAAATCATAAAATTTTGGCCAATAGTAATTATTTTAATAGGCATAGAAATTTTGTATTACACTTTAGTAAAAAAAGAAAATGAAAGAATAAGAATCAGTGGTCTTGTTTTTGTTATAATAATAGTTTCATTTTTAGCCAATATATCTACAGACATTTTTAACAATATAAAACAAAATAATGTTTCATTTGATTTTAATAGAAGTTTCTTTGACAATGTCTTTGAAAGTAAAAATTTACAATCAATTGATAAAAAAATTACTTTAGAGCCTATTGGTAACAAATTAAATTTTGAAACATTAAATGGTAAACTTAATATAGAAAAAGCTGCCGACAATAAAATAACTATAGATACTGAATTATTTATAAAACAAAACAGAACTTTGAATGATTATGAATTGAATCCTATAAATGATTCAAATGGGTATACTATAAAAATTATAGATGATAATATAGATTCAATTAAAGCCACAATCTATTTGCCCGAAGGATATGATGCATCTATAAAAGGTTCTAACCTTAATGTATATAGTGATAGTGCTTTAAAGCTTACAACTTTAAATTTAACTGCTGATAACGGAAAATATGATTTACAAGGTGATATTCCAAATTCATCCCTAAAATTAGAAAATGGTAAGATAGATTTAAACAATAATTTATGTAAAAACATTGATATTTCTATGAATAATGGTTCGATATCTTTAGATACAAAGGATAAAAATTTATCAGTCAATACAGATATAAATCATGGTACTTGCAAAATAAATGATGAAAAAAGAGTTAACTCTGGAATTTCTAAAAAGCTAGGTACTGGTGAAGACATAATAAAAGCTAAATTAAATAATGGAACTATTAAAATAAATAGTGGAGAGTGAAAAAATGGAGGAGCAAGAATTCATTAAAAAACTTAAAACAAAAGATGAAAATGCTTTTATTTACATGGTAGATCTTTATAAAAAAAGAATTCTCTCCTTATGTTGTTCCTATACTACTGATTACTATGAGGCAGAAGATTTGTCTCAAGAAGTTTTTATAAGTGTATTTAATAATATTGATAAATTTAGAGAAGATTGTTCCTTTTCCACTTATTTATATAAAATTACAACTTCTAAGTGTATAGATTATACAAGAAAGAGAAGTATTAAAAATTTTTTAACCGGCCTCTTTACCTTTTCTAAAGAATCCGAGCAGGATATAGATGAGCAAAATTTTATACGGCAAAGTATTCAATCTCTACCACTAAATTTAAAAACACCTCTTGTACTATATTATTATATTGGATTAACTCAAAAGGAAATTGCAAATGTATTAAATTTACCTTTAAAAACAGTTGAGGGAAGAATTTATAGAGCTAAAAATAAATTAAAAAATATTATTGAAACGGAGGTTCACTTTTATGCAAAACAGAAGAGATGATCTTGATAGTATAATTATTAATTCTTTTGAAAATGTTCATGTGCCTGATGATTATAATGAAAAACTAATGAAAAAACTTCATAAAAAGCAGCTTCCTAATTCTAAGAGAAATACCCTAATCCCTTCCTATGCTTTAATAGCTGCTGGTTTATTTAGTATTTTTATTAATATTACTAGTATTCAAGTACACATTACAAAATTCGAATCTCGCTTCCTTGATAAAGCTATAGTTACTGAACTTAACCAACATTCTATTATTAATTTTATCAAACAATTAGGAGAGTGAAAATATGAACAATAGAAATAGTTTTCTTACATTTATAACCGCCTGCATCCCTGGTGTTGGATATATGTATCATGGATTAATAAAAAAAGGAGTCCAGGTTCTATTCTTATATATGCTTATTGGCCCAATTTTATCTTTTATTGGACTTGGTTTCTTGTCTCATTTAATTAAAATTTGTATATGGTTTTATACCTTCTTTGATACCTTTTCTATTTCAAATAAAATCAAACGTGGAGAATATGTTCCTGATTCTGAATTCATTTTTAAGAACTATGTTAACACAGAAAATCTCTACAACGAAAATCCTTCATGGAATGAACGAATTAACAAACAAGGTTGGGTAACTTTGGGATCTTTTTTAATTATTCTTGGGGCCTTATCTATCTTAAATCAAATTTTTATCGATAATGATATTTATAAATATATTCGATCTTACGCATCACAATACTTCATTCCTATAGCATTGATTATTATAGGTATCTCGATTTTATTTAAGAAAAGAGACTAATGTTACGTCTTTTAATATTAACGCTATTGGTATAGATCTTATATATAAAAATAATTTCTAAAGGAATTTACAATAAAATTAACATATATAAAAAAGCTTCACAAAATTTTGTGAAGCTTTTTTATATATGTTAATTAACTCTTTTTAAACATTGACTTCACTGCACGTTTCACAACATCAAAAAAACTTAACGAAGAAACCATGTGCTCTGGATCAACATAATTTCGAATAGTACGAAGTACCTTTTTTGCATCTTTAGATGAAAAAGTATATGTACCATTTTTCTTCGTTCTAATTGCATATCGGGGAATCCACTTTCCCTTAAACATTACGGATGCTATGACATAGTCAACCTCTTCCCAAGGAATTTGAATAAATTTACGAAAATCACGAGAATTATAAAATTCAAAACCGTTGTCACCAATCATTATCTTTCCATAATCTGCAAGGCCTGTAAAAGCTGTTGCTTCAATCACTAGGTCTACTTTTGTATTGATTGATTGAACCATCTAATCTACCTCCTTTCTAATTATACAGATATCTATTTTAATTATATATAAATTTCAATCAACATTGTACTATCTCTATATTTTCATACTTCATTTTTCTAACTTTCTCTGCAAAATTTTCCTCATCACCTGACAATTGATAGTTGAACTTTGATAATTATAGCATATATATTTTATTTACACCTCTTTTAATTATTCCAAAGCATATTAAACTTAACTACTTTATTATGTTAAGAAAAGCCCAGGCTAAAAGCCTAGGCTAAGTGAAAAATGTTACATTAAACCGATCAAGTGGAATACTATACCAATTGCAAATAATCCAAGAATGATAACAATTGGAGATACTTTCTTCTTAAGTAACCACATACAAAGTAATGTAATTAATAATCCTACAAGACCAGGAATTAATGAATCTAAGTTATTTTGCAATGTTGTAACCTTAGTATCAGTTAATGACATACCAGATCCTTGTTGTAATAGAGCTTGCTTTATACCTTCTGCTCCTTGAGGAAGTTTGCTCCAATCAATGAAAGCACCTTCACTTAACTTAACAGATGATACTACTGGAGCAAATTTAACAGATACCCATCTGTTAACTAATGATCCTAAAATGAACATACCAAGGATAGATGATCCTTTTGTAATATCTTGAAGCATATTACCTGATAAGTCATCACTAATACGAGATCCAGCTTTGAAACCAAACTCTTGTGTGTACCATGTAAATGCCATACGAATGATATTCCAAGCAAGGAAAAAGATAATTGGTCCAAGAATGTTACCACTTAAAGCAAGTGAAGCACCTAATGCTCCTAAAATAGGTCTTACAGTAAACCAGAAAACTGGATCTCCGATACCAGCTAAAGGTCCCATCATACCAACCTTTACACCTTGAATAGTTACATCATCAATTGCCATACCATTTGCACGTTCTTCTTCTAATGCTAATGTTACACCTATAATTGGTGAAGCTACATATGGATGAGTATTAAAGAACTCTAAGTGACGTTCTAATGCAGCTGCTCTATCTTCTTTACTCTTATATAATCTTTTGATTGCTGGGATCATTGCAAATGCCCAACCACCATTTTGCATTCTTTCATAGTTCCAAGAACCTTGAAGGAAAAATGAACGGAACCAAACAGAAATACGATCTCTTTTACTTAATTTTAATTCTTTTGACATTTTCGTTTCCTCTCCCTTCTTAGTATCTATCGATAAGATCCCCTAAAGGATCACCAGTATTTGAACTTCCACCATTACTTGAACCACCTTGTTTGCTAAGTGCTAAGTAAATAAGAGCTATAGCAACACCGATAGCACCAAGTCCTATAAGTGTGATTTGTGAAATAGTTGCTAATACAAAACCAATTGCAAAGAATGGCCATACTTCTTTTGTAGCCATCATATTTATTACCATTGCATAACCAACAGCTACAACCATTCCACCACCAACAGCTAAACCACCTGTTAACCAAGCAGGCATTGCAGCAAGTAATGTACTGATTGGGCCAGCACCAATTGCTAAAATCAATCCTGCTGGAATTGCAATACGTACACCTTGTAAACAAATAGCAGCAACTTGCCACATTTCAATAGCTTTGATATTTCCTTCTTTAGCAGCAGCATCCATAAAATGAACAAATGCTGTAGCTATTGTACGACAAATAATTGTTAATAATAACCCTGCAACTGCTAGAGGAACAGCAATAGCTATTGCTGAAGCAACTCCTGCTTCGCCTTGACCTCCAAGAACTAAAATAATTGCAGATGCAACAGATGCAAGCGCTGCATCTGGTGCTACGGCAGCACCAATGTTTGCCCAACCTAAGGCCATCATTTGAAGACTACCACCTAATATTAAACATGGTACTAAATGCCCTGTAACTAAGCCGATTAACGTACAAGCAACTAATGGTTGATGAAATTGGAATTCATCTAAGATACCTTCTACACCAGCTAAAAATGCTATAAAAATGACTAATATAATTTGAACTATATTTAAAGTCATGGTTATGAATCCTCCTTTTTTATCTAATTAACTAGATTATTTTAATTTATTTAATTCTTCTTGTGCTCTTTTAAGTATTTCGTCCATATTTCCTTTTGAGTCATTTGGTACTTTACGAACATCAAAATTAAGTCCAGATTGTTTTAACTTATTGAATGTATCAATGTCTCCTTGGTTGAACGCAAGAACCTTGCTTGGTTGAACCTTTCCTATAGAGTGAGCCATTGAACCAACATTGATTGTCTTTAGTGGTATTCCACCTTCTACTGCTCTAAGAACATCTTGTGGATTTTCAAAAAGAAGCATTGCACGTTGACCACCAAAATGCTTATCATCCTTTGCAAGTTTAATCATATGATCAACTGGAACAACATGTGCTTTAACTCCTGGAGGAGAAGCTTGTGTTATTAAATTCTTACGAAGCTCATCTTTTGCTACTGCATCTGAAACTACAATAATTCTTGTAGGATTTACAGTTTTTGTCCAAGCAGTTGCAACTTGACCATGAAGCAAACGAGAATCAATACGAGCTAAAACATATTCAAACGATCCTGGTGCACCTGCATTAGATTGCCCTGCTCCAGCTCCATTAGATTTAGCAGTATCTGCTGGTTCTAATTCTTCTGGTTTAACTTTAACTCCTTCTTTACCTGAATTTAAGATAAACGCTGCAATTTCATGTGCAGATTCCATTGAAAGACGTGCACCATAAGCTTCAATAAGCATTGGTAAATTCATACCAGCTACAATTGCCCATTTATCTTTATGTTCTTCAAATAGAGCATTTGCTTGATTGAATGGTGTACCACCCCAAAGATCAACTAAGAATAAAACCTCATCTTGGTTGTCAAAGGATGCAATTGCTTCTTTCAATTTTGCTCTAAGATCATCAGGTCCTTCACTAGGCATCAACGTAACAGCTTTTACGTTTTCTTGTTCTCCAAAAATCATTTTACCAGATTGCATGATACCTTCAGCGAATTCGCCATGACTAGCAAGAATAATTCCTACCATTTTTTTACCTCCTATTTTTTATTTGTTACAAAAACAAAAGGCATGAGCATTAGAAATAAAATAAAACAATATATGTAAGCTTTTCATCACACTACTTGTACTCCAAATTAGATCATAAAATATATGATAATACCGTATAAAACCATACAAATTATGTGATGTGCCAAACAAATATTAAATTATTTTATTACCTATGCTCATGCCTGATCGAATCAGTAACACGCTAGATATTTTTATTTCAATATAGCCCATTTAGATCCCTTTATTAAAGGTTTCCCTTATGACTACCTTTACATACTAACACGTTTTTCTCTATTGCGCAATATATTTTTAATTTTTTTTAATCTTATATTAATCTTTGAATAAACAATATCCATAATATCTGATTTACTACAGATATTATGGATAAATATATGTTTTAGTATAATCTACAAGGAACTCATATTATATAGAAATCAGATCCTTAACATCAGAGTCAATATATAATACATAGTTTTCTTCAATATTTTTATATTTTATTTTAGCTGTCTTTTGTTCCATATCGTAGTACCAGCCTTCTTCACTTGCTTCCCATTCTTTTTTATCTAGGAACATTTTAAGTTTTTTATTTTCTAGTCTTACTTGCATTGGTGCTATATCTTTACAGAATGCATTTACTAACATTTCACTAACTGTTGTTTTATAATTACCTTCTTTGTCAAAGACAACCTTTATTCCAGCTTCATTGTTAATGCTTATAGTTGTCTTTAAATATTCTCCATTCTTATAATTGTTTGTAGTACCATCATCTTCATACAATACAAAACTTGATTCTTGTGATGGCTCTATTAAAATATTAAGCTTATCCATTGAATCTTTATGAATATTCATTAACTCTTCACATATTGGAACAATTGCACCACTTCTAAAGAACATTGGAATTGATCCAAGTGTAACTTCAACTTCAATTGTTTGGCCTCCTTGATAAGCTTGTTTTGTATACCAATCAAACCAAGTTGCTCCTTCTGGTAAATATACCTTTCTAGTTTTTGCACCTTTTTCAAGAACATTAGCAACTAAAATTGAATTTCCAATCATAAAATCAAAACTTTCTTCAAGCAATTTTTTATCCTGTGGGAATTCATATATTAAAGGTCGCATAACTGGTGCTCCTTCTGTAGCTGCCTCAAATAATAGTGAGTAGTAGTAAGGAACTAATTTATATCTTAATTGTATAGCATTTCTTATATACTTAGTATAAGATGGACACATCCAAGGTTCAGTAACTGTATTATCATTGTTACAAGAATGAATTGAAAATCTTGGTTGGAATATTCCATTTTGAACCCATCTTACAAATAATTCTGGTTCAGGTACTGGTCCAAAGAATCCTCCTATATCACAACCTTGATTTGCTACACCTGAAAGCCCTAATCCTAATATTACAGGAATATTAAATTTCAAACTCTTCCAGCTTGTATTATTGTCTCCAGCCCAAGTTTGTGCATAACGCTGAATTCCAGCAAATCCTGCTCTATTTGTTATATATGGTCTTGTATTTGGATAAACTTCTTCCACAGTTTCTTTTGCCATAAGTGCCATTAAGTTTGGCATTATTGGCCTTAATCCACTTACTTCTTTCTTCATACCCTCAAAATGGCAAACAGCTTCTGTATTATTTATTTCATATTCGTTATTATCATTCCATATAGATGTTATTCCAAGAGAAACTAGCGATTCTTTTAGATGCTTTTTCCACAATTCTCTTCCTTTAGGATTAGTGAAATCTACAAAAGAAGCTTGACCTCCCCAATATCTATCAGTTTGTGAGTTTTCTTCTTTTTCATCCTTTATATAAGCGCCTGCTTCATCAAATTCTTTGTATAAAGGATGAGAAATTAGCATACCTGGTTTTATATTAGGTGCTAGAGCTGCCCCTTTTTCCTTTAACTTGCTTACAAACTCCCCTGGATTTTTAAATCTATCATGGTTCCAATTGAATACATATCTTTTCCCATCTTCACCAGTTGTATATCCTGATGACATAAAGAAACCATCACAAGGAATCCCTTCTTCTTTACATCTATCTATGAATTGCAAAATAGCTTTATCTGAATCTTCCTCAAGCTCTGTGTAGTACATAGTTGACCCCATATATCCTAAGGAATACTTTGTTGGCATTGCTGTTTTTCCTGTTAAATCTGTGTAATTCTTTACTACATCTTTTATTTGTGGTCCATTTATGAAAAATGTATCTAATTCACCGCCATCAGCACAAAAATAACTATATTTATTCCAGTATCCACTTCTCTCACATCCCATATCGAAGGTAGAATCATAAGAATTATTATAGAATATTCCACTTGCTAGATTATTTTTACTATTAAGCTTTATGTAAAAAGGAATATGCTTATAAAGTGGATCTGTGCATTCTGAATCATAACCTATAGTATCCACATTATGCATTCTCATTCTTCTTCTTTTCTTATTTAAATATCCAGCTTTTTCCCCAAATCCATAAAAATAATCTTCATCCTCCAAACATGAGTAATGATATAATCTTCCTAATGTATCCTTAACATATGCCTTTTCTTTTAAATCTGAATGTAATACATTTCCTTGCTTATCAGTAATTTCTATACCAAATGGCTCTTTATAAATATTTACATTAATATTTTTTGTTGCTAATACAATATAATTTCCTAAATCCTCATATTTAGTACTAATTGCTTTAACTCTTGTTCTTTCATTTTTTAATAACTCATCCATCTTATCTTCCCATGCTGTCATAACTAAAGCATATGAAGCTTCATCTTTAAACTCTTCATCAAAAGTGCAGCGAATCCTCACTATATCATCATTTAAGAGTATAATTCTATATTTGGCTGCGTTTGTAGCAATTTCTAGATAATCCTCAAAATTATCTAATCTTATTATTTTATTACTTATCATCATAATATTATCCTCCTCAATTATATCTATATATACAATCAGTCATCTATATAGGCCTTTTTCTAAAAAAGCTTATATTTACTGTATTATTCCCTTTAATTATTTAGCAATAACAGAATTCATAAAATCTATAATTCCATTTTCAACTTCATCCATAATATCAGTGTAATATTGTATTTCGTGACTATATCCTGAATAAACTTTTGTTTTAACCTTATGTCCTGTTTCTGCAAGCCAGTTTGATACTGCATAAACGCCTTCTCCATACTGTCCAACTGGATCTTGATCTCCAGCAATGTTGTAAACTGGAATTTCTTTTGGTACTTTCTCTGCCCACTTAGTTCCAACTATATCATTCATCATATTAACGAAGTAATATAGTGAACGTATATTAGGTGGCATTAATAAGTCACTATATATATCTCTTGCATGATCTTCATTTACGGCTTGTTCACCACATGCCCAGTTATTTGCAGTAACTGGATTTTCTTGATATCGTTCAGATTTCCACATCCACCCCATAAGTTGTTCTAGGCAGGCTGGATCAACTTCTTCACCTTTCCCATCATCTATTAGTTGCTTAAAAATAGGCATAACTGTGCTTGCTGACTTAAATACTCCTGAAGTTCCACATACAATTAGACCATCAATTCCTTCTCCATAAGTAGCAGCATAGCATCTAGCAATCATTGATCCCATACTATGACCAAACATGAAATAAGGTAATCCTGGATTCTTTTCTTGAACAATTTGACGAAGAGTATGCTCATCTTCTACCATTGTAATATATCCTTTATCTCCCCAGTCACTCCAATTATTCGAAACATAAGCTGTTTTTCCATGTCCAACATGATCATCAGCTGCAACTATAAAACCTGCTTCATTTAATTTTAATATCATATGTATATATCTACGCGAATGTTCATGATAACCATGTAAAAGCTGAATTATTCCTATCGGTTTTTTAATTGGATTATAAATCCAAGCTTGCACTTTATCTTTTTTGTTAAATGATTCAAAACTTATTTCTTGAAATGCCATAATAAATCTCCTTACTTATATAAATTCTAAAACTATCTTTTCAATTATAGATATCCCAATTAATAATCAAACTTATAAATGGAATATATATACTCTCTTGAGAAATTAAAATTACTAAACTACTCTAGAAATATGATACATTTTTTCTGGAGCAGACATGTGAAATTGAGCTGATGAAGGTTATTAATGGGGGCTTGTTTCATTTTAAGCTTGTCCAAAAGTGAATGTCCAAAAAGTGAATGTCCAAATTTTATATTTGGAAACATGAACTTTCTCCTTGGAGATTTTACATCTGGAACACGCTTGAATGACGACTAGCCCACATTTAGAACCTTTCAGCGAAGATTTCACTAGTCCTGCGGAAGATAACTGTATCATATTTCAGTAATTTATAGCATAGTACTATTCATCTCCCATTCCAATTAAATCAAATCTTTCACAAGAAACTATGATATCAAACTCCTTCTTTTCTGGTTTCTTGCATTTAACTAAAACTGTTCTGTCTGATAGCTCATAATACCATCCTTGTTCTGATTTTTCCCAAGACGTCTTGTTAAGGAAACGTGGTATTCTTTCATTATCAACAGATACCCAGTATGCTCCCTTTTCTTTGCTCACTAATTTAATTCTAAGTTCAGATATTTCATTTTCATAGCTTCCTGTTGTTTTAAATGAAATCTTCTTACGTGCTCCACCGCTTACACTAATTTCTGTATTTTCATATACACCTTTTTCAAAATCCTTGCTTATACCATCATCATCATAGAACTTGAAGCTTCTTTCTGCTTCTCCTCCAATTAAAATGTCCAAGCTCTTCATTTTATCTGTAGTTATATGAGTTACTTCTTCATTTGTTATGAATATTCCATCACCTCTTAAAAACATAGGTATGCTATCAAGTGAAACTGGAATTTGAATTACTTGTCCACCATTATATGCCATCATATTATTATTCATATCATACCAAGTACAACCTTCTGGTAAATAAATTTCTCTTGATACTGCTCCCTTTTCTAGAACATTTGCAACTAAAACTGATGGTCCAAACATAAATGTCATATATTTATCATCATAGCAGTTAATATCATCTTGGAATTCCATAAACAGCGGACGCATTATTGATCTACCTGTAGTATGAGCTTCATACATTAATGAATATAAATATGGTAACATTCTATAACGCTGTCTATAAGCATGGCGAACAAATTCATTATTTTCTTCATACATCCATGGCTGAGTAACAGTGTTATCATTATTTGCTGAATTAATACAGAATCTTGGTTGGAATATACCATTTTGTATCCATCTTAATAAAAGTTCTCCTTCTGGAGCTCCTCCAGCAAATCCTCCAATATCACAACCTGTGTTTGCTACTCCTGAAAGCCCCATTCCAATTATAGTTGCTATATTAAATTTTAATGTTCTCCAATCTGTTAAATTATCTCCTGCCCAAGTTTGTGCATATCTTTGAATTCCTGCAAATCCAGCACGATTTATAATATATGGACGACGATTTGGATAAAGTTCAGCAATTGCCTCTTTCCCAACATAAGCCATCATATTTGAATGCATGATTTTTAATTCAGCCATAGTACCTGGTTTTCCATCAAAATCACATAAGGCATTTCTATCTTCTATACCATCATATTCGCAGTTATCATTCCAAACTGTTATTGTTCCTTTGCTTAGAATATTTTCTTTAAGTAGTTTCTTCCATGTTTCTCTACCAGAAGCCTTAGTAAAGTCTACAAACCTTCCAGTACCACCCCACCAGCGGCCATGATAATCTCCATCTCCGTCTGGATTTTTAATGAATACATCATTGTCTTCGAATTCTTTTTTATAAGGATGCTTAGGTAATATTCCTGGTTTTAAATTAGGTATAACA
Organism: Clostridium sp. YIM B02555; assembly: GCF_022320955.1. Lineage (NCBI taxonomy): Bacteria > Bacillati > Bacillota > Clostridia > Eubacteriales > Clostridiaceae > Clostridium > Clostridium sp. YIM B02555. The sequence goes on along the minus strand of NZ_JAKJJY010000002.1, from coordinate 214,964 downwards.
TTAAGTCCCATTTCATTCATTTTTTCAAGGAATTCATCTGGATTCGGAAATCTCTTTCTATTCCAATTAAAAATATATCTTAAATTGTCTTCTTCTCCAGAAGAATAACCAGATGCCAATTTAAAGTTATCTATATACATTTTTTCATCAAAATGTTTTTTAATTACTTCATATATTTCCTTATCGCAATCTTTTTCTAGTTCAGCATAATACATTGTAGAAGCCGTATATCCTAAACTTTGCTTTGGAGGCATTGCCTGCCTTCCTGTTAACTTTGTGTAATTATCTAAAACATCTTCAACTTTTGGTCCATTGATGAAGAACAAATCAATATCTCCTCCATCAGCTTGATAATAACTATAGCGTGGCCAATATCCACTAATTTCATTTCCCATATCAAATACTGAATCATAAGAATTATGATAGAATAATCCTAAAGCATGACGATTATTGTTATTTAACTTTATGTAAAATGGTATATGCTTATATAAAGGATCACCAAATTCCGGATCATGTCCAATTGCATCCTTAGGTGACATACGCATTCTTCTACCCATTTTATCTACTTTCCCTGTCTTTTCACCAAATCCATAGAAATGATCATTTTCTAAGTCTACTTCATTATAATGTGAGATTCTTCCTAACTGATCGCATTCAAAAGCTCTATCTGCTAAATCACTATATATTTTCTCACCATTTAATTTATATATAGAGAAATATAATGGTTCTTTAGACATAACTAATTTCAATGTTTTTGTATTAAATATAATTTCTTTTTCTGTTTCTTCAAAAGAGATATCTAAAGCTGTTATTCTTTTACGCTCATCCTTAAACAATGAATCTAATCTATCTTCCCAAGCAGTCATAACCAATGCATACGACTCTTCTGACCACTTTTTATCAAAAGAAGTTCTAATACGTATAATATCATCTGACATAAAGATAATTTTTATATCTGCCGTATCACCTTTTACTAAATAGCCATTTTCAATTTTGTCCATAGATAAAAATCTTTTTAATAACATATAAATTCCTCCTATATTTTTAATGTGCCTTATGAAACATTAAATTAAATAACAAGTCCATTTTTTCATTATCCAACCATAAATGGACTTGTTAATTATTTGATTTCACCTAAAGTCATTTGTTACTTAATTTACATTACTAACTAACTTAACTTATATAGCATTCTCTTTCCAAACACTTTCATATTTATAGCCTGTAAGATCTTCAACAACTTGTTTTGTTTCTTGATCAACATCATTTTTAGATCCACCATTTTTTAGTCTTTCAACTTCATCTATTAATATCTTATGTGTTTCCTTATTTAATTTGAAAGTAAATGCAAGAATTAAAGAAAGTGCAAATAAACCTACACATCCAATAAGTAAAACATATCCAATAATTTGTACTGTTTGAGGAGATTGGACATCTTGTCCTTTAACAAATCCTCCTTCTTGTAACACAACACCAATTAAGAATGTTGCAAGAGCTACTGTACTTTTTCTAGTAAATGTCATAACTGCAGCAAAAAGACCTTCTCTTCTTTTCATTGAAACAATTTCATCTACATCTGGGATAAATGGGAATACTGTCCAAGGAGTTAAAACCGCCAATGATCTAAATGCGAAATAAACTATAGAAATTCCAAGTAAAATAGCAGTCTTTCCTTCAGGATTAAATAAATAAACACCATAATAAGCTAATACACTTAAAATCATAAATGTATAAGTAATTTTATATAACTTTGTAGGTCCTAGCTTTAAAAATAAAACTCCACCAATAATTGTTCCTGGTATACCAATGATACTAAAAGAAAGTAAATATGCACCAACAGATGATGAAACTTTTAAATTATATACACAGAAGAATAAGAATACGGCATTAAATATATCACCCGCAGTGAAAGATAATAAATAAAGTCCTAAGTGTTTTCTAAAGCATTTAAGCTTAAATGTAGAAACATATTCTCCAAGCACCTTTAGGTAATCCCCAAAGCTTCTACCACCTTTAGAATTTTCTCTTTCTAACAGTTCTTGTTCCATAGCTGGTGTAATTTCTCTTTCCCAAGTTACTTTATAAGTTATAAAAATACAAATTGCGTATAATACTGCAAAAAATAATCCATTATAGAAATATGCATAAGGGTTCTTTTGACCAAAGTGACCAATTAATTGAGCTGGAACAAAAGTTCCTAAAAATTGACCTAAAGAAGAAATAACAAGTCTACAAGTTGAAATTTTTGTTCTATCCCCAAAATCAGTTGTCATTTCAGTAGGTAATGTTTCCCATGGTATTAATATCATTGCTGCAATTATTTCAAACAATAAATAGCAGCTTAAATAGAACCAATATCCCATTCCAATTGTCCAAATTAATACATAAACTGCCATTAATGGCGCACCAATTAGTAAGAAGAAACGACGTCTTCCAAACATCTTTCCAAGCTTAGTTTTATAAAAGTTATCAGAAATACTACCAATAAATAAGCTAGCAACTGCATCTACAAAACGTGCTATTGCAACAATTGAAGCCCCCTCTATAGGTGTAAGTCCACAGAAAGTTGTATAAAAGAACAATAAGAATGCTCCAATTATTGTAAATGCTCCACCACCCATTAAATCTACTAATCCATAACCAATACATACAGGCAAAGTAATCTTTTTATCTTTTCTAGACATAATTTCTACCTCTTTCTTCATTAATATTCTTAATAGCAAATTTTTAACCTAAATACTGAAATATTCTTTCGCATTGTTGTAACATATACCTTCAACAATTGTTTTTAATAATTTCATATTTCTTGGAATTTCACCATTTTCAACCCATTCTCCAATCAAATTACAAGCTATTCTTCTAAAATATTCATGTCTGGTATATGATAGAAAGCTTCTTGAATCTGTTAACATTCCAATAAAACGACCAAAGGTTCCAAGATTAGCTAGTGCTTTCATTTGTTCAATCATTCCATCTTTGTTATCATTAAACCACCAAGCAGCTCCAAATTGTATTTTCCCTGGTATTCCATCACCTTGAAAATTTCCTATCATTGTTCCAAGAATATAGTTATCCTTTGGATTTAATGAATACAAAATTGTTTTTGGAAGTGAGTTTTCTTTATCTACAGAGTCTAAAAGCCTTGATAGTGGATATGCTATACTCTCATCATTAATAGAATCAAAGCCTGCATTAGCCCCAATTTTTTCAAACATCTTAGTGTTATTATTTCTAAGAGCTGCAATATGAAGCTGCATAACCCATCCAAGTTCATGATAAAGCTTAAATATATGTATTAATGTATAAGTTTTATATTTCTTTTCTTCATCTATACTTACTGCTTCTCCACGCAAAGCCTTAATAAATATAGCTGATGCTTCTTCCTTCGATGTATCTGAATATACTACCACTCCATCTATACCATGATCTGCAATCCTACATCCTACTGAATGAAAGAACCTTACTCTTGAATCAAGTGCTTTTAAAAATTCATCGTAATTACCTATATTAACTTCTGATACTTCTTCTAGTTTTTTTACCCAGTGAACAAAGCCTTCTTGACCTATCTCAATTCCCTTATCCGGCCTAAAAGTAGGTAAAACATTTACATTAAAGTCCTTCTCTTCCTTAAGTTTTATATGATATTCCAAGGTATCAGTGGGATCATCAGTCGTGCATATGGCTTCCACGTTAGATTTTCTTATTAAATCTCTTGCTCTAAAGCCGTTTTCTCTTAATAATTTATTTGCTTTTTCCCAAATCATTGGAGCAGTGTCTTCATCAAGAGGTTCATATATTCCAAAGAATCTTTGAAGTTCTAAATGAGTCCAATGATAAAGGGGATTACCGATAGACATTGGTATAGTTCTAGACCATGCTAAAAATTTATCGTAATCATTAGCATCTCCTGTTATATATTTTTCTTCTATACCATTACATCTCATTGCTCTCCATTTATAATGATCTCCATACAGCCATACTTCAGTTATATTTTCAAACTTTTTATTTTCATATATTTCCTTTGGATCAATATGGCAGTGATAATCAATAATAGGCATATTCTTTGCATAATTATGATATAAATCTATAGCTGTTTCATTTGATAGTAAAAAATTATCATCCATGAAATCTTTCAAAATTCATCATCCTACTTTCAAATAGATATTTGTAAAGTATTGAAATAGTTAGGTTTATTAGCAAATAATAAAGTTACCATATAATATAATCTATACCTATTCGATACTTTACTATAATGTTTTCATTTACATTTAATGTAACATTGTTACTTTATGTAATTTATGATATAATGTAATCCACAAAAATTTTTTAGACATTTTTACCATTCTTTGCTTGTACTATTTAGCAGAATATAACAAGTGCAGAATGGGAAAATGTTTATTTTTTTTACATAAATATTAATTATGTAACCTAGTATTAACATTCAAGATATTTTTCTAAAGTTAACCTCACTGCTCCAACACCTGAAATCATTTCATCAAAATAACCTTCAATTTTCTCTCCTAAACCTATTTCATAAAGGTCTATTCCAAAAATTTCTTCATTTATTAGTATTGGTTTTAAGATGTTACCTGAGGCTGTTTTTTCATTTAATTTAACATTAGCTACATATTTTTTCAGCTCATCTAATAATGGATCTGGGCTTAATTCCATTGCATTACCATTATCATCTATTGCCATTAAATATCTGCACCAACCTGCAATAACAAGTGGAATATATTTAAGTTGTTTAGGATCTAAATCTTCTCTATTACTATAAGCTTTAATTGTTTCTCCAAATCTTATACCAACTTTTTGAGATGTATCTGAAGCAATTCTTTGAGGTGTATCAGGTATATATGGATTTGGAAGTCTAACTTCAACTACCTCTTTAATAAAGTCTTCAGGATTTATTATTCCAGGATTTACAACAACAGGCATTCCTTCTTCATATCCAATCTTTTCAACTAATTTCTTTAAAGCTGGATCTTTCATTTCATCTGCTATTAAGTTAAATCCAAGAAGGCATCCAAATACTGCTAGAGACGTATGTAGCGGATTTAAACAAGTACAAACCTTCATTGTTTCAATTCTTTCTACAGTTTCTCTGCTTGTTAAAAATACACCTGCAGCTTCTAAAGGCATACGGCCATTTGGAAAATCATCTTCTATTACAAGATATTGTGGGCCTTCTGCATTTACAAATGGTGCTATATAAGTATTTTTGTTAGTTGTTACAATCTGAGTACTTTCGAAGCCATCTTTTTCTAATGTATCCTTAACGCTTTGTGATGGTCTAGGTGTAATTTTATCAATCATACTCCAAGGGAATGATACCTTCTTCTTATTATTGATATACTTAAGAAAATCTTCTTCTACAAGTCCATTTTCAATCCATTTATTTATCATTGTTTCCATTGCATTATGAAGTTTCTCACCATTTTTTGAACAGTTATCCATACTTACAAATGCTATTGGATGTTGTCCATTTTGATATCTTACATATGCTAAGGATGCAACTTTAGCAATAATACTTACAGGATGTTCTAATCCATCTGTTATATCTTCCTTTAATAAATTCTTCACACTATAACCTTTTTCTGTTATTGTAAAGCTTGCTATTTGCAAAGACGGATTTGAAAATATTTCTTTTAATCTATTCCATTCTTCTTTTCTTGAATAGTCACCAGCTAGACTTTCACCTATACTTCCTACTACTTTCTTTTCCAAGGTTCCATCTGGTTTCATAATTACTAATAAGCTTAAATCATCATGAGGGGAATAAATTTTATCTATAATTTCATAATCATATCCTTCTACGGCAACAATACCTGACTCTGCTTTTCCAGTATTTAAAAGTTCTTGCTGCAGCATTGCTATAAAACCTCTAAATATATTTCCTGCTCCAAAGTGAACCCATGTAGGATTTTCCTTAGTTAAAGCTGACATTTTGTCGTAATCAAATTTTGGGAGTTCTATTCCAGCCTTTTCCCATAAAGTTTTATCCTTGATACTGTCTTTGCTTAATACTATTTTGGTATTACTCATTTTTCTTTTCACCTCTTAATAATCTTATTAAAAAGATTGTCCTCATTTTAAAATAATAACTAATAAAAATTTATTTATTATAAATTGAGTTTAAATTTTAATATCTATTTATTTCTTTGTAATGAATCCCATATTCCCCATATGTACATAATTCCAAGTGCTCTATCATAAAGTCCATAACCTGGTCTGCATTGTTCATTCCAAATATGTCTTCCATGATCTGGTCTTGCATATCCAGTAAATCCAACTTCATCATATGCTTTAACTATGTCACATATATCTAGAGAACCATCACATGTTCTATGAGATGTTTCAATAAAATCACCATTTTCATAAATCTTTACATTTCTAATATGTGCAAAAGCAATTCTATTTCCAAATTCTCTTATCATAGCTGGTACATCATTATTTGGATTTGAACCTATTGCTCCACTACAAAGAGTTAAACAGTTATAAGGATTATCTACAAGCTTTAATAATCTTGCTAAATCATTTCTGTCTTTTACTATTCTTGGTAGTCCAAAGATTGACCAAGGTGGATCATCCGGATGTACTGCCATCTTAATATCATTTATTTCTGCAACAGGTATAATTTGCTCTAAGAAATATTTTAAGTTATTCCATAAATCTTCTTCTGTTACATTCTTATATGCTTCAAAAAGCTGTGATAAATTTTTAAGTCTTTCTGGCTCCCAACCTGGCATTGTAAGGTCTGGATTTGATGCTATTTTATTAACTAATTCCATTGGATCTATATCATTAATCCTTGCTTTTTCATAGAAAAGAGCTGTTGATCCATCTTCTGCCTCTTTGTATAGATCTGTTCTAAGCCAGTCAAACACAGGCATAAAGTTATAACAAATAACTTTTACTCCAACCTTAGCTAACTTCTCTATTGTTTTTTTGTAATTTTCAATGTATTTATCTCTTGTTGGTAATCCTAGCTTAATATCCTCATGAACATTAACACTTTCAACAACGTCTAAGTTAAATCCATATTTATCAGTTGCTTCTTTTACCTTAAGAATTTTTTCCATTGGCCATTCTTCACCAGCTGCCATATCATGAAGAGCCCAGACAATCGATTCCACGCCTGGAATTTGTTTGATTTGATCAAGTGTTACGGTATCATTTCCTTCACCGTACCATCTAAACCCCATTTTCATAGTTATGTTCCTCCTATTACTCTACTTGGTTTTTAATGCATTAGTTCGTATAAAATAATATGTAAAATTATTGATTCCATACCTCTTTCAAGCATCACCTCCTTTAAATTAAGAATACAAGTAAGTGCCTTATTATTTTTAATTTCTATAATTCATAAAAATCACTTAATTATTTGAAATAGTTTGGATACATTTCTCTCACTTGATTTTTATCTAATACAACCATATTCAAATGCTTTCTCATTGACTCTTCTGCTTCATTTTCATTCTTGTTTTTTATTGCATTAAAAATCTCCTTATGCTGTTCATAAATATTATCCCAACTTTGATTTGATACAAGTCTAAGTACACGTATTCTTTGAAATTCAGTACTATCGTCACTTATACTTTTCCATATTCTTTTTCTATTACAGCCATCAAAAATTATCTTATGATATTCTTCATCTGCGGCAAATAATTTTTTATAATCATGATTTTCCATATACATTTCTTGAAGTTTTAAATTCATTTCCAAGGCCAATAAATTTTCATTTGAAAATTTATTGCATGCTTCTTTTACTACGGCCCTTTCCAAATGTTCACGTAAAAATCTTCCTTCTTCTACAGCAGATAAATCTATTAACGAAACTTTAGTTCCTTTTTGAGGATAAATATTCACTAAGCCTTCTTGAGCTAAACGGACAAGTGCTTCTCTTACTGGTGTTCTACTTACGCCATACTTTTCCGAAAGCTCATTTTCAGAAATCATAGTGCCTGGCTCGAGATATATATTAATTATTTCTTCTCTAAGTTTGTAATATATTGTTTTACTTGTTGTGTTCTTATTCACTTCTAAAGCCATTATATATTTTCTCCCTTGTTTAGAATAACCATACTTGTATGGTACTTATGAGTGCAGTTATATCCAAAAACCGTTTACAGCTATTGTAAAAATAAATGCCGCTTTTTTTCTCAGGCACTTTCCATGCTTAAATTATAGTTGAAAGGTTAAAAAAAAAATATGCTTCTATTGCTTAATAACTTGTAAAAGTTGCTGTAGTAAAATATAATATACCTAAGTTTTATTAAAAAATGTGACTTTACATGATTATTTCTAATTTTTAAAACGTTTAATTGTCTAATAATTCAGTAAATTTATTGCAATTTCTACAAAATCTAAAAATATTATAGGAGGTACAAATGAAAAAGAAAATACACGATTTTTTTACTCGTAAGCATATGATTTCCAGCGATTATGAAATTTTTCACTTCTTAAATACTGATCTTCCATTTCAATATTTACATAATCATGATTTCTATGAACTTTATCTATATCTCTCTGGAGATGTTACTTATTTAATTGAAGGAAAATCCTATAATCTTAAATCTGGTGATATCATATTGATTAATACAAATGAGCTTCATCGTGCAGTTATTAATAGTATGAAGGCTCCTTATGAACGCATCGTGCTATGGATAAATAAGTCTTTTTTACATGAGTTGTCAACAACAGAAACTGACCTTACGCAATGCTTTGAAAATATAGAAAAGAAGAATGTATTAAGACCTGATTTTCAAATTCAACAAAATATAAGAGCTCAGCTGAGTAAACTTCTTGATCTTGAAAATTATAAAGGTATAGGCAAAGATTTACTATATAAAGCTTATATGCTAGAACTTATAATTCAATTAAACAATCTTGTACTAAACGATAAATCTGATTTAGATATTGAAATAACAAAGAGTAATTTGATTGATGGAATAGTTGAATATATCAATAATCATATCAATGAAGAAATTACTATTGACGAACTTTCTAAAGAATTCTATCTTAGTAAATTTCACCTAGCTAGGGAATTTAAAAAATACACTGGTACTTCAATTCATAGATACTGTATGCAAAAAAAGTTAATTGCTGCAAAAGAGTTGATTCTAAATCATCATCCAATAAATGTTGTATATAAACAATCTGGATTTGGAGATTACACAAACTTTTTTAGAGCTTTTAAAAATGAGTATGGTATTTCACCTAAACAGTTTTATAAACTTATGGTTAAATCTGATTCGGAAATATGATTTGTTTTTTATTCTTTTCTTATACACAACTCAGTTAAATAGTCTTTTTCATATATTATCCACATATTTTACTGTATTATAAATTTCTAAAGAATAAAAAAATTAAGCATCTTAAAATAACTAAATTATCTCTAGTTTCTTTAAGATGCTTAAAATTATGATTAAAATATATATTACTTTTCTTAATTTAATTGACCGCAATTTCAACTAATTCACTAGAATTAATTTTTTCACATGCAATTTGCTTTAATAAATTGCGCCTAATTTTCCCAGTTGATGTTAATGGAAATGAATCAATAGATTCTATATACTTTGGAATCTTACACTTTGATATTTTTCCACATAAAAATTTTATTATATCTTCTTTGGTTAATGAAGAAGTTTTATTAATTTTAATAAAAGCAAATATTTCTTCTCCTAAAATTTCATCTGGAACTCCAACTACAATTGCATTTTCAATTTCTGGGTGCTTTATAAGATGATTTTCAATATCTACAGGCGAAATATTTTCTCCCCCCCGAATTATTACATCCTTAAGCCGTCCTTTTATAGATAAATAACCGTCTTCATCTATAAATGCCAAATCACCTGTACGTATCCAGTCATCAACAATAGTAGCATTTGTAGCTATTGGATTATTATAATATCCAACCATGCTATAAGGACTTTTTACATATAATTCACCTTCAGAATTTTTAGGCAGTATTTCTTTAGTTTCTGGATTGCATATTTTTATCTCCACATGCTTAACTGGTTTACCAACTGTATTTATTTTAGGATCATTTTTATCATAAACCGTAGTTTGCGTTACTCCTAAAGTTTCAGTTTGTCCAAAAGTATTGTTTAATTCAGAAATAGAAAGTTTCTCCATTATGTCTTTCATGAGGGTTTTAGCAGAAACTGCCCCTGCAATCATTCCAACTCTTAAACTTGAAATATCGTATGAGTCACAATTTGTTAATAAATATTGATACATTGTTGGTACTCCATGAAAGCCAGTACATCTTTCACTTTCAATTGCTTTTAATGCAACAGAGGTTTTAAATTTTTTCATTAAAACAATTTTACTACCAGCTAAAAGACCTAAAATTGCAGAATATTTACCACCTAAGATATGATTTAATGGAAGAGTAACTAATATAGTATCTTCAGAAGTATACTTAAAATTCTCAAGAAAAGAAAGGGGGCCATTTAATACTGCACTATGGGTAAACATGATCCCTTTCGGATTTCCAGTAGTTCCTGAAGTATAAAGAATTGTAGCCATATCATTTACCGAAACATTATTATATACAGCAATCAGTTCATCTTCTAGAGCTTTCTTCATTTGCGACATGATAAGACCTAAATTAAACAACGTTTTCATTTTTAACGTAATTTTTAAATAATCAAATTTTTTTAAGTCAACTTTCTCAATCATATCCTTATCGCTTACTATTAATATTGTGGATTGAGATTGTTTTAACATATAATCTATTTCCTCTTCAGTAGAAGAATAATTTAAGCATACACAAACAGCTCCTATTTTTAATATTGCCAAAAACACTATTATCCATTCTGGGGAATTGCATGCCAATAAAGCTACATGATCTCCTTTTTTTATTCCAATTGATATTAAACTTTTTGAAATTAAATCTATTTCTTTACTAAGCTTTTCATATGTAAATCTTCTACCATCTTCAACATAAACTAATGCTTCCTTATCAGCAAATTTATTAAATACCCTGGTTATATATGTCCCTATAGTTTCATTAATTAATTCCATAATTAATACACCTCTCATTCAAAATAGAAAATAGTATAAAGATTAAATTAATATTTTATTAATGAGGTTATATGGGTTGATCCAGCTGCAACAGTACAAAATACTACATAATCTCCACGTTTGATACGCCCTGTTTTTATTCCTTCATAGAATACAAGGAATGGACTTGTAGTTCCTGTATATCCATATGTATCACCAACATACAGGCTTTTTTCTTCGGAAAGCCCTAATTGCTCACGTAATGTAACTATATTTTTGTAAGCTATTTGAGAAAAACAAAACATAGAAATATCCTCAATAGCCAATTTACTTTTATCTAATATTGAATTTATGTTTTCTATAGCTCCATCTATCCACCAGGTTCCAAAGGATTTCCATTTTACATACATTTCTTCCTTGGGAGCATCATAAATATGTGCAAATCCACATTTAGGAAACCTAACATAATCAATAAAATCATTATTAACACTTACCTTAGTGTCAATTAGCTTACAATCTTCTTCAGTTCTTTCTAATATGACAGCACATGAAACATCTCCATATTGTCCATAACACTCTTCATTTTCTGGACTCACTTGTGGAGTTAGATAATCACTCCCTACCAAAAGCACTCTATTTATTTGTGGATTTGTTGATATATACCTATTAACCAAGTCTAGGGCATAGGTCATTCCAATACAGTTTACATTCATATCATGACAAAAGCATTCCTTTTTCCCTTTAATGGCATTATGAATAATTAGTGCTGACGTTGGAGAAACATACTCTGAAAGCATACCTGAATATACAATCATATCTATATCTTTTCCTGTGCAATTAGATTTTTTTAGTACCTTATGAGAAACTTCTATTGCCATAGTCAATGCATTTTCACTCTCACGATTAATTTCATATCTGTATTTTCTTCCTAAGGTTTCCTCAAAAAATTTTTTTACATCTTTTCCTTGTTTCTTGAAATGTTCTATGTAGTAGTCATTGTCAACAATATTTCTTCCATGATACACTTCAATATCTCTAACTTTAACATTTTCCATATCATTTTTAACTATATTTTATTATAGTATTAAAAATATAGTTAATCCACCTCCTTTATATGTTAATTATGGTATTATATATAATATAACATATTATTTAAAATTTATCATTGATATTGTTCATATTTCAGATGCAAATTATCATTTATAAGCAAAACATTGTGTATATCATACACTTCTCAATAAAAGCATACATTTTTTTCATAATTGTTAATATGACAATTATATTTTTATAAAAATATCAAATTAAAACAATTACAATGTATCCAATACTATTTAATTATATGGTAAAATATATCTAAGATAAATTTTCCAAATAAACAAATGATAACTCATTAGATGAATATACTAGCTTTTACGTTAATTATAAGGAAATTGAAACTAATATTTAAGAAAAGGAGGCTTAGTATACACTCTATAAAATAATAAATAAATGGTAAAAAGGGGAGAGATGAAAATGATAAAAAAAATATCTGATAACAAATTAATGGAATCCTTTCACACTATGATGCCATACTTCAAATATTACTTTGGAACAGAATTAGGTTTTACTATTTCTAACTCCGAGGAATTCCTTCTAGTGCAAAATAGCGAGCATCTAAAAATTAATTTTAAAGCAGGCGATAAAATTCCACCTGGATCTGCTGCTGATACCTGTTTAAAAAGAAAAGAAATTATACATATTACTGTACCAAAAGAAGTTTTTGGATTTCCTGTAGAAACAATAGGCATCCCAGTTATTGTTGATGATAACGTTGAGGGTACATTGATAACAAGTATGAGCGTTGACAATACGGTGAAGAAAGAGAAAATATCAAATCTTGCAAATATATTATCAGGAGCCTTAACGCAAATGAGTAAAAATGCAGTGGAAATGGCTTCTACTTTTCAACAAATAGGTGAAACTAATGAGAGCATTAAGAATTTTATTCTTGAGACAAAAGAAAGTTCTAAAAAAACTGATGAGGTTTTAACATTCATTGAAGGTATTGCAAAACAAACCAATTTACTTGGGCTAAATGCAGCTATTGAATCAGCAAGAGCTGGAGAATACGGAAAAGGATTTGGGGTAGTATCTTCTGAAATTAGAAATCTTTCCAACTCAACAAAAGAATCAATAATGCAAATTAATGAAATTTTAAATAATATACAAAATTCAATAAATGAAATTTATGAAAGGTTTGAAAAATCTAATAATTTATTAGGAAATCAAACAGCAGGACTTGAAGAAATTACTGCAACTATCGAAGAACTCACATCTAATGCAACTCAATTAAATGAATTTGCACGCCAAGACTAAAATATAAATATACCCTTACCTTCATAAAATATGCTGTTGTAAGTTTGCGCTTTTTTACAACAGCATATTTTATGTCGATTTTTCATTTTTTCCTTTTTTGATGTTATACTCACAAATAATTACAAACTTCCAAAAATAGCTATAAATCACCAATTCTACACATTTAACGCCTTCCCTTATATTCCAATATTATTATAAATTAGACATTTTTACACAAAAAGTATTTACATTTTTATGAATTTTTGAGATTATATAATAGTTGGCCAACTAAATTAAAGAAATTCTTTTACTTTAAACGAATATAAGGAGAGGTATGTATAATGAGAAAAATAATGAGATGTTTAACGACTACAGCTATTGTAGCAACTATATGGGGTGGTATGAGTATAGGTGCATCTGCTGCACCATATACTAATCTAAAATATGAATTATCACAACCAGATGGAAGTAAAGTTCAGGTTAAAATTACGGGGGATGAATATTTTCAACAAGTTGAAAGCTTGGATGGATATACACTTTGCCGCGATAAAGATGGTTGGATATGCTATGCAAAGTTAAATGACGATAGCACCGATTATGTTTCAACTGGAGAAATATATAAAAATTCTAGTGAATTAAGTGATTCAAAATTTGTTGTTAACGCTAACAATAAAAGTGAAAAAACTAATCTTCAAAAACATTTAAAAATAAAAAAAGAAGCCATTAAGACAAAAGTAAACAAGGTAAGAAAAAATTTACATGCTGATGATTATCTTTCTTCTTCATTAGCTAAAAGTAAAATTGATGATAATACAGATAACTTACTTGATTCTAAGGCTCAAGCTTCTTCCCTAAGTAATGTACAAGGGTTAACAATTTTAGTTAATTTTACTGATCAAGACAGTGACATATCAAAATCAGATATCAATGATTTCTTGAATGGAGTTGGATATACAGGCTATGGGAATAATGGTTCTGTACGTGATTTTTATTATGATGTCTCTGGTGGCAAACTAACATATACTAACAATGTAATAGGATTTTATACAGCTAAACAACCAAAATCATATTATGATGATTTAGATGAAGAAACTGGTACATATACTAAAGCAAACGAACTTACAGAAGAAGTTTTTCAATGGCTAAAAACTCAAAATTTTGATCCTTCAAAAATCACAAAGGATGCTAACGGCTATGCCAAAGCTGTCAATATCCTTTATGCAGGTAAACCAGTAGCAGGTTGGGCAAAGGGATTATGGCCACATCAAGCTTGGTATGGAAAAAATGTCAATATAAATGGCATGAAAATCCAAAAGTACGAAATGTCTAACATAGGTGATGATTTATCAATATATACAATCTGCCACGAAAGTGGACATATGATTTATGGATATCCAGATTTATATGATTATGATGGAGATTCAAATGGTACTGGTGCATATAGTTTAATGAGTGGAAATTCTGATCAAAAAAATCCTATTCCACCTGACCCTTATTGCAGAAATATCATATCAGGTTGGAATACTCCAACAACTATGAATTCTTACAGTGATGGAACAAAATTAGAAGCTGTTGCTGATCCAAACGGAAATCAATATTCATATAAATGGACAGGAAATAATTCTAAAGAATACTTTCTTGTTGAAAATTTACAAAAAAAAGGTAGATATGCTACCTTGCCAGATTCTGGTCTTGGAATTTGGCATGTAGATGAAAATGGTGATAACTCTAAAAACCAAATGACCTCAAGTAATCATTTCCTTGTATCTATTGAACAAGCTGATGGTAAATTCGATTTAGAAAAAAATAGAAATGCCGGAAATGTGGGAGATTTGTTTAAAAGTAGCTATAAAGATTCATTCAATGATTCCACTTCTCCTAATTCTAAATGGTGGAATGGAACATCTTCCGGTTTAAATATTTCACAAGTAAGTGCTTCTGAAAATAAGATGACATTTGTTAAAGGAATAGGTAATTCGAATCCTGGAAACAATCCCTATCCAACAAATCCAGATACTAATAAAGATTCAAATATAGCCAGACAAGCTACTGTTACTACTTCTTATGTGTCTGATTGGGAAACAATAAAGGCATTAAATGATGGAAAAGACCCTAAGAATTCAAATGACAAAAGCAACGGAGCATATGGAAATTGGCCAAAAACTGGATCACAATGGGTACAATATCAATTTAATAAAAACTTTACTCTATCAGGTTGCGATGTGTATTGGTTTAAAGACGGGCAAGGTATAGATGTACCAGCTTCATATAGAATATTATATTGGGATGGACAAGCTTGGCAGGATGTAAATAATGCAACAGGCTTTGGTACTGAAATCAATAAATATAATACTACTACTTTTACTCCAGTATCAACAAATGCAATAGCAATTGAAATGGAATCAAATGGTTCTAGCTCAACAGGAATTCTTGAATGGAAAGTATATGGTAAATAAAAGTTTGTGAATTTGAAAACTTAAAATGATCTGTGTCACATCATTTGATAATTTTTTAAATGATGTGACACAAATCTTCTATTTCTAAATCTCATGCTTTTTCTCATCATATTCTTCATTCTATTAAAGGCAGTGTAATTATCACTGATGTGCCTTTTCCATACTCACTTTCAATTTGAATAGTCCCTTTATGCATTTCTACTATATTTCGAGAAATTACTAATCCAAGTCCTGCACCTATTGATTTAGGATCAATCTTATAAAATGACCTCATTACATGCTCAAGCTCCTCTTCTTTAATACCAATGCCGCTATCACTTATTTGAATAATAACAGAATTATTATTAACTGCTTGAGTGACATAAATTGAACTATCTTTATAAGAAAACTTAATAGCATTATCTAATACATTAAGTATAACTTGCTTTAACTTATCTCTATCTGCCTTAAAAATAAATGGTATTGCTTCAACAATAATTCTAATTTCTTTTTTTTCTGCTTTTTTTTGAAGTTGAAAGGCACCCTCACGAATAAGTTTATCTAAATTAAACTTTGAGATATTGAGATCTATTCTATCAGCTTGATACCTTGAAAAGTCCAAAAGATTCTCCACTAAATTTATAAGACGTTCTGATTCTCCATTAATAATTTTTAATCCAAATCTTAGTTCTTCGTCAGTCATTTCATTTGGAGATTGCATTGTCTCAATCCATCCCTTAATTCCTGTCAAAGGCGTTCGGAGTTCATGTGAAATTGATGAGATGAATTCATTTTTTAAACGATCTGTTTTTAATATTTCATATCCCATATAATTAAGTGTTTTTGCTATTTCTCCAAACTCATGTGGATACACCTTTTCAATTTTCACCTTATACTGACCAGCAGCTATTTTATTTGTAAAACTAATAATATCATTTAATGGAGTCACTATGATCTTCCCTAAGTGTAAGCTTAACATAAATACAATAAGTGCAACAACTGCGCAAATAATCATTCCATAACCCAATAAACTCATAATTAAAGAATTCACTTTTGTTAAAGCTGTAGAATATCGTAAAATTCCAATTACTTGACCATCAAAGGTAAGAGGCGTATATACACACATGATTTTCTCACCAGAATATTCATTTTCCTCAATTTTATTAATAGTTTTCAGTGCTAGTACAGAAGGATCTAACGAATAGTTTTTATCTCCATAAAAGCCTGTTGATGATTGAATCAATTGCCCATCTCTTTTTAATAATTGTAATTCCGCTCCTTTAAGCTGATAATTTTTAATAATTTCATCACTAAAAGCTCTTAAATCAGTGTTAGATAAATTAGTTTGATTTTCAAATACAGATGGTACTGACTCCACATGATTTTGAAAGGTATTAACTATTCCTTGATAATAATATTGTCTTATCCCAGTAACAAAACCTAACATCACAAGTCCTAGGGTGAGCAGAATAATAATCATAAAATAAAAAATGACCTTACGCTTCATAGGTTTGCTCCCTCCAAAGGTAACCATATCCCCAATCTGTACATAAATACTTTGGATTTGCTGGATCATCTTCAATTTTTCTACGAATACGCCTTATATTAACGTCAACCACTTTTACATCACCTATATAATTTATTCCCCAAACTTCATCTAAAATATTATCCCTTGTAAACACTTGATTTCTATTACTAATTAAAAATTGGAGCAAACAATATTCGGTAGGAGTTACTTTTACCTCTTGTCCTGAACGGAAAACTTTTTTGTTTTTCACATCAAGCTCAAAAGGACCTGATTTAAGAATTGAACCCTCCTCCTTTGAAACTATATAATCTAGTCTTCGAATTAGTGAGATTATCCTTGCTTCTAGCTCATCCATGCTAAAGGGTTTAGATAAATAATCATCGGCACCATTAATAAGGCCTTTAACTTTATCTTCCTGCTGTGTTCTCGCTGTAAGCATAATAATTCCAACAAGTTGGCTTATTTCTCTAATTTTTTGGCAAACCTCAAATCCATCAATACCTGGAAGCATTATATCTAATAATACGATATCAATTTTTCTATTTTTAAAAATAATCAAGGCCTCTTCTCCAGTCTCAGCTTCCCAAACCTCATATTTTTTCTTTTTCAAATTTAGAGAGACAAAACTTCGAATTGAAAGTTCATCCTCAACAACAAGAATTGTTTTCATATTTTGCCCCCATTAGAATTCATCTTCACTCAAATGAAAATTTGCATTTGAGATTGATAATTCTTCTTTCATATCAGTATAAAATATTGTATTCTCCGTTTCTCCCAACTTAATTTTAGAATCTATATAGGCCTCTTTATTTATCCATTTTACCTCAAACAAAGTTTTCTGATTTTCATTGTCTATTAACTTAACTGCTTTATCAAACTTTTGAACTGTTACCTTATCATACCATTCAGATGGAATTGTAATATAAAAATTCTGTCCAGTATCATTGTATCGTTCTTCAACAGTTTGTTTTGTTCCATCAACACTGTATGTAGAATAAGTATAAATAAAAGGAATTTCAGCCATTGCTGCATCTTCAAAACCTTTAGGAATATACATTCCTCCGACTTCCGTGATACCGTCCTTATTAATATTTCTACTATATAATGGATATGCTTTGAACAAAACACCATCTTCTTCATTTCCAACTTTAACAAGCTTTCCATTATTGTATGCAATAATCTCTGTCAGCATGGAGTGTGCTCCCAAAGAGCTATCTATAAATAAAGCTTTTTCCCCATCTGCTAGTTTTCCACTAACAATATTTTCATGTATACCATCTGGGTTTAATTCAACTAAATAGACAGATTTTAGCTGTCCATTTACATAACTAAACATTTCTGCAGTTTGTAATTTATTTCTTTCACCCTCTAATAATATAACCTCTGGTTTTTTATCTTCATTATAGTCAGCTATGTCTATTTCCTCATATGCTCTATCCACTTTTTTAACCAAAGATTTGCTCTCTAATTCATAAATGTAAAGCTGCTTATTCACCTCAGAATCTGACATAGAAACGCCAAGAATCACTTCTTTTTTTCCATTTCCATAAAGATCATCAATCTTAAAATAATCAAGAGTATTATAACTAGTAGCTATATCTGATTCTTTAGTCCACCTTCCTTCATCTTCTTTTAACATTAGTAAATGAACTTGTTGATTTTCTCTAGTATCCCTATATAATATCAAGGCTTCATCTTTATCGTCTCCATCTATATCTTCCACAAAAATAGATTGCTTTTGTTCTGCTTTCTTAGGTACCAAATATTCAGCACTATGAGGTAAAATTTCCTTTAAAACTTTGCTAACCTCATCTTGTTTCAAATTTGAAAGCATAGGAGTTTGAATCATCTCAATAGTATTTCCTACATTTCCACAGCCAGTTAAAATCCCTACTATAGATAGACCTATAGCTATCAATATTCCAAATTTCCTCATCATTACCTCACCTTCTTTCTTTATATATACTATCTAATTTACATTCTTGTAAATACTTTATTTTTAAAAATCGTTCTTTAAAATATAAACTGCATAAGTTTCTCCTGTATTTGTATCATAATTGATTGATAAAAATATACCATTGTATTTAAAATGAGCATCACCATTTTTGTCACTTATGGACCTTCCAAATACTTCTTTAAATCTACTTATATTTTCACCAATTTTCACGCCATTTAAATTAGCATCCTTTCCCATAATAAGAACCTGGTCCACCTGAGTATTACTTTTTTTATCAAACCAAACTCTTATAGCTGCTTTTTTGAACTCTAATCCACCTTCATCTACAGAACTTGGTTTTTCATTCAAGGTACTCAAAAGTTTTTCTTTATTTGCTCCTAATAGGCTTATATAGTCTTTGAAATTCATTTCATCAGCATCAATTTTTGATTTATCTATACTCTTCTTAGAATCGATTTGTTTTTCGTCCTCTAGAATTTTAGAAGCTGTTGCTACCTTTGCATCTTTGCTATTTCATTCATTATTATCTTCAGAATTTTTATCAACTACTACTTTCTTATTTTCAGCATCTGCTTTAGTTAATTCCTTAGATTCACAGCCAATTAACCCAATCAAACTTATCGTAATAAAACTTACCATAGTTACAACTAACAAATTCTTGAATTTCTTTTCAAATTTATTCATCATAATAACTCTCCTAACTATTATTTTATTAACAAGCAATAATTAACTTTCTCTTCTTTAAGTATAAATACTTATGTCTTGTTATTTGATAACTTATCTAAAGTATAAGAGTTTTCTATATAAAAGTGGTTACAAATAAGTTACAGTTTTTAATATATACCATAAGCTAATGTGCCAATTCTAGAAAAACATAAAATAACCCACGAAAATCTCAAATTAGATTTTCGTGAGTTACATGGTAAAACAGCTCTTCTATATTACTTATCATATTTTTATTTAGATATAAATAGCCTTGGATTTTTGCAAGTCATCAGCCCTGACATGATACAAATACCTTCTGCACCTGCATTAATAACTTTTTCAGCATTTTTAGGCAAAATACCACCAATTGCATAAACTGGAATACTCACTGAATTACAGACTGCTTCCAAGAAATTTAGTCCTCTTGATGGAATACCTTTTTTGCAGTCAGTAGCAAATATATGTCCTGTTATGATATAAGTTGCTCCTAAATTCATAGCTTCTACTGCTTCACTTACTGAATGAATCGAAACTCCCACTTCGTCAAAATCATTACAAACATTCGGATTAGATTTTAATAAATGTAATGGCAAATGGATTTTTTTACATTCAAGTTCTTTTGCTACATTAAAGTAGGTATGCAATATGCACTCTGTATTGTTATTTTTACAAACTTCTAATACTTTAGTAGCTAAATCTTTATATTCATTTTCAGATAGATCTTTTTCTCTAAGTACTATGCTTACAAACTTAATCTTTTTTTCATTTAATCCACATATATCTTGTATCTTCTCTGAAAAATCCTTATTACAAAGCTTGCGATTAGTAATTGCTAATAATTTATACATATATATAATCACTCATAACTACTTGAAGCCCTGACTTTGTAATTGCTTCAGCTATTTCTTCTACTGTTCGTCCATCTGAAATCTCAAATTGTTCATCACCTTTAGCCTCTTCTTCATCACTATGCCCACCTATTCCAACTGAAACTCCTGCTGAAATTTTAGTTGCTGCAATTCCAATAACATTATCACGAAAATGAGCGCATTCACGAGTTGATATCGTAATGTTTGCAAAAGGCAAGAATATTCTATATGCAGTAATTATCTGTAAAAGCTGCTTTTCATGTACGTCTTTTGGATTAATTTTATCATTATTGATTATTGGACGTAATCTTGGACATGAAAGAGCAATTTCCGCATGTGGATATTTCCGTTGGAGAAGGTATGCATGAAAGCCTGTTGCAAAAGCATCCTTTCGGAAATCATCTAATCCAAGAAGTGCCGCAAATCCAACGCCCCTCATTCCACCTTTTAAGGCTCTTTCCTGTGCATTGAAGCGATAAGGAAAAATACGTTTGTGTCCAGCCAAATGTAATGTTTCATATTTATCTGAATTATAAGTTTCTTGGAATACAGTGACAAAATCCACACCACATTCATGTAAATATGAATATTCATCTGAGTTCATTGGATATACTTCAACACCAACCACATTGAAATATTTTCTAGCTATCTTACAGGCTTCACCAATGTACGAAACATCAGACATACTACGACTTTCACCAGTAAGAAGTAATATTTCTTTTAGTCCAGTCTTTGCAATACTTTGCATTTCTTTTTCTATTTCTCCAGCATTAAGCCTCGCACGCTTAATTTTGTTATGACAGTTAAATCCACAATAAACACAATAATTTTCACAATAATTTGCAATATAAAGAGGTGTAAACATATAAACTGAATTTCCAAAATGCTTACGTGTTTCCAATTTAGCACGCTTAGCCATTTCCTCAAGAAAAGGAATGGCTGCAGGTGATAATAAAGCTGCAAAATCCTCAATATCTAATACATCTTTATTTAGAGCCCTAAGCACATCATTACCTGTATATGTTTCATAGTCATAGGCTTCCATTTTTGAGATAACCTGATCCATAACATTAGATTCAATGACCTCCATCCCTTGCATATATTCCATATGATTAACACGTTGTTCCATTTAAATCCTCTCCTTAATCTTCAAGAAATCCAGTCAATGGTGATGAAGCTGATGCTCTATTATCAAGTACTCTACCAAGTCCTGAAAGATATGCACTTCTTCCTGCTTCTATAGCATTTTTGAATGCTTTTGCCATAGCTGGTACATTACCTGCTGTAGCAATTGCTGTGTTCGCCATAATAGCAGCAACTCCCATTTCCATAGCTTCGCAAGCCTGAGAAGGTCGTCCAATTCCAGCATCCACAATTATTGGAAGTTCAATTTCATCAACTAAAATTTTGATAAAATCACGTGTACTTAATCCTTTATTTGATCCAATCGGTGCAGCTAGTGGCATAATTGCCGAAGCTCCAGCACTTACCATATCCCGTGCAGCATTTAAATCTGGATACATATAAGGCATCACTACAAATCCCTCTTTTGCAAGAATTTCTGTAGCTTTAATTGTTTCATAATTATCTGGCAACAGATACTTCGAATCACGAATAACTTCGATTTTAACAAAATCTCCGCATCCAACTTCACGAGCTAAACGTGCAATACGAACAGCTTCTTCAGCATTACGAGCCCCTGATGTATTCGGAAGTAAAGTAACATTTTTAGGTATATAATCTAAAATATTTGCATTACCATCTAAATTAGCACGACGTAATGCTAAAGTAATAATCTCTGCACCAGCATTTTCAACAGCTGCCTTTATTAAATCAAGTGAATATTTTCCAGATCCTAATATAAATCGTGAATTAAATTCATGTCCACCTATAATAAGTTTATCAGTATTATTTTCCATAATTTTTTCTCCTTTAATTTCTTACAATTGAACAACTCTCTCTTTAAAGTTATCTTTAATTTTATACTTCTTCTATCCCAAGTATTAACCTTAAAATCATATTTGATTGATGGCCTGCACAAATAGATACCCTTGGAGCCATTAGACCTCTCCCTACCATAGCACCTGTTTCCCTATCGCCACATAAATAAAAATTATCTGTTATTTTTTTTGTAACTATTGTATTACTACTCTCATATCCTGCCATTCCTGAAGCTGACACAATTCTCTTTTGTGGATAACATTCAATAATACCATTTACAAGCAGTGCTTTAGCTTGTGGATTATCAAAAGCTTCACAAATAATATCATCCCCTTCAAATAATGATTGAATGTTTTCCTCTGTGACTTGTATCGTATCAATCGTTACTTCAATAAATGGATTTATTTCTTCAATTTCATTTTTTAATGCCTCTGTCTTATATAAACCAAGATGTTTAATTTTATATTGCTGACGATTTAAGTTACTAGGCTCTACTATATCAAAATCAATTAAATGTAAATGCCCTACTCCTGTTCTTGCCAAACTTACTGCTATATTTGAGCCAAGTCCACCAAGACCTGCAATTGCTACTTTGGCAGCTTTAACTTTTTCAAATACATGTGGAGTATGCCTAGCACACATCAAGCTTTCAAATTCATCTTTTGGCGGCATTTTACCTTTTTCAATAAAGTTTACTTCATCATTTTCACTAAGTTCATAATCATCAAAAGTTTGGAATCCGTTAAAAATAGTTATTATATTCTCTTGATTACCATAACTATTTTTACGCAAATCATGAAGCTTCAAACAATTAGTTGTTACTTTTTTCCCATTAATCTTTATATTCAAATCAGCCACCTCCTACAAAGCTCACAACTTCAATAACATCTCCATCAGCTAATATTTTGTCTTTATATTGAGTTTTAGGTATAATAGAACCATTACACTCAACTGCAACGAAGGAAATTTTATACCCTTCTCGTACTAAATAATCAGATAAACTCAGATTATCTGCATTACTTATTTTATTGCCATTTACGTATATCATAGCCACCCTCCTAAAATTTGGATATAATAAAAAAGGCCACACGAAGACTTACACCCATGGTGGTGTACCCCTTCGTGTGACCTTAATCATCACTCTATAATAAATAATACTAACATAATTCTAGACTGTCAATATATAATATATTTAACTAATAAATCTTTTGTTCCGAAATTTACAATCATTAAAGATTGTAAGCTGTTACTATAGAAAAAAGAAGCTTCTCATAAACATATATTTAAAAATAATTTTTATTGGATTTAGGGCAAGGGTGCTCTGCTAAGCAGAACGCCCTTGCCTTTTATAATTTGGAATATAATGGAGGCGTTTATTATGGAACATGGACAATTGAAACGAACTTTAAAAACAAGCGATTTAGTAATTTTTGGTTTAGTATTTATGATTCCCTTAGGGCCAGCTGGAATGTATGGTGTATATTTAGAACCATCTGGTGGAATGGTTGCATTGTGTTATTTAATAGGGATGGTAGCTATGTTCTTTACTGGAATGAGTTACAAGGTAATGGCACAAAAGTTTCCAACAGCAGGCTCTGTATATGTATATGTTCAGAAAGGTGTATCACCTGCATTAGGTTTTCTAACAGGCTGGGCTATATTATTAGATTATTTTTTAATGCCAGCAACTGTTGTTATCATTGGAAGCATTTATGGTAATTCACTTATACCTTCAATTCCAGCTTGGGTTTGGATATTAGGCTTTATCGTATTTAGTACAATAATTAATGTTTTAGGTGTAGATTTAATGTCTAAATGCAGTTGGGTTCTATTTACATTGCAGATTATTGTAATTATAGCTTTTATAGGATGTATTATTAGGCTTTTACTTAATGGAACTATTCATTTTAGCATGATTTCATTTTATAATCCTGAGCAATTTGATTTATCCAGTATTCTTAAAGCAACAGGTATCGTTATTCTTAGCTATTTAGGCTACGATGCCATAAGTACCTTAGCAGAGGAAACTATTAATCCAGAAAAAGCTGTGGGGAAAGCAATCATACTTTCAATTTTAATTATTGGATTAATTTTTATCGCTACAACTTTTTTTGCAGGAATGGCTTATCCGAATTATCAAGACTTAAATCCTGATACAGCCTTCACAGATGTTGTTACCTTTGTAGGTGGGACATGGCTAAATGTCATAACAACAATTACATTGATTCTTTCCTTTGGAATAGCTACAACACAAGCTTCACAAGTAGCAGTTGCAAGAGTACTTTTTGCAATGGGACGCGATGGAGTATTGCCAAAACAGCTAGCATATATCAGCAAAAAAACACATAGTCCTGTATTTGCCACTGTATTGGTAGGAATCATAATAACACCTATTTCACTTTTTTGTTCTCTTAACTTTATTAGTTCCATTGTAAGTTTTGGTGCATTATTTGGCTTCATTTTATTAAATCTTGCTGTAATCAGTAGATTTTTACTACATAATGACGAATCAATAAGCTTACAAAAGAAAATAGTAAATTACGGAATATGTCCTGTAATTGGTTTTGCAGTAACCATGTGGATTTTTATTAATCTGGATGCAAATGCACATCTAATTGGAGCAATTTGGCTATTAATCGGTGGTTTATATTTAGCTAGTGTTACAAAATTCTTTAAAAACCCAGTTCCACAGTTAGAATTAAATTAATGAAAATAATAGACCACGAAAATCCATATAAATTTTCGTGGTCACTATACTTAATATCTCTAAATCTTATTTTCGCAATAACATAAAAATTTCAATTTTTCTAATTTGAAGTTTGACTTTGCAAGTATTTCTGGCCAAATCTTAATCATTTCATAAGTTTCTTCTTTCTTTTCCTTAGATAGTTTTTCAAAGCATACTAAGTTAGGATCATCTTTCTTATACTTAGCCTCTCCAGCTTTAAAATTCAATTTTTTCTTATAATTGTACCACTGATCATGTTTGGTTTTTGCTAATATCTCAACTTCTCTTTGTGTAAATTCTATAGCTTCCAGCTTTTCATTAACTGAAACCAAATCATAATTTATTTTAAGCAATGAATTTGGGATACTTTTTACTTGCTCTCGATAATAATTTTTTACATCTTCATTTAACTTATTCCATGGTACTAATAATTCACTATTATCACCTTTTTCCTTATTTAAAGACAAATAATTATTATGAATCGCAATTGAAAGTTCTTCTATTTTTTCACTGTAAAAAGCATCATGCATTAAATGACGTAAAAATTGTTCTTCATCTACATGTAATTTTAATTGCTCCTTAGACGGCAGCGATGACTGCTCCCATTTTTTTGCATTGGTTAATATACTCATTTCTAGTATGGCTTCCATTGATCTTGATTCGTGCTTATATCTTCTAATTTTAAGTAACGCTCTAAGAACACCATTATCAATTTGTGCTTCTCTATTTTCATTTATTAAATGAGGTACTTTACGTTCTATCAAAGAACGAAGTAACATAGCTCTTCTTATTATAAATAATTGATCATAATTATCATCAGTTTGATTTGGTCCTAAAATATTTACATAACCTCTTAAGCGGCTTATAAAATCTGGTCCCTTTGCTCCTTTAAATTCAGCTAAAAATTTCTTTTGCTCCTCTTCACTTTCAATATCTTCACCAGAAAATCTACTAAAGGTAATGCTTGTTCCACCTGCAAATACAAATATAGCTTTCCCTATTGGATGAGTGGAATCTCCTTGTCTAAATACTCCATCTTGCATAGGAGCTAAGAAATATTTTAACCAACCTAATTTACCATCAAGGTTAGAATCAAATTCATCAAAAAATACCAATGGTATACTACCTTCCAAAACAACATCTCTTACCTTGTGAAAAGCATTTGCTAAATCTAAAGGCGAACTAAATTGAGATAAATTAAAATCTAACTTTTTAATTAAATTAGAAGCAATACTATTCGCTATTTCAACTATACCAAAGGATTTTCCAGAACCAGGTGTTCCGAATACAGCTATAGAAAGCGGTCTAACTGTATTTTTAGTAGAAATGTATTCTAACATAAGATTTTTTATACTCCTATAACTCTCTATTTCTGCCTTATCAACAGTAGTCAAGTTACCAAATTTAGCTATTGGCATTGAGTTAAGAGCACTTTCAACTCCATTTTTTACTATGTCATATGCTATTTCTGCTAAATTTGTAGAACTCTTATCCTTTAATATATACCAACAAGCACGGCAATTTGGATCTGTCCTTGTAGGAACAACTACATCTTGAACATATTCTTCCTTCACGAAATCATCATCGGCTTCAATAAATATAGAAGCATCAGCGCTATAGGTTGGTGGTTCTTCTCCAAAACCATCTATAAAGAACTTTTGTGCAGCAACAATACCTTTGCGTATTCCACCACTTATTAATTCATGTAAATCTTCATTTTCTGGTATTCCAGAAACAATAGAACTTGAAAGTCCTGCTACAAAACAGGAAGTAAGGCCATACATTTTACCTTGATAATCCTTAATAAAACCACCTTCAAATTCATAAGGTAAAAAATATAATTTAGTTTCCTTTACATCACTATTTCTATAATAAATTGCGCCTTCAAGACCAAAAGGAATTATTAAATGACTACAATTTTCTAAAAAAGAAAGATTTGGATTATTATGAATCTGCCAAATGAAGTCTTGAGCAGTCCTTTCCCAAGATAAACTTTTACTTATATTTACTCCTTTTGAACGTAAATCCTCAGCATTTATAATAACAATCGTATTTTCATTATGAAACTCTTGCAGCTGTTTCCATAGTTCACTAGAATCTATAGGATTACTCATTTGATATAAGATTATTGGTGATGTATTATTTTCTTTCAAAGCCAAAGGCCAAAACTCTTTATTTGCGTTAAAACTATTATTTTCATCATCTAATATAATTAGCTCTGCATAAGGATCATCCTCTATAATTGGAAGGAGCTTAGGAATTCCATGACTAGGTCCTGTAAATCCCATAAATCTACTAACCCTATAAACTTTATTTTTATCATTTTTATTAAACTTTGGGAAAAGTTCTAATTCTACAGTTGAATTAAGAAATTCTTCTGATAAAATCAATTCAATATCTTGTAATTTAGGTGATATTACTGATTTCCCTGTTGCTAATTCAACAAGCTTTGATAGGAATAAAGCTTCACCATTTTTTAAAGTTCTATGCATATTTAACTGACTCTGCCAGTTTAATCCCTTGTTATTCTGTGGGTATGTCATCCACTGTAATGTATTTACACATACGTCTCCTGATACAACAATTTTTATATCTTTATTTTCCACACTAACACCTCCTATTAGAAATTATTATAGTATAATAATTATCATCTAACAAATACTTTTCTCTAACAAATATTTTCAATAAATATTATTTTAATCTAAATACCACTCCCCTAATATCTTTTTCCAAGAGTATAATAAAATTTTTAACAAAAAGAGACACTTTAAAGTGTCCCTAACAAAACTTTTATGCTTTATATAATAATTATTCGCTTTTTATATTCCGCCTCTTTTAGTGCCTTTATATACATTTTAGGTGTTGTATTTGTAAATTCATGAAAATCCTTAATCATATGAGACTGATCATAATAACCTAATTCCATAGAAATCTGTGCCAAATTAGATTCAAGCATATCTTTATCTAACTCATTTAAAATACTCAATAAATATTGAAACCTCATAAGTTTGCAAAATACTTTTGGAGATAATCCAAACTCCTTAGAAAATGTTTTATTTATATATCTAACTGAATATCCTGTTGCTTCTGCAAGTTCATTAATTTTAATCTTCCCTGCTGTCTGTGTGATACTATTCAGCATATATTTTTTCAAATCCTTGTATTTATTAACTTCATTTAAATTAGCATATAGCTTTATATATCTTTCTAAAAACACCTGTATCTGATAATTGAAATCTCTACTTGAAGTTATTTTTTCAAATAACTCGTTATCTTTTATCACCTCTAAAAATGGAATTTCATTCTCAACCAACTCTGACATGGTTATATTTTCAAATTTGAATGGACTTCCTGGTAAAAATCTCACTCCAAAGAAATATTTATTTTCATTATTATGAGTTAAAGTAGGACGAAGAACTGTTCCACATATATGTGCATATGGCGCCTTATCATCACAACAAAATAGAATATCAACACAGCCATCTGGTACTGCAATAAATTGCTTTTCTATAATATCTTCCTTTGTAAAGCAATAGAAATGAGAAATTCCATAATTCATTATAACTGCTTTATAATAATGAGACGTCGTCATTACAAAATACGGCTGCTTAGGACTAATAATATTCTCTTTTATTTCTCCCATCATATATCCTCCCTTCAACTTATTTACTCACTTAAAATAAATATTTATATCCACTATATATCATTTACTTGAGCTTGAAAATATATTTTTAAAGATTATCCATAATAAATTTATTTTAATTATTTAAAATTATATTTTATTCTACCTTGCATCCAATAGCTGCATCCATTTCTATTTCAACTAACTGAGTTGGTCTGTTGAGCATAGGAGTACCAATCATTGTAAAAAGTGGCTTAACCTCAAAAAAAATCTCTGAGTAAGCTCTTGCAATTTCAGCTCCATATTTCATATCAGTTGTATAACCTTTTATTCTAATTACTTCTTCTTTTTTAGAACCAGCTTTCTCTAATAATTTCACCAGCTTTTCAAAAATATACTTTGCTTGCTCATAGGCACTTTCTTCACTAAAAACTGTACCATCAGGCTGTACAGCTGTAGTACCTCCAATATATATAAAAGGTCCTACCTTTACCATTCTAGAATATCCTGTTTTTTCTTCTAAGGGAGCCCCTGATGAATAATTTATTCTTGTTAAATCCATATCAATTCTCCTAACTCAATAATTTAATATTTTTTCGTATAATAATTTTTCTGGTCAGTTTTAAGTTAATTTCCAATCCCGAAACTTGCTAGAATCTAAAAACATTTACTATAGATTTTAAATGCGTTGTATAGATATTTTATTTAAAAATTTAAATTATAAACTAGAAATTGCTGCATATAATTTTTGTAAGTTATAATATAATTCAAATTCTCGAGTTGAATATTTAAATTTTAGCTTTAAACCTATCATAACGAAAAGCACTTATATCAAGAGTCATCTCTTTTCCTTCAACCATTTCTGATAAAAGCATACCTACTGTAGGTGATATTCCAAAACCATGACCAGTGAAGGCACAGGCAAGTATAAGTCCTGGTACTTCTTCTACATGACTTATTACAGGTACGTGATCTTTACACTCATCTATCCAGCCTGCCCAAGTACGAACTATTTTGGCCTCTTTTAAATCTGGAAAATACTTCATTATTCCTCTGCATATACATGAAGCTGTAATACTTGCTGTAGTTGGTGTTCCATTGTCTTTATTAAGCGTTTCAAAACCTGATGCACCTCCAAAGACAAAAGAACCATGCTTACTTTGATGTCCATAAAAATCGGCTTCAGCAGTACCAAGCATTTGATAAAACATTGGCTTTTGAGCTTCTGTAACGAGAACTTCTAAAAGTACTTGATTCATTGGAATATCTATCCCAACTGTAGCAGCCAACTTTCGACTTTCATAGCCTGCTGCAAGAATTATATGTTCCCCTTCATACACATTATTTTTAGTTATTACTTGCCTTGCTTTACCACCTATTTTTCTAATTTCAATAACTTCTTCTCCTGTGATAAAATGAGCACCTAATTCCCTTGCTTTTCGATAAAAACCCAAGGTTGTAGTTAAAGGATTGGCATGTCCATCAGTAGGACACCAGCTTGCACCTATAACTTCCTCTGAAAGATATGGATTAATTTCTCGTACTTCATCTCCAGAAATTATGTTTACCTCAAGTCCACAATCCTGAGCATTCTTAGCAAGATTAGTCAAGATCTTCATATGCTCTACTGTTTTACCTAATCTTAAATTACCTTCTTGATAATATTCCACATCTACCCCTAATTCTTCAGATAGCTTTGGCCAAAGATTTTTTATACCATACATAGCAAGTGGAAGTTCTCTTTTATCACGTCCTGATTGACGAACACCTCCACCATTTCTTGTTGAACCTCCATCTCCAATACTGTCACCTTTATCGAGGACAATAACAGAATGACCTTTTTTTGATAAGTAGTATGCTGCTGCATTTCCAATTACACCACTTCCAATGATAATTACATCTGCACTATTTTTCATGTTATTTACCTCCTACTTGTTCATTTCCGAAGACTTCCATTTCTATAGGCCTCATAGGTGCACGTGATACTGCTGGTTCCAATTCTAAAGGTGATATTTTAAGCTCTCTTGCCACAATCCCCTTAACTAATTTACCGCACGTTTGTCCCTGGCAAAGCCCCATACCTGTTCTTAAATATCTTCTAATTTCTGTTATGGTAAACATACCATCATGTACTGCTTTTCGTATTTCACCCTTTGTAATTTCTTCGCAGCGGCAGATTATCATATCATCATCAGGCTGCGAAATAAATTCACCTATATCTCTTGATCTATCATTTACTTTACTCATAATCTTACCTCCTATGCCTGCTTAAAGAATCTTACTTTCATTCCCATTTCACTTGGAACCTTTATTGTTACTAAATTTGTATTATCAAAAGCTTTAACAGCCTTCACCTCTAATACTTCCACCTCACATGCTTCTTTTCCACTTCTATCTAAACCAATACCTTTTGCACCTTTTTCTGGTAGTGGTAAGAATTCATAAGGAAGTGTCACTGAAGTATAACCTTCTTCATAATCTTCATTCACAAGAAAAATTGATTGTCCAGAACATGATGCAACGCACATTCCACAGCCAATACAAGTTGATTCTTCATCAACAACCGGAAGAGAAGTAATATTAGCTCCTATCTTAATACAGTTTTTTGGACACGCATCTTGACATGGATTACAAGGAATATTTTGCGAACATTCTATAACTGGATGAATTCCTTTCATAGTTTTAACGCCTGGATATTTTATAACTTCTTCGTCAGTTAAATATCCTTTCTTAAGAAGATTCTTTGAAACCTCAAAGCCTTCATCTGTTTTTTCAATATCTTTTCCTTTATTTTCTGGACCAAACATACCTTGTCTCAAACTTGATAAGGCCTTTTCCAATTCTCCTGCCTTTTCTTCTAATTCTTCTTTCTCAACAAACCCTAATCTATAGGAAGCTGCTACTCCCGCAATTCTTCCCTCTATCATAGCTGAACTTGCTTCTTCAATTCCCGAAACATCTCCTGCAGCAAAAATCCCCTTAATTGAAGTTTCACCATATTCATCACATATAGGAACATATCCACCCTTTTTAGGATTCTCCTCCATTTCACAACCAGCCATTTTAGTAAGCTGTGACATGGGTGAAAGTCCTACGGCAAGGCATATAGTATCAACATCAAAGTGCTTTTCTGTTCCAGAGATTATCTGCCAATTACTATCTACTTCCCCAATAGTAACTCCTGTCACGCATTCCTCGCCTTCGGCTTTAATTATTGTATGAGATAAATAAAAAGGAACCCCACATCTAGCTACCTTTGCAGCATGAACACCATAACCACCAATTCTAGGTGCTGCATCTACAATTGCAACAACTTTACAACCAGCTTGTATAAGTTGATACCCTACAACTACTCCAACATTTCCACTTCCAAGCATAAGAATTTTATTACCTGGTTTTACTCCATGAATATTTATCATAGTTTGTGCAGCACCTGCTCCAATTACTCCTGGAAGTGTCCATCCATCAAAGGTAACCATATTTTCAGATGCTCCTGTTGCAATTATTACTGCATCTCCTTTGAAATGAATAACTTCATCATCTATATTTACAGTAACTTCTTTATCTAAATAAAGTCCAATTACTATAGCATTTAAAATAACTTCTACCCCAACATCATTTGCTTCTTGTAATAATTCTTCTCCTATCTTAAAGCCCCTAATTTTGGCTCTATGCTCCTTTGAACCAAAAAACTTGTGTATTTGCTTAAATAGTTGTCCACCTGGTTTAGAGTTTTCATCAAACACAACAACCTTAAGTCCTCTTTTTGCAGCCTCTATAGCAGCCGAAAGTCCTGCTGGCCCTGCTCCAACTACTATCACATCATATCTTTTCATTCAACTAACACTTCCTTTCATAAAAATTTCTATGCTTCTTTTTTAGCTGAAACACCATATTGTGTTTGAACCTTAATACCTTCTGCAAGTGGTGTTACACAAGTTCTTACATTTGGTTTGCCATCAACTACCATTACACAGTCTGTACATCTCCCAATAGCACAAAATATCCCTCTCGGTGATCCTTTTTTAGTATGTCTATGAACTAATACTCCAGCAGCTCTTAAAGCTGCTGCTATTGGTTCTCCTTCATATCCTTTAAATGTTTTCCCATCAAATTCAAAATTAACTAAACGTCCTTTATTATGTTTCCCTAAAATCGGATGATTTTCAATTCTCATATAAAGCACTCCTTTCAACTCTGCTAATTAAACTTAAGCTAATTGTGGTTCATCCCAAAGATTTAACTTAGTCCCAATTCCTTTTTCAATTGCTCTTCTGTAAACTATAGTTCCCCATGCAACATCTTCTATTGGCATTCCTCCAACTGAATAAATAACAATTTCATCTTCCTTGCGATGTGCCGGTATCTTACCAGTTAACACATCTCCTAAATCATCAATTTTATCTTTACTCATCTTTCCTTCAGCAATTAAATCCATGCAGTGTACTGCAGGAATTGGAATAGAATTATATGCTGGGAAATCCATTTCTTCTGCCCATGCTTCATATAATTGAATATTATCTGTAACAGTTCTTGCTCTATTTAAAATAAAATCATCATCAAATCTTGCTGCTGCTGGACAACATAGTATTGCACCTGGTTTAATCCATTCTTCACTTATATAAGGATATTCGTTTATATCACCAGTTGGGCTTGATGTAGCAATATGTACAATATCGCAATCTCTAACAGCAGCTTCTATTGTATCCACCACTATGATATCTTTAATTTGTGGATATTCCTCATTAAGATATTGAATAAATCCATCAATTGATTTTTTACTTCTCCCCTTAATCTTAACTGTTTCGATTCCTGATCTAACCGCCATAGTTGCTGCAAAGGCTGTCTTACTCATAACACCAGGTCCGATAATTCCAACTACTTTAGAATCTTCCTTTGCAAAATATTTTACTCCAACTCCAGGAACTGCTCCTGTTCTATAAGCACTTAAGATATTAGCTGACATATATGCAATAGGAGCTCCAGTGTCCTTATCATTTAAGGTAAGCATAAGTATTGATCTTGGTAGTCCCTTAGTTCTATTTTCTACATTTGATCCATACCACTTCATTCCAGCCATATCAAACTTTCCACCTAAATAAGCAGGCATTGCCATAAATCTTCTATCTGGCCCATCCTTAGGCATATTAGGGAATATAGGCTCTTCTGGGAAGACCATCATAACTCCATGTGAATTTCCATTAGGTCCACCCATACGGTAGTCTCCCATTTTTAATAACTTGAACATTTCTTCCATGGCTTCTACGCATCCAGCCATTTCTTTTACTCCAGCTTTAATCATGTCTTCTTCATTTAAATAAAGAAAATCTATCTTTGTATCTTTCATATTAATACTCCTCCAAACTTAACTATAAATTTTATAGAAAAAGGTCTAGGTTCTTCTTCGAACCTAGACCTCATTGTCTTTCTTGTATTTAATATTACTTTAAGTATTTAAAATAAAATTGTAAAAATCGGAACAGAGTTTCAAAGTTTTTCAATTACAATCATGGACTATTAATATAAAAAACTTAAGTTATGATTTAAAGTCTACAACATTATAATTCAGAATAGCATTTATCAACTATTTCTTTAATTTCTTCTGATAGTTCAATTGATGATGAAATAACTAATTGATTCATAAAATTATTGTTAAAGATTTGATAGTAAAAGTCTTTTCCCATTTCATCTATATCTTCATAGTTTTCCTCTAACTTTTTAAACAGTGTTTCCTCACCAAGGCCAGTTCTATCTATAAAGTAATATATATTAAGCTTATTCACTTTTACATGTTCCTCTATTAGCTTAAAATTATCTTTATCAACAACAAATCCATAAACGTAGTCTTTATCGGTTTTCTTAGAACCTTTTTTTACAGTTAAGCCAAACATTGATACTTCAGGTATTTTCTTTATCTCAATTTTTTTATATGGTATTCTTGTAAATTCTAAGTGTTTTACCATTTCTATAAATGTACTTTTTGATTCTTCCTGAGGTCCACAATAAAATAATTTAGAATCTATAACTCCAAGACATAAATTATCTCCAATTAACTCTCTTAAAACCTTTTCTTTAAAAGCATCCTTTTGTTTTATTCCATAATACCCTACAAAAATCTTTAATCTATCTTCATCTTCTTCGCT
Source organism: Clostridium sp. YIM B02555 (assembly GCF_022320955.1). Taxonomy (NCBI): domain Bacteria; kingdom Bacillati; phylum Bacillota; class Clostridia; order Eubacteriales; family Clostridiaceae; genus Clostridium; species Clostridium sp. YIM B02555. The sequence goes on along the minus strand of NZ_JAKJJY010000002.1, from coordinate 179,695 downwards.
TCTTACCTTTAACTTGTTTCTACCGAATAAAAACATATTATTTTCCTCCTCAATAAGTAATCTATACTATTATACTATATAACATAACTTATAGAGTAAGTAAAACTTATAAATAATATGTTCTCTTAAATATTCAATACGATACTCATCATCAACGTATCCATTTTCATCTGGAGTATCTACAGCTCCAAGCCCATTTTCAACAATATTGAAAAATGCACAACTTAAGAGCTTCTCTTAAATTGTGCACTAAATTTAATTTGCTAAACTCATTTATATAGGCAATTATTTAAAACTTACATTTGCCTAAATATTATCACTTTAATTTTTACTATTTTTCTGAATTTTCAGCTTCTAATTCATTCAGATAACTCTTCTTATCTATTACACTAAAGAATGGTAAGTATATTAAAGCACTTAAAGCAATTATTAACACTTGCACTAACGCAACTCTCCAGCCATCTACACCACCTGCTAAGAATCCTGACATTAATACTGGAGTTCCAAGAGGAACTATTGTTGTTAACCTTGGTACTACTTTAATGTATGTTAATATATATCCTATTACACTTGCTATTAATGGTGTACATATCCATGGAATTGCCATGTAAGGATTAAGCACCATAGGGGTCGCAAATACAATTGGTTCATTTATTCCACAGATATTAGATAATACTGCTAATTTTCCAAGAGTTTTATATTGCTTACTCTTAGCTCTCAAAGCCATATATATACAAAGTCCAAGAGTTGCCCCAGAACCTCCGCATAAAGCATATACGCTAAAGAAACTTCTATTTATAATATTAGGTAATTCATATAATGATACACCTGCGTTCATTGCTTCAATGTTAGCTGCAGTTAACGATGTCCATAATGGATAAAATATTGGTAATATAACTGCTGATACACCATGCACTCCAAAAAACCATAATATTTGTGCAAGTAATATAGCAAATAGGAATGAGAATATATTATTTCCAATAAATGCTTCTAATGGTTTTTGAATCAAGGTATATATTAAAGAATGTAATCCGTCTATTCCTTGTATTGGTAATAATGTAGTAGCTTTATTTAAAAGCATAAATAATATTATGATAACAAATCCAGGAATTAAACCTAAGAAAGATTTTGTAATTGTTGGTGGCACCCCTTTAGGCATTTTAATAGCTAATCCACTATCTATTAATTTATTATATATAACTGTTGATATTAATGCTACTATAATTGCAACAAATAATCCTTTTGCACCTAAATAATCAAAAGTGAAAACATTAGCTGCTGGAGCTTTTACACCATCTGGCAATACAACTTTATTAGCTTTTAAGAAATTATTAATTATACCTGAAGTATTTGAAATTGGTGTTATAGCTAAGAATGTAAATAATGAAATCATTCCTGCTACACCTGCATCTTTATCAAATTGTTTTGCAAGGCTAAATGCTATAAAAAATACTGCATATACTGCAAGCATATCATTAGTTACCATATTAGGTATTGTTAATATAGACTTTAATCCTGTATTTGTAATAAATTCTTGATATGCTGGTATTGATAATGAATTAAATAATGAAAATATAGCACCTACTATTATAACTGGCATAATAGTCATAAATCCATCACTTACAGCTTTCAAATACTTGTTAGCTGCTATTTTATTAACCTTTGGTATTAAATTTGTTTGTATATACTCTTTCATTGTTGTTCCCCCTTATTAAAATATATATTAAAAATTTATTTTTACATATTTAAAGCATCATTTAATACTTTTTCACCATTCATCATTCCATAATCAATGCTATCAATCACTGCTATTTTCATTTTTTTCGAAACATATCTTTCTTTAATTTCCTCTAATAAATATCCTACTTGTGGTCCTAATAACAAAATATCTGTATCGTTTTCATATTCTATAAATTTTGATTCAGCGATAGCCCTTATTACTACATCTACCCCTTTATCTTTGGCTGCTTCTTCCATATTAGAAACTAACATACTTGTTGAAAATCCCCCTGCACAAATTAATGTGATATTTTTCATGATAAATTCCTCCTAAGATGGTAATTAAGTATATATAAATTTAATTAAAAGTAATATAAAATACTTTTATTTTAAAAGCAAAACTATCTTTATTTACTAAACTTTTCATACATGTCTACAAATTCTTTTGCCATATCTTTAATTGTCATAGCATTCATTAAGTGATCTTGAGCATGCACTAATAGTAAATCAACTTCTGTTTTATTACCTTTTGCTTCATTATGAATTAAATTCGTTTGCACACTATGAGCTTTTCCTATTTCTGTTTCACATTCTTCTAACTTTTCTCTAGCTTTTTCTATATTTCCATTCTTAGCAATTCTTATTGCTTCCATTGCTCTACTTCTTGCATTTCCAGAATTAACTATCAACTCCATTATTATAGTTTCCATAGCTTTGCCTCCAATTCTCTCTCCAACTCTATTGTTCCTACACTAATATATAAGCAATAATCATGCCATGTTTTATCCTTTTTTTAAAAAACTAGTTTTGCTCCTAGTTCACTGTTTTCAATACTTTGAGAAAAAGAAGCTTTTTAAGAAAAAACAACACACATATTCAATGTGTGTTGTTTTTTCTTGCTTTTCGCAACCCACATCACTTATGTGGGTTATTTTTTAAATACACCTTAGGATTAAAAAAATTCATTAAGCAACATATCTCTTCATCAGAAATAATAATTGAATATTTAGTATTTAATGAAGTACATGCACTTTTTATAATTCTATATAAATTAAGGTTTTCTTTTATATAAGTATCCTTACCTTGAAAGTCATCTATATTTTTCCCTTCTAAAAGCCTATCTATCATGCAAGACATATGAAGAGCTATTCCTATAAGTACGTTAGTTGTAATTTTAATATTTAAAGCTTCAGAAACGGTTTTGCTGAATCTTTTAACATCCTTAAGAACTGCTTTTCCATCAACATTTTTTAATTTATTCTCCAAGGTTTCCTGCATTTTTACATAGGTTTTTTCTATATCAATTAACTTTTGAATATTATCAATGCAATTTCCTTCAATAATATCATCTAGCATAAATTGAGGATAATCTAAATCTAATTCAAATGGTCCTACAAAACATAATATATCATATGCTTTTTTTATTTTTTCTATTCTATCATAAATATTTTCCTTACCTATAAAATTAAGTGGAACTATCTCAATAAAATTATGGTCAAACTTAACAGAATCTTCAATAAGAGTTTTAATAGTCTTTGCACCACCTTCACCAGTCGTACAAATTGTTATAATAGCTAATTTTTTTTCTTCACTTTCTTCTGGCTCATAATCCAAAACATTATTGTCATATAAATTGTTTACTTCTAGGGTTTCTTTATAAATTTCATCCAATGAATAACCTATTATTGCTTTTCTTGTTGCTTCTATTGCATGTAATGTACATGCTAATGGTACAGTTCTTGTTTTTATCTTAAATTCACTTTCAACTTCTTTCCCAAAGGTTGTTAATGAACCCATGTCTACAAGAAAAAGTATATCTGTTTTAATTTGATTTTCTCTTATATATTCTTTAACCTTTTCCAAAATATTCTTCGGTCTTTCTTCTATTGGTGCATTTATTCCTATAGCATATTTGCTTCCAAGTAAACTATTAACTGCATCTGCCATGGAGGTAGCTGTACTAACTCCATGAGCAATTATTATTATTTTAACGTCACTTCTTACTACTTTAATATTTTGATCATCATATATTAAAAACATGGTAATAAATCCGGCCTCATCTATAGGCATATGTATATCAATGTCTCTATCAATAATTTTTATTGCATTTAAAGCTATTTCAAATTCATTTTCATATTCTTTTCTTATAGAATTTAATTTAGGATTTGAAATCTTCTTATTTCTTCTAATCCTATCTATTGAATTATTAATGTGTACAGCCAAACCATAATAAATCTTTTTATCAAGTTTTCTTTTTAATTGATCTTCGCAGAATTCAATAACATCTTCTATAACCTCCATTATATCTTTATCTACAATATTATTTAAATTTGTAGTATCAATTTTACCATAAACCTTATTCATATATTTTTTGAAATAATCTTCTATGTTTTTTTCCATTTCTTCTTCAAGTTCTATTCCTCTTATTCCCCTACTTTTAAGTTCTCTAGTTCTTAGGTCCAGCATTTCATAGATATTTTCATCAGTTGTATTTTCTTCAAAAATAATTTTTTCTTCATTTTTATCAAAGATACAATATCTTTTATTTATATCGATAAGTTTATTCCACAATTGCCTATGTTCTATTTCTTTATATAATCCTTCCCTTATATAAGATAGTAAATCCACACTATTTATTTTGATATCATCTTTTCTATTTGACAAATAATCTGCATATGCTTTTGCACAAGCAAGCTGTATATCTGATTTTAATTGCCCAACATTATTTTCACAATTATAAGATAAAAATGCTTTGATTGAATTGATAGATACTTTAATACTTTTGCCAAGTCTTCCTGACTCTTCAATCATAAATTGTTTTATAAGATTAAACCTTTCTTCCATCCCTCTATCTTTTAATGCAGGTATGGTTATTACCATTGGAATTCTTCTTGTAAATGTTTTCAGCAGAGTCGTGTTTGGATCTTCAGTAGTTGCTGTTATTATAAGTACACTTGCACTTCTTTCACTATCGGTTTCTCCAAGTCTTCTATATACCCCTTTATCCATAAAGGTAAAAAACATTTCCTGACCTTCTGCTGGAAGCCTATGAACTTCATCTAAAAACAAAATTCCTCCGTCTGACTTTTCAATAAGGCCTGCCTTATCTAAATCTGCCCCAGTATATGCTCCCTTTTTTGCTCCAAATATTTGTCCAAGCAGTAATTGTGGATTATTAGCATAATCCGCACAATTAAAAGTTATAAAAGGACTATTTTTTGATTTCACCTTCATCTCAATTGCATATTTATATATTAACCCTGCAAAAGTTGATTTACCAACACCAGTTTCTCCAAGCAATAAGATATTCATTCCATTTGGTGGATATAGTATAGCAGCTTTTGCCTGTTCAACAGCAACATATAAACTCGGATTTTTTCCAAGAAATATATCCATAATAGATGTGTCATTTATATTATGTTCTTTTATCTCTTTTGATTCACCATTATTAGTTTGATTCTTATTGTACCCATCATTTATTTTAAATAATGTAGGTTTCCCTTTTGTTTTTATAACCTTTTCTTGTGTTGCTAATTTATTTAAATCTTTACTTACATTTGCTCTATCTAAATTTAGCATTTGGGCAATATCAATTGCTGAGGCTCCATTAGGATTTGAATCTTTCAACTCTTTAAGCTTTATAAGCACTAAATCAATTCTCCTCATTTGCCAATTCCTCCTTTTTTTGTCTTGTACTTTTGTATGAATCTTATTATATTATGATTAAACCACAAAAACTGTAAAATAATGTAGTTTAGTTTGGTAACACTATTTCAATTCCTTGTTTTAAAGCATTTTTAGCTTTTTCTTGTGAATAATATGCACCACCAACTAGTAGTTTACAATTTGAATCATTGTTTTTTGAAGCCAAATTGGCAATAACATCATCAGCAAATTTTGAATTGCTATGAATATTCTGCTTAAGATCATATTCAATTATAATTAGCAATCCAATAATAACATTAATAGGTGAATTAGGTCTTGAGGCTTTATCACTATATAATTCAGCATTATAAGGTTCTTTCTTCTTAAGTATGTGGTAAATAGCAGTTAAAAGCATTCTTGCAATTGCAATAATAGCTCGCTTGTGTCCATAACATTTTTTTAGATTTAAATAGCGGTTTCGAATTTCAGGATGCTTCTCACTTTTAACGACAGCGGTAGCACACTGTACTAATAGAGGTTTTATATAACAACCAGCTTTTGAAATTGTTACTGACTTTTTCTTTCCAGCACTCTCATTATTCTGAGGTGTAAACCCTGCCCAAGAGAAAATTTGTAAGCTTAAATCTGTACCTCATTAGGTCACGAAGTTCCCTAATAGGTAAAGGCGGCATAAAGCTACCAGCAACAAGATCATGCTTAAACAAATCGGCAATCCATTTAGCAATAAAAGAGATTTGTTTATTCAAAGATAAGTCTGCGTGCTTTAAGTCACACTTATTTGTGCTTGGACGAATAATCTACACATATAATTATGCGGTCACTCCTAATAGGAGCAGCCCACTCGCCTCCCCGTGATTTGTAGTTAACTGTTATCCCTACAAAATAAATAATATAAAATAATTCGCTCAAAGCCAAGAACCGATAACATTTCATTGCGCTTTATGCCTTGAGCGAGCGAAAGGAATGATTATGATTATGAATGAAGTAATAAAAGAAGCAGACTCTGCTGTAGCACTTAAAAATATGATGCTCGCTGCTCATTCACTTAATATTTGTTCGTGCTGGATATAGTCTTTAAGTATCGTTCGAGATGATCCCAATGTTATAGGTATGCTTTCAGAACTTGGTATTCCAGAAAATTATACCATATTGGGCACTGTTGCTTTAGGTTTTAGCAATAATATTAATTAAAAAGCGGCACCTCGAAAAGATGGAACTGTAAATATTATAAAATAAATTTTTAAGCTGAGTGAAAGTTATTATCGCTCACAACTGAATAAAAGTATGTGCGTAAATCATACACTTTTATTTAATTTTAGTTTCCCACTTATTTAATCTTTTCAGAGTGACTTTCTACCACTTAAATTGCACAACATTGCCAACCACACCGATTTAATGTAACTCCCTAACGTTAAAGCTTAATTCTTCGATTTCATCGCACTATAGTTATTTAAATGGTAATCTTACTTCAAATGTAGTACCCTTATCATCACTATAGGCCGCTACCATTCCTTGATGTAATATAATATTTCTTGTAATAGCTAACCCTAATCCAGGCCCAACTATATCACTATTTCTTGTTTAATTTTTTCTGCTGTAGCAGGTGAAGCTGTATAAATCATTACTTTTAAATCAGGATAGTTTGATAATTGCAAATTCACATGTTCAAACTCCAACTCTCCAATTTCAGGATGATTCCATACTTTATGACAATCAGTAACAGTTTTAACTTCATAACGAGGCCACCATAATCTGAATAATTCACTTTTCTCTTTAAATCTCTCAATCATTTCATTTAATCTTGCATCTTGGGGATACCTAGCACAATCTGCCCTAAATCTTGCAATAATGATTTTAGCTCGTTCCTCCAAATCTGAGTTAACTTGTCTTTTTAATGTATCTGTTAAAAATTGCTCCAATATGTTTGGCTTTGTATCTAAATTCTCAGAATATGAAGAAAACCTAAATAAAAATTCTGCTGCACGATTCCATAACAATACATCCCAATATTTATTCATTATGTATGCAGGATTAGGTTCTAATGCGAAAACAGTTCTTTCTAATCCTTTACTAACTTCTTTATAAATTTCTATTTCTTCTAATTCATCTGATTTGGATAATAAAAAAAGATATCGACGTTCATCATCAGATAATTTTAATGCAGCAGCCAAACTTTCTAATACTTGATGAGATGGATGTACGTCTTTCCCCTGTTCTATAGACGTGTACCAAGAAAGACCGATATTTGCAAGTTGAGCAACCTCTTCCCGTCGAAGTCCTGGAGTACGGCGACGTCCATGTGAAGGCAATCCAACCTGTTCCGGTGTAAGACGTTCTCTAGTTGCACGTAAAAATTCACCTAGTGACTGCTGTACTGTAATCTCTTTCATTTACTTTCCTCCTTATATCCTACCACTCTCAATCATAGGATAACCACAATATGGTTAAACTATTTTAATCCTGATATATTAGAAATATAACATAAAAATAATTAATAAACAAAACTATTTAGATTGGAGTGAATTAATTAATGAAGATATTTTTAACTGGGGCAACAGGCAAAGTTGGAAGCCGTTTTGTACCATACCTACTTAAACAAGGACATGCTGTTCGTGTTCTTGTAAGAACTGCTGAACAAGCACTCGCATTGAAAGAACAAGGTGCTGAAGTAGTCATAGGTGATCTTTTGAATAATAAAAATCTCGCTGACGCTATAAGAGGTGTTGATGCCGTAGTACATACAGCAGCTCAATTTCGAGGTGATATTAATGAAGAAATAGCTACAGCAGTGAATCTAGATGCGACTATTGAATTAGCTAAAGCAGCGCTAGATTCAGGTGTCACAAGATTTATTTTTACCAGCACAGGCAATGTATATCGCGATTTAAATGTAAACAGACTATGTAAAGAAGATGATGTTCTTATACCATCTAATTTGATGTATCCAAAAACAAAACTTGCTGCCGAGGAAGCTTTACTAAAATTACATTGTGATCAAGGGCTAGATGTTCGTATTATGAGATTATCATTTGTCTATGGTGATGGTGATCCACACATTGAAGAAATATTACCTTACATGATTAACTGGAATCCGTTAAGAAAGCAATCTATGATTCATCATGAAGATGTCAATCAAGCATTATTACTTGCTGCTAGCACACCTGATATTGGCGGCCGTATCTATAACGTTGCAGATGATAATCCTATTGCTATAGGTGAATTATATAAACTGTATGAAGGACCAGAGCAAACACCTACTGAAGATGGATGGCTTATGAATAACCTATGGGAATTAACTGCAGATCCTGCTCGTATTAAAGATGAACTAAATTTCCACCCAAAATATCCTTCTATTTATGTTGCTAAGGATATGGGAGCCTTATAGGTGCAATTTACAAAACCTAGAAAGCATATAAATAACGCTAAATTTTAATTATAAAATTGATTGTTGTTTAGCTTTAGATAAAAAAATCATAATAGCCAAATTATAAATTATGATGGAACACTAACTGACTACTACTCAAGTGATAAAGGAATTTAACTAGAAAAACAGTCATATCAAAGCTTTTAGTTTATGACTTTGTGAAAGGTCATGAACTTAAAACTTTTGGTATGACTGACTTAAAAGACAAATATTTTGTCCCGAGATGAATATAGTTTATTCATATAACCATAAATCATAATCTTCAGCATTTTTTCTTGACGATACTTGATTTTCTCTTACTCGAGAATAAGCCGAATAATATAAATCTTTTAAATCCATCTCCTCTACAAATTGACTTAGTAAACCCACCGAATCATTGGCTGGTATTATATAATCAATATTTAATGGAAGTTTTAATTGATAAAACGTTTGATTAATTGTATAATTTTTCTGCGAAATATTTTCTTTTAGCATAGAAATATTTTATCATAAATCCCAGATTCATAGAGTTTGAGATTTATTTTTTTGCACGAAAATGAGCTGTGCACTAATTATTTAGTGCGGCAGCCCCTTTTCTATCCCCCATATACGTACTTTCACATTGATTGGCAGCAAAGCCACACACGCACAAATTTTGGGTGGAAATTATATAATATGTTCCTTCGATGCTTACATTTATTTTAATTTATCCATTATATCTTGAATTTTTGTATCATTTGATTAAGTTTCTGAGAAAGCTCTGCTTGAACTTGTGAAGCTTTTGCCACCTCATTAATAGCACAAGTGATTTCCTCAACACTTCCTAGTATTTCCTCAGATCCTGTTGCAGATTCCTGTGCGACTGCCGATACATTTTCAATTGCACTACTCACTTGAATTATTACCTCATCAATTTGCTTAGATGAAGCTGCAAAGTTATTTACTACATTTGTCATAAACTCAGCATCTTTTTCATATTGAAGACCTGTATTCATTAAGAATTCGTAATTAGGTTTTACATTATTAGATATAAACTCAAGAACATCTTGTCCACTTTTAGAAAGATTGTCAACTGAATTTTGAATTTTCGAAACCATATTTCTGATATTCTCCACAGCTTGAGACGACTGCTCAGCTAGCTGTCTAACTTCATCAGCGACTACAGCAAAACCTTTTCCTTGTTCACCAGCTCTAGCAGCTTCAATAGCAGCATTTAAAGCAAGTAAATTAGTTTGTTCTGATATCTCTGCAATAGAATCTGCCATTATTTTAACTTGCTCAACAACTCTTGCTTCCTCAATAGCTCTTTCAATATTAGAACAATTTTCTTCATAAATTAAATTACCTTCTTCTATGTTTTTGGATGCAGTATTCTTTATGTTTATAGCACGTTCTTTTATTTCATTTGCCGAAATCATTGTATCAGTAGCACTTTTTGCAAGAATATTAGTGGTAGCAGTGACTTCCTCAGTTGAAGCATTTACTTCTTCTGTCGTAGCACTTAAATCTTGAGAGCCCTTAGATATATGTTCTGTAGATTTATTTACAAGCTCCATTTTAGAATAAATCTCTTCTGTATTCGCTGAAAGTTCTTCACTTGTAGCACTGATTTCACTAATACTATTAACTAATTCACCAATTAAATTATGTATATTACTTTTTGCGTTATTTAATGCACCTGCAAGGTTTCCTATCTCATCTTTAGATTGTATTTCTATTGACTTAGTTAAATCACCATCACCAAGAGCATTAGCAAAGATCAACACTTTTTTAAGCTGTTTTGAAATTGCAATTGATATGGATAAACCAAGAATAATTGCTATAATAAAACTTAGCATTACTAAAGCAGTTGTAATATAGGAAGTATTTCTATATGTTAATTTGTTTGAAGCATTAGAGTTATCAGCATCAGATATATTATTATCTATTAATTGATCTAAAGTCGATTCTATAGATCTTCTAACATTAACAACATTTCCTTTAAATCTTTCATTAGCAGCATCGTAATTATTTTCATCTACCAACTTTGATATTGAATTCATCTCTTCTTTATATGTACTTGCACTTTTTTTCAAATCAGAAAGAATTTTCTTATCATCAGCAGAAGTTAATGTCTTTTCATATGTTTCCATAAGTTGATTACTCTCATCAAATAAAGAGTTAATATCTTTATTTAAAGTAGCATTTTGTGGACCTTTACTTTGAAATATGATTCTTATAATATCGGTACGTATTTCAGCAAAGTTAAGTCTTAAATCATATAGACATTGTATTGAATTTAAATTTTCATCATGCATTTTTATTGCATTATTATTAATTTTGTTCATATTATTTAATCCGACAAAGCCTACAACCCCAACTAATATTGCTACAATAATAAAAGCTGATATCAATTTTTGAGAAATTTTTAAATTTTTAAAATAGTTCATAAACAATTTTCCTCCCTAATGTGTAGTTAAATATTATAACTTTTAATTATAACCCCAAAATTTTTCGCCAGTATATTCTAATATTTTAAACGATAAGTAAATACTTACGAAATCATCAATATTATTTAAATCAATATTGATGATTTCTTCTATCTTAGAAATTCTATAATATAAAGTATTTCTATGTATATTCATTACTTTTGCAAGTTCAGTCTGATTTTTAAAATTTGCTATGTATGAATAAAGAGTTTCTAAATAATCTGTATTATATTTTTTATCATAATCAATAAGTTTCAAAAGTGAAGGATGACAGAATTCCTTAAGTGACTCATGACCAGAACATAAAGAAAAAATATGTTGCAAAATATATGAATCATAGAAAAAAATAAGTTTGTCACTATTTAAGCACTTCCCTAATTCTATTGCTTTAAGTGACTGTTTATAGTATTTATCAATGTCAATTAAGTTTGAAAATGGCCTGCTAATTCCACAGAATATATTCTGCTCCCCTAAAAAAGTATTTAGTTTTTCTGAATAAATTTCAAGAAACGTCTTATCACTAATATAATTAATCACTGTTACAATATTTCCATTGTATAAAACACATACAGCATCTGGGAAAAGTTTTTTCAAAAAATTTCGAATAAATTTAAATTGAATTAATGATATTTTTTCTTGCTCCATATTAATACTGATAATACGTAGCCATTCTCTTAAATTCCAATTAGCGAATTTAAGATTTTCATTGACAGCCTCTTGATTTTTAATTTTTTCATTAAGTAAATCTAAGATTAATAAATCTCTATTGTCTGCATTTGTTGTTTCATAATATTTGTGTTTCTGAAGTTCTATAGAAAGTGTCTCACTTAACTGATTGATTAATGTTATATCACTTTCACTAAATGGCTTAAATACTTCAAGTATTACAGCTTGCCCTAAAAATTTATTTCCAGAATAAATATTGGCCCATATTCTTGATTCGGCAAACTTAGTATTTTTAGACGAGTTAAGACTTAGAATAGACTTAGAATTTTCATTTAATTCATTTCCATTTTTCACTCTATTCTTAAATCTACTATTAGGCGCTTTTAGATATATAGGCATTGATGAATTTAATACTTCATTGGTTAAGAATGTGTGCAATTTACTATATATCTGATAACCTCGCGATTTAATATTATCCCATACAGGAATGTCAACTTCGATATTTTCTGTAAAGGCAAGTATATTCAAATTAGCATTTCTAACAAAAATAGGATTGCCAATAAGTTCAAAGCCAATGTTAACAATATTCTGAAGCCCATCATCTTGTGAAAGAGCCTCTAGCAATCTTAAAGAGCTATAACTTAACCTTTCGTATTCAGAAAAAATATCTAAAATCAAATTAAAAATTGATTCAATACTACTGTAAGAAATAATTACTATGTTACTCTTTATTTCTTTCCCAATAGAATTATACACTTTATCTTTAGATATAATTAAAAAATTAGCTTCATGTAAGTGAATATGCTCAATTGGAAGCTTTAATACATCCGCCACATATAGTATATTAGGAGCAAAATCTGTAGGAGCAGTTTCTACATATTTTACAGATTGGATAAAAGTTATATTTTTATTGTTAATATAGCTTTGTGGATCATACATCTTTAACTTTTCTATAATAGTGCTAATAAACATTCACAGATACCCTCCATAAATTATATATTTCTATAGATAAAAACAATAAGCCTTTGTGCATATGCAAAAATATTTTATATTATTATTTGTGCTTGTGCATATTGTTGTTGAAAAATTATATCTTTAATATATTATATATCGAAATATAGCTAAATAATTACATTAAAGGAGGAATATCATAATGAACAAAATAAAAATAAAAGCATTACTACTAGCTCTCTCATTGATAGTAATTATTCCATTTCAAACTGCAAGCTATGCAGCAGAACAACAACCTTCAACACAAATTACAGTAAATGTATCTGAGAATGGTAAAGTAATAAATCCTGAACTGTTTGGAGCCATAATCAATTGGACTAAAAACGGAGAAGGTGCTGCAGATCCAAAAACGGGAAAAGCCTATCATTCATTTGAGAAAATGGTGAAGCAATTAGGAATTACCTCAATTAGGTATGGAGGTGGTACTATAAGTGCAACTTGTTTTGATTGGAAGCGTGCTATTGGTCCAATGGATCAAAGACCTATGAACCGTGCAAGAGATGGTGGCCCTGGTCAACCTTCAACTTTTGGTCCAGATGAAATTGGTGATTTACTTGACAAAACTGGTGCTAAAGGTGTTATGATTCTAAACATAAATAGAGATGACGTACAAAGTGCTGCTCAATATTTAGCTTATATGACAGCACCAGTAAGTGAACATCCTTCTTCTGATCCTAATGATCCAAGTTATTGGGCTGCTCTTAGAGCAAAAAATGGTCACCCTAAACCTTATGATTTTAATTGGTGGGACGTTGGAAATGAAGATGATTTAGCTGTAGCTACTCATTGGCGTGATGGAAAACCAGTTGAAATTGGAGCACATACTACTAATGCTACAAATGTAAAATCTGCATTATATGCCTTTGGTGGTACTACCTTATTTGAAAATCAAGATACTATTGGTTATGCTGATTTAACTCCTGATTCATCAATTAGTAAAGGAACAGGAAATCAAGATTTCTATGCAAGTTATCCACCAGTTGCACCGAAAAGCCAAACAGTTTATGTAAATGGTGCTGAATGGAAACAAACAGATAATTTTAAGACGGCTTTACCAACTGATGAAGTTTATACAATTGAAAATAAAAGTGGTAAAATTACATTTGGTGATGGCATCCACGGTAAAATTCCAGCTAAGGGAAGCAAGGTTACAATTACATATAAATCTGGACCTCATGGCGGATTTGTTGATTATTACAAAGCCCTAAAGGCTGTTAATCCAAATATTAAGGTTGCTGCACAAGATGGCGAAACTGGATTTTTTGAGGCAATGGGTTCAACTTATCCATATGATGGTGTTGCTTATCATCCACTTACAGATGGTTTTCCAAAAACTAATCTTCCTGTAGATGAATTTACAAAACAGTTATTTCTAGCACCAGGCTTCCAAAAAACTAAATTAGGAAATATGCAAAATGAAATAGATAGTTATGCTGGAAAGCATGTTCCACTTATTCCATCAGCATATGGGCATGGTCAAGGAAATATACCAAAGGATGGGGATAAAGCCTTCCATTTGAATTTATCAGACGGTCTTTTGAATGCAAGTGAACTTATCCAATATCAGAACCTAGGAATTCCTCTTGCACATAGATTTTTACTTAACGATACCCCATTTAATCCAGATGAAACTGATGCCCCAACAGCTCGAAGATTTAATGCTGCTATTATAAGCAATGGAAAAGATGACAATTTCGTTGCAACACCATCAGGTTTATCCATTGAAATGATGTCTAAATTAGGTGGCATGACTCAAATTACCACAGAAGTAAAAAATAATCCTAAAATTGAGCTTGCAAAAAGTGCTAGTTCTCCAAATGTAGATACTTTATCTACAATTGCTGCTAAGGATAATCACGGAAATGTTGAGTTACTAGTTGTTAATCAAAGTCCAGATAGCGATGTAACAACACAAATAGTTTTAGATCAATATACTCATGCAAAAAAAGCTAAAGTATTTACAATGAATGGTTCAAGTATATATTCTATGAATACATTAGATCAACCAAATAATGTTACTATTAGTAATAGTGATGTTAATGTAGGTAAAGGTGATTTCAATTATACTTTTCCAGCTCATTCTATAACTAGAATTGAATTAGAGTAAACATAAATATAGATACTCAACGTAAGAATTAGACTTACGCGAAAATTACCGAAATTCAATACATTTTACCCCAACAGTTTATAATATAAATCTGTTGGGGTATTTTATCACTTCAATTTATGGATGTTAAGCATACTCTTTGAAATCCAAAGAAATGCACTTAAGCAACCAGGTAGTTAATTTATATAATAATTAGTATATAAATTAACTTCATAATTTTCTAAATATGAATTATAATTATTATAATTTAAAGGAAAGGATGAAAATATATTGAGAGTATATATTGCTATAGATTTTGAAGATAAGATTAAGGATTATTTTGATAAAATAACCACTAATATAAAAGCACATTGTACTAGTGGCAGCTTTACAAGAAAAAATAACTTTCATATGACGATTCGCTTCATAGGTGAAGCTGATGATCTTCAAATTACAAAAATAAAAGAAATACTAGACAAATCAGTTTTAGAGTTAAGTCCTTTCGAATTATTAATAGCTAACTTAGGCATTTTTAAAAGAAAAAAGACTAATATTTTATGGATTGGTGTAGAACAAAATTCTGTTCTTTCTAAACTTCATGAAGAAATTACCAATCTATTAATAGAAGCAAAGATTCCCTTTTATGATAAACTTTTTATGCCACATATAACTTTAGGTCGTAGAGTAATGTTTAATGAAGATTCCGAAGACTTGAATAGCTTAATTCAATTTGAGAAATTTTCAATTCCAGTAAAAGCAATAACTTTAATGGCTAGCAAAGAGGAAAATGGAAAATTTAATGGTGTGCCAATTTATAAAGTTAACCTAAAAAACACGACCACCTGTAAGTAGGTATTCAAGCCACATACAAATGCTCGTGAATTCATGATCATAAATTTTCACTATAAATGTATATATCATAGCATTTTTCCCATTTTCTATTTTTCCAATGTTTATATAGACTCTATTTATATATTTCGGTACTTATTAATAATCTCTTTAAGTTCCATAACGTCAATTGGTTTACTAATATAATCATCCATACCTATATTAATACATATATCTCTATCCCCTCCCATTGCATATGCTGTAGTTGCAATTATAGTAATATGTTTACCAGTTAACTTTTCTTTTTCTCTAATTATTTTTGTAACTTCAATTCCGCTCATATCTGGCATTTGAATGTCCATAAGAATTATATCAAAATCCTCGTTTTCAAGTATCTCCAGCGCTTTTAAACCATTTGAAACTATTTTTATTTTCCATCCTGTATATTTACATAATTGCTTCATAAATCGCTGACTAATCATATCATCTTCAACTTGCAATATCCTAACTTCTGGGTAATTTTTATCATCTTTAAGCATTTTCTGGATATTTGATGCTTCATTATTATCATTATTAATATCAGCTAAACAAGTAAAGTAAAAATTGCTTCCCTTACCATACTGGCTTTCAACAGATATTTCTCCCCCCATGAGTTCGATTAGATTTTTAGAAATTGCAAGTCCCAAGCCTGTTCCTTGAAATCTTTTTGTTGTCGAAATATCCAACTGTGAAAAATAATTAAATAATCTAGGGATGTCTTCTTCCTTAATTCCAATCCCAGTATCTTTTACAGAAAACATTAACTTCACTTTATTATCCGTAGCTTCAACTTTATCTACGAATACATGGATTGACCCTTTTTCAGTAAACTTAATTGCATTTCCTATTAGATTGGTTAATATTTGCATTAATCTACCCTTATCTATTATAATTTCATTTGGTAGATTATCGTCAACAGTAATATAAAGATTCAAGCCTTTATTCTCCGCTAAGTATGTAAATAAGTTTCTACTTTCCTTCACTAGATCAAATATATTTATACATTCAGACTGCAATTCGACCTTACCTACGTCAATTGCTGAAAGATCAAGTATATCATTAATAATTTGGAGCAGATGTTTTGAAGAAGTTTCAATAGTTTTTAATATATCCATTTGTTCATATGTCAATTCTGAAAATTTCAATAAGCTAGTCATTCCCATAATCCCATTCATAGGTGTTCTTATTTCATGACTCATATTTGCTAAAAACTTACTTTTTGCCGAATTAGCTCTTTCTGCTTCTTCTTTTGCTTCCTTAAGCTTACTCTCAGTTAACTTATGCTCTTCAATTTCTTCTTCTAACATACAGTTTGTCTCTTCTAGATGACCATTAACTTCTAATAATTGAGAAGTTCGTCTATCAACAAGCATCTCAAGCTTAGTATTTAGTGAAAGAAGTTCTTCATTTGTATTGACTAATTTCTCATAAATCTTCGAATTGAAAAGCATTATTCCTAGAATTATCATAATTGTTTTAGATAAATCTAAATAGCTTTCCAAATAATTCGGAAACATAATATTTTCCACTTCCATATATCCCATTAGTTCATTGTCAAAAGTTATCCTAAAAACAAATCCTGCTCCTGAGGAAGTGAGAAAATAGTTTTGCTTAAATTCTATATTGTCAATATTATACAATTCACTTTTATATGATTTTTCTTGATAGAAAAACATCTCTTCTTTTTTGTCTTCAATTACTGGAAGAAATGCAATATATTTAGCACCTGTCAACATTTCAAATAATGTGAAAATATTTTTAATTAGTTCTTCCTGCTTTAAAAGCGTTGCTTTTTTTTCAAAAAAATCAAATACAAGAGCATAATCCGTGACTTGCTTATTTTTTGAATTTAAAATATTCTCTAATCGATTAGCTTTCCAGTTTTTATATAAATTGTTTATAGTGCTTGAAAAGCAATTGAGACCCACATCTATAATTTCATATTCCATTCCTATATATTCTGAAAACTCTATCAAATCAGGTAGTATATTGCTATATACATCACTGTTGATAAGAACGACCTTTTTACAGTATTCTGAAAAAAATTCACGCGCATTTTCTTTATTAAATCCATATATGTCTATAATAATATGCTTCCATCTTCTTAACCAGCCTGGTGTAGTCAAATAATATCCTTTTGAAGAAAGATATTCTAGTAGATTATCTCCAGACAATAATGATAGACATGAGTCGAAAATATTTTCGCCAGTAAACGTCTCGTCTTTTCCAGTTTCCTTTTGAATTGGCAGCAAAATAACTTCGTCCCTGCTATAACCTGACAAAATAATACGATCATAGAATTCTTGCCTTCGATTCTTGCAATTTATACAGTCCATTGAATGGTATTTAAATTTAATTTCTTCATTATTCAAGATATTCCGTACACTCTCCGCCTCAATTTTAAAACTTTCACAAATCAAAATACATAGTTTATCATCCATACCATTACCTCCAATTTAATGGATATCTGCCCCACTTATTTACACTTTCTGAGATTTCATGAAGAATATCCTCATTAACCTGATAAGGAATATCTCCTATACTGTCACATAGAATAAAGCCACCACCAGCCCCAGCTTTTCTTATTGCTTCCTTAACATTAAATTCAGCATCAGATCTGTTCCATTTGCACATTTCAATACCATTTAAATTTCCAAGCAATGTAGCTCTTTTACCGACTTTCTTTTTTATTTCAGTTAAATCGTCAGTATGGCTTACCAAAATAGCTTTAATCCCAGCTTCAAGGATTTCCTCAAGTATTGATGTAGAGCTTGCTGAAGAAGTAGCAATTGCTACATCTCTTTTAATAGTTGGTATGGTTCTCTTTGCGGAAAGAAATCCTGTCTTTAAATATACACTTTTAGGAATAATTGAAGATACAGACATAGAATCTATTAACGTTATAAAGGTAGCACCTGCCATCAATTGCATATTAGCCCATTCGGTGCAAAATTTTTCGTTAATTTTTATAAGATGCTCCAATAACTCTGGTTTCTCATAAATTAGTTCAATATATTTATTAAACCCCATTTGAAGAATGGGAAGTGAAAATGGTGACATAACACCACCACCAATAGGTACCGATGTCCCTACTTCACGCTTAAGCATTGATATCGTCTCAAGACAATTCATAAGAATTTTTGATTTTTTAACCTCCGGTGGTTGTAATTTTAAAATATCATCAAATTTCTTTATTATTGGTTCACCAGCATTAGGAGGACCATCCTCCTTGAAAATAACTTCACTTCCAAAGGCTGCATACTCATGAGCAACAGAATAAAATGGATTCAAACAATCATTGTGGAATTTTTCAAGAAGCATCATTTGCCCCTTTACTACATTTTCAGGCTTACTAAAATAGTTTTTAATCGACATGTCTAAAAATTTTGCACAGTAATGTGTACACATTATAAATAATGGTACTTTGTCCGGTTCCTGCATGCTCATAGCTGTCAATACTCTTTCCATAGAAGTATACCTTTTTTCCATTAAGAATCCTCCTTAATCCACCTATCTAAAATAGCAATATTATCAGCTGCACTTTTCCCCATTTCATCTGCACCAACTTCCTTCCAAAGTGCGTTATCCATCAAAAAAGGTGCACCTCCAACTAATATCCTGACTGAAGGATCCTTTTCATGAAGCATTTGAGATATTTTCTTAATTTTTAAAGCAGAATTATACATTAATACTGATATCATAAGTATTTTTATTTTATCTTCAGTGACTTTCTTTAATATCTCCTCAGGTTCACTTATAGTACCATAGTCTATAAGATCAAAACCGCTTGACCTAACAACAGCACATACAATTTTCTTTCCAAGAGTGTGATAATCCTCAAGTGTCACTATTGCAATTGGCTTTGCATTCTTAATCGGGAAATTTTTTTCAGCCAAAATAGTAATAGCAATTTCTTCACACAGCCTGCTGCTCATATATACTTGAGATAAAGCCACTTCCCCTTTTTCCCACTTATCACCAATTGAATTTAAAGACTTAACTATATACTCATCAATAAAATCTATCCCATTTTTTTTAGCTAAAAAATGTTGAAGAATTTTATTAACTTCTAATTTATCGTAATTAATCAGAGCCTTTTCAAATACTTCCCAGTTCATAAGTTAACTCCCTTCTTTATTAAATAAACTTTTCAATTCACTTAATATTTTCTTGTTACTTAATACTGTAATATTTTATGCAGAGAGATATTCATGTCTAATATAATGAAGATTTTTATATGAATTCAGTAGATTTTCCAATTAGGTATGTTAAACGGTAACCGCATTATTAATCAAATCATTACAATTATTATACTCCTTATTATTATATTTTTACATGTTTTTTAACGCATATGACAATAAATAACAGGTCTAAAATTAACAATATAAGTTCCGATGTTGCAGCAGAGCTGCTCTTTTTTAAACTTGATCTTAATTGCAGCAGAGCTGCTCTTTTTAAAGGGGCATATTTTTTAACTTACATGATAATAAATTACAAGTCCCAAATTGTCAATTTAAGTTCCGTTGTTGCAGCAAAGCTGCTCTTTTTTAAGGTGTATATTTAGACCTCCTTAACAAAAAAAATTCCCAAAACCGCAGTTTTGGGAAAAATAACACGCACAAATATTAACATTTACCACTACCATCTATAGAGCAGCTATTTACTACATTCTTAGTTTTATCTATATCCAAATAGTCAAATATGTCTAAAGTTTTTGTTCCATCTTCTAAAATAAAAAATGGAATACCTATTTTGCCTTCTTTAATAATATTAGCAAACATTTCATCATTATCACGATAAGATAAAAATTGCTTTAACATCGTAGTGCTCTCGATAATATTCTTATAATTTAATTCAATATCCTTATGTTCTTCTAAAATGGCTTTTGCTTCAACGCAATTTGGGCAAATTGCTGCACCATACATTGTTATTTTCATTTTATTATCCTCCTGTTTTTTAATACTTAATAGTCTTTATTATATAATTTAATTTCTTTTTCAAAAACTATTATCATCTCCTAATATTATTTTATCATATATTATATATTCTTCAATAAATTTTAAACTATTCATTCTCTAGACACTGTATGGCTATTTGAAAACACAAGATAATTAATCTTCACTTTTAAGTATTGCTGGTATATTAGACAATCTCAGTAAATCACCAAAATGACTTGTTACTCCAATATTTCCAATTAACTCTACTCCAATATTTTTATCTTTTATTAAATTAATCTTATTTCTTAATGAGTCCAAACCATCTTTAACAAAAACTTTTTCATAATGTGATGGACTTCCATAGACAATAATATTTCTCTCTGAATTTTTGTATTTATTTTCACCTTTTAACTGATTTAATTGAACCAGCCATACATTCTTTCCATCATATACCCATTCAAGAGAGACATCACCCAATTCTTTATGATAACTTCTTATCTTATTATTTAAAGTTTTTACTGCTTTAATAATTTCTGCTGGTAATTCTAATTTATCCTGCTCACCAACCATAAATTTATCTCCATTACCATAAACCCCTTCTATTAAATCACCATCTTCATATTCTCTAACAAAAGAAGCTCCAGAATATAAAGCGTCTACAGCTGCTTGAGATAAAATTGAAGCAATATTTATTTCATTTAAGCCTTTGGCTTCTTCTTCCTCCATTAATTTAAATGGATCAATCCAGCTTGACCCTGTGAAAAACTTTCCTGGTTCTTTTCTAATAGGGCATGTTCTGATCCATTTTTCATTCAAACCAGTATCAATACCAAAAGTAAAAGGTGCTATCTTTCTCGATATAACAGTAGTCTTAGGAACCATAATTCCTAAGGAATCAGCAATTAATAATCCAAAGACTTTATCTCCAATAAATCTCGAAAAATTATTTGGCCAAGATATTTTTCTTTCATAATCTACTTTTTCATAATACTCATATTCCCAAATGATAGTATGCTGCTTCCTAACCCCTTGTCTATTAGGATGAATGCTAAACTCAATTCTATAATTTGTATCAAAGTTAATATCAGGCGAAAAACCATATACATTCTTTAATAAATTTAATCCTATTTCTCTTGGTAAGGAACACACACCTTCCTTTTCAATACATTTAGGTGTATCTTCAGGTGAAAACTCTATTACATCGCCTAATGCAACTCCTGAAACTCCACAATCATTTATATCTATATTTTCATTAATAATTGAATATTTATTATTTAATGAGTTTTCATTAATAATCTCTAAAATTTCTTCTATATCCTTAATTCCTTTATTATAAACTAACTTGTTTCCTTTCATAGCTTTTTCACTAAAACTTCTTATATTTACAGCTTTAGATGGTGCAGAAAGAATTAATTTTTCGATTAGATTTTTAGTTGAAGTTTCTTCATTATCGCCAAAATTATTAATATGAATGAATCTGGTTTTTAAATTTAGATCTGGTTCGAAACTTATAAATTGAGCTACATTAGCTATTTTATTAGCTATTAAATAATCTAATTTTTCATCTTTCATTTGATTTTTTTCCAACATAATATCCTTACTCCAATCCATTAGAAATATGACTTCATCTGACAAGTTTTATACTTGTCTCCTACTAATTTATCTGCCTTAGTTAAATTATAGTATGATTTAATATAATTTTATAGATAAAAAATATTATTATCCAAATATACGCCAAAATGAGCTAAAACACTAAATAATTAATGCTTTAGCCCAAAACTTTTATACATTATGGACGATAAAATCCCCGCCTTTTCTAACACTTCATGATAAACTTACAATTCTTCTCCATTTGTTTTAATTAAATTTTTATACCAATAGAAAGAATCCTTTTTATAACGTTTCATACTTCCATTTCCATAATCATCTTGATCCACATATATAAAGCCGTAACGTTTTGTCATTTCAGATGTACTTGATGAAATCATATCAATGGGTCCCCACATAGTATAGCCAATAACCTTCACACCATCTCCAATCGCAAGTTTCATTTGCTCTATGTGTTGCCTTAAAAACTCTATACGATATGGATCATTTATAGTAAAATCGTCATTCAATTTGTCTATAAATCCAGAACTATTTTCTAATATAAATATTGGCAAATTATATCTGTCATAAATATGGTTTAAAGTATATCTGAGTCCAACTGGGTCAATCTGCCATCCCCATTCATTTGCTGGTAAATGAGGATTTTTAAATACACTATGAACATTTCCTGCTGTAAGTTCTAGCTGCTCGCCATCATTACTTGAAATCATTGAATTATAATAAGACATTCCAACAAAATCTGCTGTATAATTTCTTATGCTCTCCAAATCTCCTTCTTCAATATGAAGTTTAATATTGTTCTTTTCAAAATAAGTTTTCGAATAATATGGATATTTACCTTTATTTAAAATATCTAAGAAAAATAAATTTTTCATTTGATCATCACTTTGCATTGCAAGTGCATCTGTTGGTTTACACGTATATGGATAAGTTGTGAAATATGCTACCATACTTCCTATCTTATTGTTACTACCTATTTCATATGCTAGTTTTTTTGCCTTTGAAGCTGCAACAAATTGGTGATGTAAGCCTTGGAATAACATTTCTTCATAATTAGGTTGTCCTTCATTCAATATCCCTAATGTCTTAGCACCAGCTTTAACACTCATATTTATTTCATTAAAAGTAACCCAATATTGCACTTTTCCTTTATATCTATTAAATATAACTTCACAATATCGTAAATATAAATCTATTAATGCTCTATTATACCAGCCACCAAACTTTTCTATTAAAACTATTGGCATATCGAAATGAGAAATTGTTATTAATGGCTTCATATCATATTTAATGCATTCATCAATTACATTATCATAAAACTTTAAAGCTTTTTCATTTGGTGTTTTATCATCTCCATTTGGAAATACACGTGCCCAAGATATAGAATATCTAAAAACCTTAAATCCCATTTCTGCAAATAAAGCTATGTCTGACTTATATGTATGATAAAAATCTATCCCTCTACGCTTTGGATACTTTATAATATCATGGTCATTTTTTGCTTCATTTATCATCTCCATATTTATCTGGATTTGCTTTGTAATTTTCCTATCATTTTTAGGATTAAATTTCATTACTTCTGGTATTGTTAATGTTTTTCCCTCTTCATTATAAGCACCTTCTGCTTGACAAGCAGACAATGCTCCTCCCCATAAGAAATCCTTTGGAAATTCTTTATTCATATGCTTCTTTTCTCCTTCTTACTATGCTTTAATAATAGTTTTGACTGAATTATCTTCTATTGAATTCTCTTGGTATTATTTTACTTAATCACTTTAATAGCCTCTTCACCTATAGCTATTAACCCAACTTTGTTGGGAAGTATATCTTTGTATTCCTCAACATTAGTAATTAATACTGGTGTAATAACATCATATCCTTCACTCTTTATACCTGCTATATCGAATTCAACTAATAAATCTCCAGATTTTACCTTTTGCCCTTTTTCAATATGTACAGTAAAATATTTTCCTTCTAAATTCACTGTATCTAAACCAATATGAATAAGTACTTCCACTCCATCATTTGATATTAATCCAATTGCATGTTTAGTATTAAATAATGCTTCAACGGTTCCATCAAAAGGAGCTACAACCTTTCCAAAACTTGGTACAATAGCAACACCTTTTCCCATTATTCCTTCTGAAAACACCTTATCATTAACTTCAGCTAAATCCTTCGCTTCACCTTCTATTGGGCTTTTTATAAAAATTTCTGAAGCTTTATTATCATTCTTATATTTATTTTCATCTGTCATTTTTTCTTCAATAGTTTCTTCTTTTATTCCTGCAATAAAAGTAAATACTGCTGCTAAAACAAATGCTGCGATTGTTCCTATAATAATGTAAATATATTTACTAGCTTGATATGTTCCTAAACTTAATACACCTGGTATAGTTACTGCAGTACTACTAGCATTTACCATTCCAAAGAAGCCACCAACAATTCCGCCTGATAAACATGCGGCAAAGAATGGTCTTTTATATTTTAAATTAACTCCATATATTGCAGGTTCAGTTACACCAAATAATGCAGTAATTGAACTAGAGCCAGCAGCTGCTTTCATTGTCTTATTCTTCGTCAAAATAAATACTGCAAAAACTGCTCCTGCTTGTGATATATTTGCTGCAATAGCACTTGGAAGCATTGGAGTATATCCTAGTTCCGCTACTTGTTGAATTTGCATTGGCATAATTGAATAATGCATTCCAAACATAACCAATATTGGTCTAAAGAATCCTAAAATAAATCCTGCAATAATTCCATTTGTTGCAAATAAAAATGCAATAACATTTGATAACCAAGTCCCTACATATGAACCAAAAGGTCCTATAACAATTAATTCAAGTGGTACCATTACTAATAATGTCAACATAGGTACTAAAATCACTTGTAACATATCTGGTATTATCTTACTTATAAATTTATACACATAACTCATTATCCATACAGTTAATATGATTGGAATAACTGTTGATGTATATTTAACAAGTAAAATAGGCATTCCTATAAAATCAATTGTGCTCACACCTGTAGTAGCAATATTTGATGCTGCTGTCAATATAGTTGGATGAATTAAACATCCTGCTAAAGCTATAGATAAATATTCATTTGTTTTAAACTTTCTAGCTGAACTTACTGCTAAGAAAAATGGCATGAAATAAAAAATAACATCTGCTATCATATTAAATATAGTTATAAATCCTGATTTACTATCTATCATTCCTGTTGCTGTTATTATCGCAGACAAACATTTCATCATTCCGCAACCAACAAGTGCTGGTAAAACCGGTGTAAATATTCCAGCTATGGTTTCTATAGCTTTGTTTATTGGATTCTTTTTTTGTTCACTAAATTTTTCATCTAAAATATCAGTAGTGTCTATATTACTTATTTTAACGAACTCATCATAAACTTTTTCAACCTTACCTCCAAGTACTACTTGAAGTTGTCCTCCACTATTTTGTGCCTTTAATACACCTTCTATTTTACTTATTTCTTGTAAATTTGCTTTTGAATCATCTTTTAATACTAATCTTAGTCTTGTTGCACAGTGAGTTGCATTAGAGATATTTTTTTCTCCACCGACAAATTCTAAGACTTTTAATGCTATATCCTTATTTGTCATAATATCCTCTCCTAACTTATAATTTTTGAAAAACAAATATTTTTTTCTATATTTATAACTAATCAAATTTTAACTAGTATTCAAATTTGATAATTTAACAAATAAAAAAGACCAAAATAAACGTACCTAAATATAAGTAGCGATATTTTGGTCATGCCTGATCGAATCAGTAACAGTCCATATTATTAATTTATTTATTATTAACTTCTCTGGATTTCACTCTTTGAATATGCATCATCAAATATAATTTTTCATCTGCTGAACAATACCAATTGTAATTTTTGTATAAATATTCTTCAATTTTTTTGACGCATTTATATTCTTCATTATATTTTTTTTTCATTATTTCATACATAAATTCATTGTCATCTTCTAAATTTTCTTTATTGATTTGTCTTAGAATAAAGTACCTAATATGAGTTACAAACCTTGTAAAATTAAAAGATTCTTCATTAAATTCAATTTTAAAATAGTATTTTACAATATTTAAAAGCTCGCCTGTAATTGACGTTACTTTTGTGGTTTCTGCTATATCTTTTGTATCCATTTGAGCGTTTATAAAATGTAAGGCTATAAATGGAGCTTCTTCTGTACTCATTTTTATTTTCAATTCATCATTAATTATATTTACAGCTTCAAGCCCTACCTTATATTCATTTGAATATAAATGCTTTATCTCCCAATAAAGTGGGCTTTTTATTTCCATACCCTCTTTACTTCTTTGAATTGCAAAATTTATATGATCGCATAAGGTTAGAAATATAATTGAATTTAATTCTTTATTCAATACTTTAATTCCATAACTGATTACTTTTTCTGTTACTGCAATAATTTCTGTTGGCATGGAATCTAGAATTTCTGATGCTCTTGTGTTCTTTGGAATAACATATATCTTTTCTATAACTGTTTCATCTGTGATTTCATATGGTATCTTTTGAAATCCAAGACCTTTGCCAACAACAATAATTTCTTCATTGTCCTTATTTAAGGCTAAAACCACATTATTATTTAATTTTTTAATAACCTTCATCTTTCATCATCACCATTCCAACTCTAATATAATAATTATATTATTAAACAAAAAAAGCCAATCTATAGATTAAATTATCTACAAATTGGTCATGCCTGATCGAATCAGTAACAGTCCATACATTATGTATACGTATACTGTATCATTAAAATAATTTCCTGTCAATATTTTTTTTAATATAGCTATTATCTTTCTTTAATCTATAATTCTCATAAGTAATAATTATATTTCCCTTGAAATTTTGTTATTTTTCTAATAGACTACCCATATACACTCTAATTTAAAATATCATTATTAATTATTAATTATAACTTATTAACTAATAAACTATTTAATTTCTATGAATATAACAGAACTTTAAATTTAGGAGGAAATATTATGGAAAATGGCAAATATATTGCATACGTTGGAACCTATACATATGGTGATAGCAAAGGTATTTATAAACTAACTCTCAATGAAAATAACTCTACCATTGAAAATATTGAACCTGTTAGTGAACTTTCTTATCCTACTTATTTAACTATTAATAAAAATAATACTCATCTATACTCAGTTGCAAAAAATGGAGTGGAAGGTGGTGCTTACGCCTTTGAAATAAACCCAATAGATTATAGTTTAAAAGCTTTAGATCATAATTTTAAAGAAGGAAAATCTCCTTGTCATATAATTCTAGATAAAAACGATAACTATCTTTTTACTTCCAATTATCATGAAGCTGAACTTATTTCATATAAAATAGCATCTGATGGTAGCATTGAAAAAGCTGTTGATACTGTAATTCATAGTGGAGATGGGCCAAATAAACCTAGGCAAGATAGTGCACATATTCATTTTGCTGATCTTACTCCTGATAATAAATACATATACACTATTGATTTAGGACTCGATAAAGTATCCTTATATAAATTAAAAGATGGTTATTTTAAAGAAGTAGCTGATTTAAATATAACTCCTGGTTCAGGACCAAGACATATGGAATTCCACCCTAATGGGGCCTTTTCATATTTACTTAATGAACTAAGTTCAAAGATTACTGTTTTAAAATACCATAAAGATAAACCTTCTTTTGAAGAAGTAGAATATATCTCTATGCTACCTGCAGATTGTTCAGTAGAAAGCACTGGTGCTGCAATTCACATATCTTCTAATGGAGATTATCTATATGCTTCCAATCGTGGACATGATAGTATAACAGTTTTTAAGGTGGACTCAGTTTCTGGAAAATTAACCTTTGCATCAAATACAAAACTTCAAGGACAATCTCCACGTGATTTTTCAATATCTCCATCAGGTAAATTTTTACTTGCAGCAAATCAAACTACAAGTAATGTAGAATTATATTCTATAAATCAATTAACTGGAGAACTTACTTATTTAAATATATCTGAACATATACCAAATCCTGTTTGCATTAAATTTTTAAATCAAGCTAATTAATTTGTTTATATCCTTAATTAACTTTAGAAGTTTATTCAAATAGCCTACAAAAATCAAAATTCTAGATTTTTGTAGGCTTAATGTTATCAGTTATCTAAAAACAGCCTAGTCCGTTTAGATCACTATTACTATTAAGATGCATAAATGTAATATCAGGTAACTCACCATCTTTTCCACGTGGCCTTGTCATTTGACTTGCATCTAAACTTTGGAAATCATCTGCTGTTACAGAAACTCCGCTTTTATTCCAAGAATTATCAGTTACATTTTCATTAGGTAAATTAGCATCTTTTAAAGCTACTCCTCCAAAGGAAATATTATTATGTAAAACTTCCCTTGTTCCTGGAATATCGGTAGCATCACTTGTGCTTACTCTCTCAAGCATATCAAAGTTTCCAAATTTATTATTATATGCAGTATTATTTGTCCAAGTGGCTGATTTTCCTGGTTGATGATTTGCATAAAAACCATGTGCACCATTGCTCGCAGAAAGACAATTTTTAACTGTGTGAACAGGTGCTACAGCTGGTGGTGTACCCATTGCATATCCACCTATTTTAAACCCATTCGAATCTCCACCAGCGTTCATATTATATGCCCAGCAGGTATCAAAAGTATTTGTTCCTGTAGATGTAAGGCAATCATATCCATCATCACTACAATTCCAAGCACGACATTCTTTAAAAGTAACACCTTCTCCATGTGCACCGAAACCATCTGTATTTCCCATTGATATTCCCTTTACTCCAATATTATTATAAGAATCACATCTATAGCATGTACCTGTTCCATGATTTACAAAATAAAATCCATTTGCTGCATTATCATGACAAGTTACTCTATTTAATGTAACATTTCCTTCTACTCTGAAACATTCAGACTGTTTTTGAGTTCCTACTGGAACTCCAGTAACATTAATTCCTGTAATAGTAACGTCTGTAACACCTCTTGCTATTCTAAAAGCCGCTACACGCTTAGAAGTTGTTATATTCGAAAAATCAAAAGTTGGCATATCACTCATAGAATACGCTTTATATGTAATTCCACTTTTCGTTATATCAATTACATAGTTATAAACATTATCTGATTTTGCTATATTAAATTTTTTATAGATTCCTCCCATAATGTACACAGTATCTCCAGAAGAAGCTACTGCTTGAGCTTTTGCTATACTCGCAAATGGAGCTTTTAACTTTCCCGAATTACTGTCATTACCAGTTGTAGAAATATAGTAGTCTGCTGCATAAGCTTTAGTAGCTGACATAGTTAATGCTGAAGCTAAACCTATAGCCACTGCTCCTGTACATAAACAAATTTTTTTAATAAACTTTCCCATAAATTTTTCTCCTTTTTATTAATATTATGTATTATTTTGGCAATAAAATTTTCTCACTTAACTTAGCATAATTTCCAGGGAAAGTAAATACTTGTTGATTAAAACGCCTAAATCTATACTTAAAAAGATTCTTCTTTCCTAATTTTCTTAAATAATATTCCAATCTTCCACTATAAATATCACTACTCTACTTAGGTTATAACATATTTTTTCTATTCAAAAAGCGACACTTATTGCGTCGCTTTCTAACTTTTATCTATTATCTATTTCCTATGGAATAATTATTTGCCCACACCTGTTGCAGTAGGGCTAAACTTAAAGTAATCAAAGTCAGCATATCCACTAGTGTCAGAACCAGTTGTATAATTAAAGAGAGCAAACCTGTATCCTATAAACCATAATTTATAGAAAAAGTCCATTTTTAAATTACTACCAAGCTTTGTCCAGCTATTAGCATCATAACTATAATAAAATTTAGCTATTTGTGTATCACAATCAGCATCAACCTTCAAGTACACAGTGTTGTTATCAAGGTTAATAGAAGTTTCTGTCCCATCTACATTATATTGAACTAGTTTCTTATTTCCATTATCATTCCTTACTGCTATATAGCCATATTTACTATGGAAAGCTGATAATCCTGAAATCTGACCAGGTTTGATATTAGTTGCGTCTAATTTAACCCATCCTGAAGATTTTGGCCCTTGTATTCTCTGGGCTAGAGTGTTCCTTGCTTCAAGAATGTTAGCTGCGTAACTTGTTTTTAATCTTAACCAACCTGGATGTTCAGACAAGCTCCATTTTGAGTTGTCTGGATTATGATTCCACTGCCACTGCGAAGATATGGCTGTTGCTTTTGTAAAGTCATCACTTGTATCAGGTGATTTTATTCCATTTCCTGATGCAGGCTTGTTATATGTTGCTGGTACTTTACCACTTCCGTTTACACCTATCATTGGCCAGTCATTAATCCATGTAACAGGCGCAATCTTCGGAATACGTCCAACTGCACCCTTATCTTCAAACAGTGCTGCCCAATTATAACTACCATCTTCAACCACACAAACCTGATGATTTGCACCATCATCTAAAATTACCTTTTGTTCATAAGTACCTGTAAGAGTTTTAGATCTCCAGGCTTTCTCTATACGTTGGTACCCTCCACCATCCTTTACAGGTGTTGAAAGTATATAGTAATAACCATTTTTCTTAAAAATCCTATTACCATCATGAGTACTACCGCCATCAAAAATTTTCTTATTTATACCTCCAGCCTTGACAGATTTACAATCTGTATTTAACTCTGTTATTGTACACCCTCCATTAACAAGATATACTCTTCCATCAGTATCAAAGAATAAATCTGCATCATGTGCATATCCTATACCTTTAATTTCTGTAAAATCCCAGCCACCAAAATCCATTGGAGCATTTCTTGTACATACAAAAGTTTTACCTAGATCAAGAGAAGAAAAAGTAGCATAAAACTTACCATTATTATACTTTAAACTTGGAGCCCAACAGCCCTTACTGTATACGTTTTTTCCACCTACTAAATTATACGCATCAGCATGTGATTTATCAATACCACTCATTCCTACATCAATCCGATCATATGCATAAGAACAAATTTCCCAATTTACAAGATCTTGTGATTTTAAAATAGGAAGACCTGGCATATAACTAATGCTAGAGCATCCCATATAGTATGTTGATCCAACTTTAATAACGCTGTTATCTGGATAATCAGCATACATAACAGGATTCTGATAAGTTCCATTTCCTAAATCTGAAGTATATGCATTGGCTGGAAGAACTGGTGATGCTAGTAACACAAAAGATAGTACAGACATAGAAATTATCTTATTGAGGTAGTTTCTTTTTTTGTATAACTTGTTTTTTAACATTCTTGTTTCCCCCTTTATATTATAATAATATTTATTGTAGGACGTAAAAATCATAGACTTTCTACGATTTAGCAAATAGATTGTCTTTAAGAATTTATACCACTAAAAAGTAAAATTTATCTGCGCATAATAAAATCCAATTATGATATATATATTATCAAAAGTAAATATCAAGCATAATCATGCATCTAAACAATTACATTTTCTCATAATATTTACATTAAATAAATATACTTTTCTCTAAACGTACAAAATAGTGCATAAAAAGAAATTTTTAATTGTTTTATATATTCTTCAACTATTCCTTAGAACAATAAAATACCTGCAAAAATCTAATTTTAGATCTTTATGCGTTTCACTATGGAAGATAATTCTTGTCTGCTCTCACGATAAATCAAAAACCGTATTGGATTTTTCCAATACGGTCTTATACATTCGTGTTATTTCATTGTGAAACAAAGTGTCAGTATCATTTCTATTTTTTTACTATGCTATTGGTTATAATTATTTTTTAAGATTTATTATAAATCTAATCAAGTAAACTAAATCTCCTAAACTTGCAAAGAAAACAAATTCTATTATTCCTCTTGTTTTATCTAAGAAAAAATTATATTAAGTTTTCCCCCAGTAAATTTTTCAGCTTCTTTAAAAATTTCTAAGGTATTTTCAGCATAATCACCTAAGAGGCCTTTACTTTTTTGAAAGTCAACCCATTCAATTGTAAGTGGCAATTGAATATCAGTAGTTAGACAATCCCATAGTGCATCTAAGTTTTCACCATAATGATTAGGAAGCTTTAATTCCTGTTTTAAAATTTGGTGCAAAATATTTTTATCCAAAAGCTTACTACCTTGTATTACTACTTTATTCAAGCTATTCACATCCTTTTAAATAAAAAATTATTTTCCTTTATATAATACTTTAAATGTTTTGTAATGATCTGATGTAGAATAAATTAATCCATCATTGGAATAAAGGATCCTATCATCTCCACGATGTCCTCCATTATAGTTAATATCGCATTCATGCCAAATTCTATTAGGCGCATCTGGTAGAGATTTTTCAGCATTTTTAAAAATATCTCCACCTATACTTTTACCAGGTGCAACTTTGCTAAGATCATCTCCTGGCTTCCATCCAAGCTTATCCGCTTGTGCTTTTGTTATAAAATTTTCAGGCAACGTTCCATTTTTATGTATATAATCTGCAACACCTTGAAAATCATTAATTATTTTTTTATCTTTTGAATCTCCATTTTGGCCAGAGTCTGCCTTTTTATCTTCTGATTTTGTATTCTCCACATGGTTGTCCTGTTGCTTATTTGCAGCAGTTTTATTTGTCGCCGCACATCCAAATAAACTTATGAACATAAGTAAAAGTATAAAAACATTAGAAATTTTCTTTATAAATAATTTTTTCATTTTTAATCCTCCATATTAATAACCTTAATTTTTTTTATATTTCTGATTCCAAATCCAAGTCTCACTGAAGACCAAGGCACTTGTACACAATATTTTAGATTTCCATCTACTTGTATCTCAAATTTATTACTTCTATTTGATTTAACCTGATTAACACAAATAATCATGATTTACCCTCTCATCATCTATACCAAGTATATTAACCACATCTCAATACTATCTTTTATATTAAATCCAGTTAATTCCCTTCATATAATGTTTTCCCCAATCCTCCATCATTTCCATGACAGGTATAAACTTTTTGCCCATTTCAGTAAGACTATATTCAACTCTTGGAGGGACTTCATTATATGATTTTCTAAATACAAGATTATCGTCTTCAAGTTCTCTTAAATGCTGAGTTAGCATTTTTTGAGTAAGAACAGAATCATTAAATGCTCTTTTTAACTCTGAAAATCTCATTACTTCATTGTGAGCTAAAAACCATATTATTGAAAGTTTCCACTTACCTAATATTATTCTTTGAGTTAATAGTAATGGACATCCCTTTTCCCAATCATTAACTATCACATAAATCACCTTCTAAATTACTTTTTAGTAACTATACCACAAAAAAGTACCTAATTTCAATATTCTTATTATTCCCTTATACTAAATATAAATTAGTTAACTAATTAAAAATATTAAAGCTAAAATTATAATAAGCTTTAATTATTTCCAAAAATTGATATATTTTGTTTTATATCATGTAAAATCATTATCTATCAATGGAAGAAAATATAAAACTCTAACTGTTGGAAAGTTATACGAATCAATTCCAACAAAATTTTTTCCAATCAATTATAAATTCTTATTATATCGGAGGTATGATAAAATGAAAAAAATTCAACTTGGAAAATCAAGTATTAATGCATCTGTTATAGGGTTAGGCGCTATAAATTTTGGTACAGCTATTAATGAGGATACTGCATTTAAACTAATGGACCATTATGTTTTAAATGGAGGAAATTTAATAGATACAGCAAACAATTATGCAGTATGGAATGGCGGAGAGGGAAGTGAAAGTGAAAAAACAATAGGTAAATGGATAAAAAGAAATGGTAAAAATAAAGATCTTTTTATTGCAACAAAACTTGGTGCTTTGCCAAAAGAGGCTGGAAAAAGAGATTTTTCAGATATGCAGGGATTAAGTAGTTCTGTTATTATCGACAGTGTTAATAAATCTTTAGATAACCTGAATGTCGACTATATTGATTTATTATATTTACATGTTGATGATTTTAATACACCACAGGAAGAAACTCTTGGTGCATTAAATGAACTTATAAATAAAGGTTTAATAAAAGAACTTGGTTGTAGTAATTTTAGAACATGGCGCATAGAAAGTGCCAGAAATATATGCTTGAAAAATAACTATAAATTTTTTTGTGCTGTACAGCAGAGATTTAGTTATTTATCACCTACAATAGATTCAGATTCTTTTCCACAAGTACCAGCTAACAGAGAGCTAGAAAGTTATATAGATTATTATAAAGATTTAACACTCATGGCATATTCACCTTTATTAGGTGGGCAATATAATACAGATAAAATAAAAAAAGATGAGTATAAAACATACTTTAATGAAATTAAATTAAAAAAATTATTAAATGAACAAAGTGATCCTAATTCATATGTTCTTAATTATATAAATACTCAATTTGGTGGCAGTATTGCTTTAGTTAGAACTTCTAAAGTTGATCATTTAAATAATATAATGCAATCAGAATTTTTCAAGTAAGCCTCCAAATCTTTGATTTGCAAAGATAGGCTTAATCAACAAAAGTGAATAAGCTTTAATTTAAAAGAAGCTTACGAACTAATAAAACCTATATGATGGTCATTTATAAAAGAAAACCCTCGGTATTCCTGTCGAGGGTTTCATTGGTGGAGGCGAAGCGTGTCATTTAAAATCCACTAATTTCGGCTTACCCCGAAAAGAAAAAACTTCTGATAAATTCATTTATATGAATTTATCAGAAGTTTAAAATTTATTTATTGGATTGTGACTTAATGCTTTCTCTATGGGTAACATTTTCTATTTTATTTAATATGATTGAATGAGGAAGTAAAAACACAATAATAAGTGCTACTACTAAAACTAGGATGCCAAAATAATAAATATCTCTTTGTGCAAGAATATAAATATCATTTACACTTAAGTTTGTATTTCGATTATAAAACAATTGACGAGAAGTAAGCATAACACTACTAAAAGCAGTCCCCAATGTTTGTCCAAGATTACGCATAGTGGCTAACATTCCAGAAGCAACACCAGCCTTATTCCTAGGGGCCGAATTTAAAATAGCAGTATTGATTGAAGACACACTCAAGCCATTTCCCGCTCCCATGGCAATCAAAGTGACTATAACCACAATATAACTCGAGGAATCTTTTAAGCAACTCATAAGTAAGCAGCTTATACAAATACAAATTAATCCTATGGCTGATGGTAATCTTGTTCCATGTTTATCAGTCATGCTCCCTCCAACAGGAGACATTATCATCATCATAATTGGCCATGCCAGCATTACAAGTCCTGACTGATCTGATGGTAATAAAAGTATATCAATCAAATAAAATGGTACCAAATAGATAATTAATTGCTGTACAAGATATGAAAGTAAACATATCACATTCGCCATAGAAAATGTTTTATTCTTAAATAATTGTAACGACATCAATGGTGATTCTATATGTTTTTCACGTATGACGAATATATATAAGACAAATATACTTAAAAGCATACATCCAATAAAATAAGTTGACTTCCATCCCCATTTATTAATAAAATTAACCCCTATTGAAAAAGCACCAATTGACATTGAAAATAAAGCAGCTCCAAACCAGTCCATGCTTCTATTTTTTGAAACATTTGTATTGTCACTTGGCATAACAAAACAAGTTGAAATAAAACCTAAAAGACAGAACGGCACATTAAAGTAGAAAATTGCATGCCATGAAAAATGAGTTAATAAAAAACCTCCAATAGTAGGTCCTGCTGCTAATCCTACAGAAATAAATATTGAACTAACCCCAAGTGCCTTGCCACGCTCTTCTAAATCAAAAGTTCTACTAACAATTGCTTGTGTAATAGAAACCATAATACTATAACCTAGTCCCTGCATACATCTAAAAAAAATCAATATTTCTAAATTTACTGATAATAATGGTGCTACAACACATACCAACCCAAAAAATAAGAAACCAATTTTAAATTGCCGTTTATAACCGTGTAATTCCGCAGTCCTCCCAAAAATCAGCAAAGTACAGCATGGTATAAGTGAATATACTAGCGCTAACCAGCTGACATTACTCTGATTAACACCAAATTCTTTTGTTAATGTTGGAAGAGCAATATTTAAACTATTTATAGAAAATGATACAACTAAATTTGCCATACTTGTAACTGCAAAAATCATCCATTTATTATATTTACCTTCAAGTATTTCTTTCATTATCAATATATCTCCTTTTCATAATAATTACATTGACTTATGTCTTTTAATTTCCATTAATCAAATATGTATTTACAGTTCAGATTATTGATAACGCTAATTTAAATCATATAAACTACTATAATATATTGATTCATACTATTTTCTATTCATATGTATTGTATCAATTATATAGAAAATTTTCACTTCTGATTTTTGCGACTCATGGATATCTCCTAAATAAAAAAGAATCTTAAAAATGCTCTTGTGCATCATTAAAATTCTTTTTACATGTATATTCTCTGTTAATTATAATATCATAAACTTATAAATTTTCTTTTATAAGTTTAATTCTTTCAATATATTCTTTATCGCTTAAATAAGTTTTTTGAGGATTCATTTCAAACACTCCGCCCCATTCATATTCATCTTTATATTTAGGTACTAAATGAAAATGAAGATGAGGAAGTGTATCTGAATATGCTCCATAATTTACTTTATCAGGTGAAAAAGTCTTTTTAATTGCAGAAGCTGCTCTTGTAACATCTTTCATAAACAATTCTAATTCTTTCTCATCTAGTTCAAATAATTCATTTACATGCTTATTATAAGCAACAATACATCTTCCTTTATGACTTTGTTCCTTAAACAAATAAAGGGTAGATACATTAAGCTTGCATATTTCAATCATTAGATTATCAAGTTTTTCATCCTTATCACAATATAGGCAATTAATTTTATTATTCATATTAAAATCTCCTAACTTATTATAGTAATTTTATTTATAATTAGCTGCCTTAAAATAGTAATATATTTCCTATCTTAAGACAGCCACAAGAATTAAATTAAAATATTCTTAGTGATATGGTTATAATTTTCACAATTCAACTTATAAAACTTTTTTATATTAACTAAAAATTATTCTAAACTACATTTTCTTTCCAAACATTTTCATACTTATATCCAGTAAGGTTTTCAACAATTGCTTTTGTTTCTGGAGTCACATCTTGTTTTGATCCATTATTTTTTAGACGTTCAACTTCATCTACTAGTATGCCATGTGTTTTCTTGTTAAGTTTGAAAGTTACAGCACAAATCAATGCTATACCAAGTAATACTATACAACCAACAGTTAATAGACCTGCTATAGTTGATACTACTAGTGGTGATTGAGTTGCTTGCCCTTTTACAAATCCACTTTCTTCTAATACAATACCTATAATAACTGTAGCTATAGCAACACTACTCTTTCTAGTGAAAGTCATAACTGCTGCATAAAGACCTTCTCTTCTTTGTCTTGTAACCATTTCATCAACATCAGGTATGAATGGGAATACATTCCATGGAGTAAATTCCAATAAACTTCTTCCAACTTGATAAATAGTACCAATTACAAATAATAAGACAAGATTTGTTCCTAAATTACCTACATAAAGTCCATAAAATCCTAATATACATATAATCATTATTGAGTAAGACATTTTATATAAATTACTTGGCCCTACTTTAATCATTAAAAATCCACCTAAGATTGTTACAGGTATACCAATTAAACTAAGTGAAAGTACATTGGCTGCAGTGATAGATGAAACCCCTAAATTATACACACAAAAATATACAAATACTGTATTAAACAAATCTTTAGCAGTAAATGAGCATATATAAATTGCTAAATGCTTTCTAAAGGCTTTAATTTTCAAAGTAGATATATAAGCTATAGCTACTTTTACAATTCCCTCCAATTGCTCACCTAGACTCTTACTTTGAGAACCCTTTGATAGTTCTTCTTCCATTTCAGGAGTAAGATCTCTTTCCCAAGTTACTCTGTGTGATATTAATATACAGATTGCATATAAAATAGCGAAAATTAATCCATTCATGA
The DNA here is from genome assembly GCF_022320955.1 of Clostridium sp. YIM B02555. Lineage (NCBI taxonomy): Bacteria > Bacillati > Bacillota > Clostridia > Eubacteriales > Clostridiaceae > Clostridium > Clostridium sp. YIM B02555. The sequence continues at coordinate 141,144 of NZ_JAKJJY010000002.1, read as the reverse complement.
AATATGCTTGAGCACTCTTTTCACCAAAGAAAGCTATTAATCTTCCTGGAACAAAGGTAGCTAAAAATGTTCCTGTTGCTGATATAAACATTCTTGATGCTGATAACTTAGTTCTATCATTAAAATCTTTTGTCATTTCAGCAGGCAATGTTTCCCATGGAATTAATACCATTGCTGCAATTATTTCAAATAGTAAATAAGTAACTAAATAGAATACATAACTTCTTCCTGTTACCCATAATAACACATAATCTGCCATTAAAGGTGCTCCAATTAATAGGAAGAAACGACGTCTTCCAAAAAGTTTTCCAAGCTTAGTTTTATAGAAATTGTCAGATATACTTCCTATAAATAAACTGGCAACTGCATCTACAATACGGGCAATACCAATGATTGAAGCACCTTCAATTGGTGTTAATCCTGCAAATGTTGTATAGAAAAATAGTAAAAATGCTCCTATAATGGTGAACGCTCCACCACCCATTAAATCAACTAATCCATAACCAACGCCTCTGGCAATTGTAATCTTTCTATTATTATTTGACATATGTTTTTTCCTCACTTTCATCTTCTACGCACGTGTATAATTATCTTTCATTAAATGCAAAATGTGTTTTTGCATTTTTATAACATATTCCTTGAACAATTTTTTTAAGTAATTTCATGTTCTTTGGCACTTCACCATTTTCTACCCATTCACCAATTAAATTACAAGCAATTCTTCTAAAATATTCATGTCTTGTATATGATAAGAAACTTCTAGAATCAGTTAGCATTCCAACAAAACGACCTAATAATCCAAGATTGGCTAATGCTTTCATTTGTTCAATCATTCCATCTTTATTATCATTAAACCACCAAGCTGCTCCAAATTGCATTTTTCCTGGGATTCCATCTCCTTGAAAATTTCCTATCATAGTTCCAAGAACATAATTATCCTTTGGATTCAATGTATATAAAATTGTTTTAGGAAGAGAATTTTCCCTGTCTACAGAATCTAAAAGCCTTGAAAGTGGATAAGCTATGCTTTCGTCATTAATTGAGTCAAATCCTGTATTAGGTCCTATTTTTTTATGCATTCTTGTATTATTGGCTCTAAGTGCTGCAATATGAAGCTGCAATACCCATCCAAGTTCATGATAAAGTTTAAATACATGTCTTAAAGTATATGTTTTATATTTCTTTTCTTCCTCTGTACTTATTGCTTTGCCTTCAAGCACTTTAGCAAATATTGCTGCCGCTTCTTCTTTTGTTGTTTCTGCATAAACAACTACACCATCAATACCATGGTCTGCAACTTTGCATCCAACTGAATGAAAAAATCTTATTCTTGAATCTAAAGCTTGTAAAAACTTATCGTAATCACTTATTTTTATTTCAGATATATCTTCTAAAGCTTTTACCCATTCAACATAGCCATCTGCATTTATTTCTACACCTTTATCAGGTCTAAATGTAGGTAAAACATTTACATTAAAGCTAGTATCTTCTTTAAGTTTTATGTGATATTCTAATGTATCTATTGGATCATCAGTTGTACATATAGTTTCTACATTTGATTTTAAGATTAAATCTCTTACTGCAAATCCATCTCCACTAAGTAGTTCATTAGCCTTTTTCCAAATCATTGGGGCATTATCTTCATCAAGAGGCTCATATATTCCAAAGAATCTTTGAAGCTCTAAATGAGTCCAATGGTAAAGAGGATTTCCTATAGACATTGGTATAGTTTGTGACCAAGCTAAGAATTTGTCATAATCACTTCCATCTCCTGTGATATATTTTTCATCTATGCCATTGCTCCTCATTGCTCGCCATTTGTAATGATCTCCATACAACCATGCTTCTGTTATATTATTGAACTTTTTATTCTCATATATTTCCTTTGGATCAATATGACAGTGATAATCGATAATAGGTAAATCCTTTGCATAATTATGATATAACTCTATAGCTGTTTCGCTAGATAATAAGAAATTTTCATCCATGAAATTTTTCAAATTCATCATCCTACTTTCAAATAAATATTTCATATTTGTATAGTATTGAACTTAACAAGTTAATAACCCACACTATATTAGTATAAGTATATTATTGCAATCTGTATCTATCCAACACTTTACCATAACGTTTTCTTAGATTTGATATATTGACCTTTAGATATCGATAATTTTTTTAATTAAGCTAATTTACTTTCCTTAACGTAGTAATTTCCAAAACTCTTCTTATTGTTTTAATACACCACTGTCCCGATAAGGAAAGTTGTAAATTAGCTTGATTTATGTTATAATTTGCTTCACATTATTTTTCTTAAACATTTCTATCATTCTTTGTTTATCTTATTTGACAGAGTAAAATAAATGGAGAATGATAAAAATGTTTATTTTTTATGCATGTAATTATCTTAAATTATTTGCACTCTAAATACTTTTCTAAAGTTGATCTGACAGAACCAACTCCTGAAATCATTTCATTGAAATAGCCGACAATCTTTTCTCCTAAACCTATTTCATAAAGATTTACACCAAAAATTTCTTCATTTGTTAATATAGGTTTTAAATCTTCTTCAACTAATTCTTTAGTACCTAATTTTACATTAGCTACATATTTCTTCAATTCATCTAATAATGGATCTGGGCTTAACTCCATTGCATTACCATTATCATCTATTGCCATTAAATATCTGCACCAACCTGCAATAACAAGTGGAATATATTTAAGTTGTTTAGGATCTAAATCTCCTCTGTTACTATAAGCTTTAATTGTTTCTCCAAATCTTATACCAACTTTTTGAGATGTATCTGAAGCAATTCTTTGAGGTGTATCAGGTATATATGGATTTGGAAGTCTAACTTCAACTACCTCTTTAATAAAGTCTTCAGGATTTATTATTCCAGGATTTACAACAACAGGCATCCCTTCTTCATATCCGATCTTTTCAACTAATTTCTTTAAAGCTGGATCTTTCATTTCATCTGCTATTAAATTAAATCCAAGAAGGCATCCAAATACTGCTAGAGACGTATGTAGCGGATTTAAACAAGTACAAACCTTCATTGTTTCAATTCTTTCTACAGTTTCTCTGCTTGTTAAAAATACACCTGCATCTTCTAAAGGCATACGGCCATTTGGAAAATCATCTTCTATTACAAGATATTGTGGGCCTTCTGCATTTACAAATGGTGCTATATAAGTATTTTTGTTAGTTGTTACAATCTGAGTACTTTCGAAGCCATCTTTTTCTAATGTATCCTTAACGCTTTGTGATGGTCTAGGTGTAATTTTATCAATCATACTCCAAGGGAATGATACCTTTTTATTATTATTGATATACTTAAGAAAATCTTCTTCTACAAGTCCATTTTCAATCCATTTCTTTATCATTGTTTCCATTGCATTATGAAGTTTCTCACCATTTTTTGAACAGTTATCCATACTTACAAATGCTATTGGATGTTGTCCATTTTGATATCTTACATATGCTAAGGATGCAACTTTAGCAATAATACTTACGGGGTGTTCTAATCCATCTGTTATATCTTCCTTTAATAAATTCTTCACACTATAACCTTTTTCTGTTATTGTAAAGCTTGCTATTTGCAAAGATGGATTTGAGAATATTTCTTTTAATCTATTCCATTCTTCTTTTCTTGAATAGTCACCAGCCAGACTTTCACCTATACTTCCTACTATTTTCTTTTCCAAGGTTCCATCTGGTTTCATAATTACTAATAAGCTTAAATCATCATGAGGGGAATAAATTTTATCTATAATTTCATAATCATATCCTTCTACGGCAACAATACCTGACTCTGCTTTTCCAGTATTTAAAAGTTCTTGCTGCAACATTGCTATAAAACCTCTAAATATATTTCCTGCTCCAAAGTGAACCCATGTAGGATTTTCCTTAGTTAAAGCTGACATTTTGTCGTAATCAAATTTTGGAAGCTCTATTCCAGCCTTTTCCCATAATTCGCTCTTTTTAATACTTTCTTTACTTAGTACCAATTTTGAATTACTCATTCTTATTTTCACCTCTTCAAAACTATTGTTAACGTTAATTATTTCTAGCATCTTAGCATACTAAAAGAAAGAATTTTCTTTTAAATATTAATTTCATTTTTTCTCTAAATTCTATTTATTTCTTTGTAATGAATCCCATATTCCCCATATGTACATAATTCCAAGTGCTCTATCATAAAGTCCATAACCTGGTCTGCATTGTTCATTCCAAATATGTCTTCCATGATCTGGTCTTGCATATCCAGTAAATCCAACTTCATGATATGCTTTAACTATGTCACATATGTCTAAAGAACCATCACAAGTTCTATGAGATGTTTCAATAAAATCACCATTTTCATAAATCTTTACATTTCTAATATGTGCAAAAGCAATTCTATTTCCAAATTCTCTTATCATAGCTGGTACATCATTATTTGGATTTGAACCTATTGCTCCACTACAAAGAGTTAAACAGTTATAAGGATTATCTACAAGCTTTAATAATCTTGCTAAATCATTTCTGTCTTTTACTATTCTTGGTAATCCAAAGATTGACCAAGGTGGATCATCCGGATGTACTGCCATCTTAATATCATTTATTTCTGCAACAGGTATAATTTGTTCTAAGAAATATTTTAAGTTATTCCATAAATCTTCTTCTGTTACATTCTTATATGCTTCAAAAAGCTGTGATAAATTTTTAAGTCTTTCTGGCTCCCAACCTGGCATTGTAAGATCTGGATTTGATGCTATTTTATTAACTAATTCCATTGGATCTATATCATTAATCTTTGCTTTTTCATAGAAAAGAGCTGTTGATCCATCTTCTGCCTCTTTGTATAGATCTGTTCTAAGCCAGTCAAACACAGGCATAAAATTATAACAAATAACTTTTACTCCAACCTTAGCTAACTTCTCTATTGTTTTTTTGTAATTTTCAATGTATTTATCTCTCGTTGGCAATCCTAGCTTAATATCTTCGTGGACATTAACACTTTCAACAACGTCTAAGTTAAATCCATACTTGTCAGTTGCTTCTTTTACCTTAAGAATTTTTTCCATTGGCCATTCTTCACCAGCTGCCATATCATGAAGAGCCCAGACAATCGATTCCACGCCTGGAATTTGTTTGATTTGATCAAGTGTTACGGTATCATTTCCTTCACCGTACCATCTAAACCCCATTTTCATAGTTATGTTCCTCCTGCTTTTTCTTGAGTTTTCTTAACTTTAGCTTAGCTATATAATTTCCATAAGAACATAAAAGTTCTAATTTCATATTTTATATAAGCCTCACCTCCCTTAATTACTAATAAAGTAATTCAAAATCACTTTATTATTTAAAATAATCTGGATATATTTTTCTTACTTCATTTTTATCAAAGGTAACCATATTTAAATGTTCCTTCATAACTTCTTCTGCTTTTTCTGCATCTCTATTTTTTATAGCATTGAATATTTCTTCATGTTGTGAATAGATATTATCCCAGTTTGGGTTAACTTCTAATCTAAGCATACGAATTCTTTGAAACTCTATACTACCATCATTGATACTATCCCATATTCTTTTCTTATTACTTCCTTCAAAGATTATCTTATGAAATTCTTCATCGGCTTCAAATAATTTTTTATAATCATGATTTTCAATATACATTTTCTGCAGTTTCAAATTCATTTCTAGTGCTAATATTTTTTCAGGACAAAATTCCTTGCATGCTTCTTTCACTACAGCTCTTTCTAGATGTTCACGCAAAAATCTTCCATCCTCAACAGCATATAAATCAACTAAAGAAACAACTGTCCCTTTTTGAGGATAGATGTTAACTAATCCTTCTTGAGCTAAACGAACAAGCGCTTCTCTTACTGGAGTTCTACTTACACTATATCTTTCTGAAAGTTCTTTTTCAGAAATACTAGTTCCCGGTTCAAGGCATAAATTTATAATTTCTTCTCTGAGTTTATAATATATAGTTTTGCTTGTAGTATTTTTCTTTATATCTAATGTCATTAATTATTCTCCTTTACCTTTTTTACTTGCCATACTTGTATGGTAGTTAACTCTATACTTAATCTTACTATTTTTATCATGTAAAGTAAATTGAATAATTTATTCTTATAAAACTATTTGACTTCTACTGCATAATAAACTATATTTTTTTGAACATATATTAAAATAATTATCATTACCATACTTGTATGGTAGATATTTTTATTTTATCATAACCGTTTACAATGTCAAGCAAATATTTTATAATTTTTTGAAAATCATCCTAGCAATTATTATTGTGATTACTATAATCCTTTTAAGTATTAAATGGATTATTAATCCACTTAGATATCAACGATAAAAAAGAATCTTAAAAATGCTTTTATGCATTATTAAAATTCTTTTTACATAATTATAATTTTTTAACCTTGAATTTATCACTATTATTTACTATTTTAATATTTAAATTATTTAATAATTTATCCAAACTTTTTATTTGATTAATATATTTTTTATTATTTTTTTCAATTACCTTTTCTATCATTTTAATTATAGCTTCTTTTTCTTCAGCATCTAATTTAATTCTTTTACATATATATTCCCTGTTAATATGAATTAATGTAGTCCAAATTTGTTCTTCTACTATATTGTTAATATTCATCATAACCCATGTAAAATCTTTTCTTCTATCTTTTACAGGATATGCCTCCCTAAAGAATTTTATAAAGGCATTTTCTTCTTTAGGCTCCTTTTCAACTACATATTTGCCAAACTGATTTTTTAATTCATTTTGAAGATACATAATAGTATTTGGCTTAACTTTATCTGACATCTTCTCAATATTATCATAGATAAAATTATAAGTATCTTGAATTTTCTCTGGATCAGCTTCTCCTTTTTTTAATATCCTTGCAACATCTATATATTCTAAAATGTTCTTCTTACAATTTAATTCTTTATTATATAACTTTTGCCATATTTCTTCTGCACTTAAATTCTCTAAGCTTAAGTTTTCTTCCATGCCTACACTCCTCTATATCTTTTAAGATAGTATATATTAATAATAATCGTACTTATAAAAATACTTGTAATAAATTGTTATCAATATTCGCGATAATTTTATCACAATAAAACAAAAGGAGCAATTATAATAAATACTATTCTGAAATTTTATTTTTCTATTTATTTATCTCCTTACTTTTTCTAACTTCCACACTACATAAATAATCATAAATAGGTTTGAGCATAGTAAAAGCTGTTGTCAAATCTTTTAATATGTCCTTTGTAAAAAGTCTCTCAACTTCAACATTGTTGTGAACCAAATGGATACTTTTCCTGTTATACCATTTGTTTATATTTGTTGGTTTAGTAGAATCTAAAATTCTTTTATATTCTTCTCCCTCAATTGTAAATACATTTTGTTTATCAAAAAATGATATAGCTTTTTCAAAAGACTTTTGATTCTCATCTATCATTTTACGGAATACATCCATAGATTCTTTAGATGCACTATAATATCCCATCCCATAACGATAAGATTGTGGAGAAATTTCAAAGAAAAAGGCTGGAGCATCTCTCCATTCTTTTTTTCCCCTTTTAAAGGTTAAGAACATGGTATTTTTATATAAAGACTTGTCCTTTGAAAATCTTATATCTCTAAAAATTCTTGATACTGTTTTATTAATTACAGGGGCAACCTCAATAAGATCATCAATGCTAAGCATTTGCTCACTTAAATCTATCACCAAATTTTGAAATGGTTTTAATAAATATTTGTTATAGTCATCTCTATGGCTTTCGAACCATTCTTTACTATTATTTACTCTTACATCATTAAGAAAAGTTAAAGATTCTGGTGAAAAACCTTCAAATTTACTGACATTATTTTTGTCCATTTTAATATCCTCCATTCCTAAAATCACTCTAAATCTAAGACAAGGTAAGTTAATAAACACTCTAAGTGAACAAACATAAAATAAATCTTTTTAATTTCAGTCATAGTATATTTGATTTATACTAACATAAGTTGTTCTAATTTATTTTTTGTATAATCATCTATTGGCATTTGAATGGTTATATACGCTCCCTCTATTTCTGTAGACATAAATGAAATATAGCTTAAGTATAAGTCTCCTACTAACGGATGATGTAAAAGTTTTTGCCCCTCTGGTGTTCCCATAATACCTTGATTACTCCACCATTTGTTAAATAAACAATTTTTTTCATTCAATTCATTTATAATCTCATTTATTGTATTATCATTCTCGTAATAGCTATAATTTGCTCTTAATTGTTCAACACGTAGTTTAGAATGCCCCTCCCAATTATCTAATAATCCCTTTAGATAATCATCATTAAAAGCTCTCCAAACAGAATTTCTTTCTTTTTCATTCATTTTTTCATAATTACCATAAACTTTTAGTGCTGCCGTATTCCATCCAATCATTGTTAATTTGCTATCAGTAACGTATGCTATGTTAGGATTCTGATTGTCCAAAAATTTTTGTAGCGTATTCGAAATGATAGCGGCAGTAATGTCTTCCATAGGTAATTTTTTATCTGTCAAATTAAATAAATATCGTTTTTCTTCATTATTTAATTGCAACACTCTACTCAAAGATATTAATACATCTATTGATGGATTAACATTTTGTCCTTGTTCAATACGCACATACCAATCAATACTTACTCCTGCTAAATCAGCGACTTCTTCTCTCTTTAGACCTTTTACTCTTCTTTTTTTATCAAATTTGAGTCCAAATTGCTCTGGCCTTAATGTGGATCTTTTCTTTTTTAAAAATAATCCAAGTTCTTTATTTTTAGACATCATTACCAGCTCTCCTATTTATATTTAATTATTAATGATAATACATATAATTTACAAATTATTTTACAAATAATTCCATCTGTAATAAACATGGTATTTTTAATCATATGATAACTTAGCTTCTATTTAAAATAATACTTTCATTATACACTATTCTCATGAAATATAGAGAGGAAGATGTAAAAATGAACAGAGATTTAAAAAACAAAAATTTTTCAAACAAATTATTATTAATTTTATCAATTATTTGTGCAATTATAGTAGCTAATTTATACTACGACCAAGTTTTATTAACCAATATTTCTAATGATTTTTTTGTACCTGCTTCATCATCTGGTAAGCTTATAACTGCTATACAGATAGGTTATACAATTGGATTATTATTTGTTGTACCATTGGGGGATAGGTATAGCAGAAAACACTTAATCATATTAAGTGTTATTTGTTCAGCTGCATTATTATATTTAATGACTTTAGCCTCAAACTTTAATTTAATAGTAATTATAGGATTTTTTATGGGACTTTCAAGCGTTTCAGCACAGCTTATAATTCCATTTGTTTCATCAAATATTTCATCAGAAAAACGTGGTGTAATAGTTGGGCACTTATTAACTGGAGTGTTTCTTGGAGTTCTACTCGGCAGAGTATTAGGCGGAGTTGTTGGTCAATTATTTGGATGGAGAGGAGTTCATGAATTTGCAGCAATAGTTTTATTAATTTTTACAGTGTACTTATATTATTCTCTTCCAAGTGATAATGTTAAAAAAGAAAGTTCATATAAAAATATTATATTATCCTTACCTCCATTACTAAAAAAAGAGAAGGTATTAAGAGAAACAATAGTTTTTGGCGCTGCTGCATTTTGTGCCTTCAATATCTTTTGGGTCTCCTTATCCTTTATTTTAGAGGGTTCTCCTTATAATTATGGGAGTGCCATAGTTGGACTTTTTGGTTTCTTAGGTATTGCAGGCGCTCTTGCAGCTGGATTTTCAGGAAAACTTACAAACAGCAAGAATGTAAGCTTGTGGAATCTTTTAGCTCTAGCTATAATGTTTATCTCTTTTTTGATCTTAGGTATGGGTTGGTCTAAACTTATAATTATAATTTTTATAACTTTTATTTTAGATGTTGGGTCAAGAATGAATATGTCCCTAAATCAAGGAAGGATTTATAAACTTAGTCTCCAAAATCATAGCAGATTAAATTCCCTTTACATGGTTGGATATTACTTAGGTGGATCTCTTGGTTCATGGATAAGTACCTATGTATATCATTCATTTGGTGTTAAAGGGATTACAATGGCAAGCTGCACTATACTTTTACTAGCCTATATTTATTATTTAATTACTAATAATCTTTTTAATCGAAAAAACAGCATAAAATCCTCAAATATAATTAGCACTAAAAATGAAACTGTACATCAATAATTTATAAAATTACTTAAGTCAAATATATTTAAAATAAAGGAGAAAATTAAAATGAATTTGATAACTGTAAATCAAGAGAAGTGTATTAAATGTGGTTTATGTGTAAAAGAGTGCCCAGAACGAGTATTAGAACTTAGTAAAAATGGGCCTAAAGAAGTCTGTAGTGAAGAGTGTATTTCCTGTGGCCATTGTGTAGCTATATGTCCAAGAGAAGCAATTGATAATATAAAAACGCCCTTATCCACTCAAATAAGCTCAAAAAAATTTCCAAAACTAAGTCCTGAAGATGCCGAAAACTTTCTTCGTTCAAGGCGTTCAATCCGATCCTATAAAGAAACTCCCGTTCCAAGAGAAAAATTAATAGAACTTGTAAATATTGCACATTTTGCTCCAAGTGGACATAATCTTCAAGGTGTATCGTATGTTATCATCGATGATAGAAAACTTCTTGATAAAGCTGTTAAAATTGTAATTGAAGAATTCGAAAAGGATAATGTGTCAAATAACTTTACAAAGCCCTATCGTGAAAAAGGAACTGATACAATTTTGCGAGGAGCCTCCAGTCTTATACTAGCAACTGCTGATTCAAGCTTCCCACGCGGAAGAGAAAATTCAATTCTTTCATTTACATATTTGGAGTTATATGCACCAACATTAGGCTTAGGCTCATGTTGGGCTGGAATGTTTGAAAGAGTTGCTATGAAGGAAAATTCCCCACTAATTAAATTATTTAATATCAAAAGTAATAAAAAAATCACTGGTGCTGTTATGGTTGGATATCCTAAATATACTTATCAAAGATTAGTTGACAGAAATCCATTAGAATTTACTTTTATAAATCAGTAATATCCTTTTTTTAAAAAACATGACCATCTGTAAGTAGCTATTTAAGCCATATACAAATGGTCATAGATTTTATGATGTAGATTTCACATAATAAAAGCTTTTCTAACGTCAATGCCAACAGTTAGCAGATGGTTTTCTGAACGATAAAGTATAAAATAAAAAAATCCTATATAAAACCTTTGATTTACTACAAAAGTATTTTTGCAAATTCCATATTGTCATAGCTATTTTCTTTAATATATTCTAAGATATCACTTCTATAGTTCTTATCATGCTCAACTGCTTTTGCAAATACTTGAATAAACTCTACCATATCTTCCACAGAGTCTTTTCCATTATATATGTATTTTCCAACTAGATAAAATCTCATCATTGAATATCTAAATAAAAGTAGAATATATCCATCAAACATACAATCACTTTCTGAAAAAGGGAATAAATTATTATATATAAAATTAACAATATAACTTTCAAATATATAACTATTGCTTTCTATATACTCCTCTGTATATTTTTCAAATGCATTTATATATTCATCCTTATTTTCTATTACATGTTCATTATCTTTAATATTATATCCTTGCATAATTTCTTTAGTATACTTTTTAAATTTATGGCTATCATTTTCATTTAATATATCTAAAGAATCAAGTACATTCTTCAAAAATGAAACCTGAAGTACATAATTCATACTTTCTCTTTTATAAGACTTAGCTTCGCTTTCTATATCATATTCTCTTATAAATTCTTTTATTTCATTACTTTCTATATCTTCTAGTTCATTTAAGAAATCACCCAGAACATATAATCTACAGCTGAAATTCAAATTTCTATTTTGTATTATTTTTATTGAAAAGTCTCGAATCTCCTTGAAATACCTTATCGGTGTATCTTTGAATTCAGATGATCTAGTATCAAGTATACCTGACATAATATACTTACCTAAACTCTTCTCACTTTCCTTAAATTCTATCTTCTCTTTACTTCCAAGAATAATTCTTGCTGCCTCTGGACATGCTGCATCAAGAGATATTTCATAATGATCATCTATTTTATTTAGTACTCTAGGAAATTGGGTACAAACACTAGAAAGATAATCTTCTCCAAATTTCCCTTGAATCAAACAGTAATTCTCATCATCTAGAAACGGACATCTTTTTGTTTTTCCCAACTTAATTCTTCCATAATCTAAATCTTTATTAGTACAATATTGATTGTTATGAACATTTTTTTGGAACATTTTTTTCATTGCTTCATCTGTGACTTTGTGATATTTTTTAAATGTTTCTTTATCAATATCTATATCCCATCCAATGCAACAGCTATCTTCACATTTTCCTCCAATACACTGAAACTTATCTATATAGGATGGATATATCATCTTAACATTCTTTTGCATTTTTACCTTCCTTGCCTTTTAATATTTTCTTGATTGTGCCCAAAGCTAATTATATCATCAAAATAACGTATATTGAAAATTATAATTTAAAATTCAGTTTATTTTGTACCTGAACAAGACCTTATAATTTGTATATCACTCATTTAAATAATATCTTACAATTTATACAATCTGATAATGATTTTTAACCCAAGCCACTAAAAGACAAACGTTTAATAGATTACTAGAATATTAATATACTAACATTTATATTCTTTTAACTGAAATTGAGATATGTTATCATTAATAGAGAACATCTATTAATTATAGGAGGTGAATCAATATGCACATTAAGCAATTTGAATGTTTTGTTCATTTAGCTGAAACTCTCAGTTATTCTAGAACAGCAGAACTTTTATACATCACACAGCCTACTGTCACCCATCAGATTAATACTCTAGAAGACGAACTTAGATTAAAGTTATTTATTAGAACAAAGAGAAAAGTTGAGCTTACTCCAGCAGGTGTTTCTTTTTATAATGATATGAAAGATATTCTAACAAGAACAAACATAGCTATAGCAAAGGCAAAGAATTATGCAAAAGACTTTGAGTCTAATTTATCTATTGGTTATGAAGGCAATACAGAGGTAAAGTATCTTCCCTATATATTAAGTTCATTTAAAGAAAATTTTCCACATGTGCATATATATTTGAAAATTTCTGATTTTAAAGAGAAAAGAAATCTCTTTACTAATCATAATTTCGATTTAATTTTTACTGTGAAGGAAAGTATTGAGGACTTACCAGATGTTGACTACGAAGAACTTTTTACTAGCAAATTTGTTTGTGCATTACCTAAAGACCACCCACTAGCTTGTAACAGTATAATTAGAATAGATTACTTGAAAGATCAGTCTCTGATTTTGTTAGATCCTTTAAAATCTCCATCTGAAATGACACGAGTACAAAAAGATATTCAAATGCAATGTCCAATGTCTACTATTTATTTCAGCGATGGACCACAGGTTGCATATACGATGATTAAAGGAAAACTTGGAATTGCAGTAATGCCAGACTTTGTATGTCCAAACGATCCTGAGCTTTCCATCATTCCTATAGATATAAATGATATAGTTTCTTATGGCATTGCATGGCACAAAAACAATAAACAGAGTCATATAAAAGGCTTTGTTAACATTACAAAGCAAATATATAAAAATTTATAGATTATGACCAATAACAATCTAAATTTAAATTGTTATTGGTCTCTTTTTAGTTAAATAAAAAATACCATGGTATAATTTAGTAAAGTAGAATTATTGAACTTTCCCTAATTCCCAATAAGTAGTTATTTTTTCTTTCCATACAAAGCTATATTTTTCTAGCAATTCTTTAGGATCTATTGGTTTTCTTCCTGTCAATTTTTCAACTGTATCTGTTTCAATTGCCATTAACCCATCTCTAATACCAGATTCATTTGTTACCATATCATTAGCACACCATGGCACTGGTGATTTTGAGTAATTTCCTTTTGATGTACGTGGTATATATATTGAATCTAAATAATCATAATATTCTTCTTCATTTATTGTTATATATTCATAATCAATACCTGATATTTCACGAATCATATTGCAGATTTCATTTTGGCCAATTAATTGACCTGTTACATCGTAATCTTTATTGTGTTCACCTTTGCCTAATAATAGTGCCGTAGCAACACGTCCACTATCATCTTTTGCAATAAATGTAGCTTTTCCTTCTCCTGCTGTAGTAACCCATCTATTGTTATCTAAATTTGCCATCATAACAGAATTAAGTAAGTAATTTTCTAAGTAAAGATTATTTCTCATAATATTATAATCTACACCAGATGCTTTTAAATATTCTTCTGTTGCTGTATGATCTGGTAATACATATTGCTTGTACCCTTCACGGTTAGCACCAAAGAATGAAGTATATGTAATGTGCTTTACACCTGCTGCAATAGCAGCATCTATTACATTTTTATGTTGCTGTACGCGCTCTGGTCCTATTACTACACCAGATACCATATAAAGACGATCTCCACCTTTAAATGCTTCTATCATTTGTTCCTTATTGTCATAATTTGCTTCTCTTACTGTAACCCCCTTTTCTTCCCAAACCTTTAAGCGTTCTTCTCTTAAACGACTTTTATCTGGACATGTGAAGATTAATTGATCTCCAAACACCTCATTTAACATATTAGTAGCTACTCTTCCACCTAATTGCCCATCTGCTCCTGTAACAATATAACGCATATTTTTCCCTCCATTTATTTTTAATTAAAATATTGATAGAATAATATAATAAGCTGCTAGCAAAGCTTAAACATTTACATTAAGTAATAGATTACTTGTTAAAATATTAACACCTTTATGTTCGAAACTGAAATTAAAAATTTCTATTAGTAATAGAAAATTTTTATTAATACAAAATATCAATTAATATGCACATTAGATAATTGTAAATTACAGCCTACTTATTCTATAAAAACTAAATAGAGATACTGAATAAATCTATTTCATTGCAAAACAAAAGACCCACGAAAATCGAAATTTCAGATTTTCGTGGGTTTCATGGTGAAGGCTAAACACGGAATATAAAATCCAGCAATAAAGAACTTTTCTTTTTTGATCTTTTATAGGTTCCATTTCCTAAATCATCTGCATATACGTATATAAATCCATAACATTTACTCATTTGAGAATTATAATAATTCCTGCATTTTATCTGACTAAATTTTCACCATTACTCTCTATAATTTGTTTATAATAATTATAACTTTCTTTTCTCCTACGATTTAATGTTCCACTGCCATCATTATTTCTGTCTACATATACAAATCCATAGCGTTTTTTCATTTCTCCAGTACCTGCTGAAACAATATCTATAGGTCCCCACCAGGTATAACCTAATATGTTTGCTCCATCTTCTATTGCTTCTTTCATCATGATTACATGCTCTTTTAAATACTCCATTCTCTCATCATCATGAATCTTTCCATCCTCAGCAATTTCATCACTAGTACCCAAACCATTTTCTACAATGAATAATGGCTTATGATAACGATCTGTAAGTTCATTACATACATAACGTAATCCTAATGGATCTATTGGCCATCCCCACTTACTTTCTTTTAAATATGGATTTTTCTTTCCCAATAATCCTCCAGTATTGCCAAGAATCTTCATTCCTGCTTCATGTAAAGATGAACGGTAATAACTAAATCCTAAGTAATCACAAACACCCTTTTTCAAAATTTCTTTATCTTCTGCTTCCATTTCTATAGAAATATTGTTTTCCTTTGCTATACGATTAAAGTATGCTGGATACTCTCCAAGAAGCTGAATATCACTATAAAATAGCGAACGACGACGCAACTCATAGGATTCAAAAACATCTTCTGGCTTACAGCTGGCTGGATAAATTGGAGATAAAGAAAGCATACATCCAATTTTGAATTCTTCATTAATATCATGACCCATTATAACAGCTTTGGCACTTGCCACTAACATATTGTGACTAGCCTTATAAATATCTTGAAGCTTGCTTTCATCTTCCTTTACTTCAATTGCAGCTGCAATAAGTGGTAGTGTATGAGCATGATTTATTTCATTAAATGTCATCCAATATTTTACTTTGTGTTTATATCTGTTAAATATAACCTCACAAAAATTTATATAGAAATCTATTAACTTTCTATTTTTCCAACCACCATATTTTTTTATTAAGTTAAGTGGTGTTTCAAAATGTGAAATTGTGATAACAGGTTCCATATTATACTTTAGCAATTCATCAAACAAATTATCGTAAAATTCTAATCCCTTTTCATTTGGCTCTGCTTCATCTCCATTTGGGAAAATACGGCTCCAGGCAATTGATGTTCTAAAGCACTTCATGCCTAATTCTGATAATTCTTTTAAATCTTCTTTATAAGTATGATAGAAATCAATTGCCCTATGACTCGGATAATATTTATCATCTTCTATGTTTAAAGATACATCCTTGAAACGATCCTTCCCAACAGGAAGTACGTCTGCAATACTTAACCCTTTCCCATCTTCATTAAAAGCGCCTTCAGCCTGGTTAGCTGCAATTGCTCCACCCCATAAAAATTCTTTTGGGAATCCCATATTTATGCCTCCTTAATTTTCAACTTTATAACTCTCTCTTCATTAGTTACATGACGATATTCGTCTATATTTATATCATTAAATATTTCACTATTAGTTATAATCATCATTGTTGTTATATCATAATCTTTTTCCTTTATTGCTTCTAAATCAAATTCAATTAATTTTTGTCCACATTTTACACTTTCACCTTGATTAACAAGCATTTTAAAATGCTCCCCTTTTAATTCAACTGTGTTTATGCCAACGTGGATTAATATCTCTACACCATCACTTGATTTAATTCCAATTGCATGACCTGTTGGAAATGCCACTTCAATTGTTCCATCAATTGGTGCTGTTATTACACCATTTTCAGGTATAAAAGCAACTCCTTCTCCCATTGCCTTACCTGCAAAAACTGCATCCCTAACTTCTTCTATATTAATCATTTCTCCTTGAACACATGAAACTAATTCTAAATCATTATCATGATTCTTCTTAGATTCTGAAGTTGTTTTTCCTTCATCAAAACCAAAAAAGTATGTTAATGCTGCTGAAATTGTAAACGCCATAGCTATACCTATTATATAAATTGTAAAAGTTTCTCCGAAGAAAGCTGGTAATGTTGTTAATGCAGGAAATACATATACAATTGCCTTAGTTTGAAACATTCCCATAAATGCTCCTGCAATTCCGCCTGCTATTGTCTGTGCAATTAAAGGCTTTTTATATTTTACTGATAAACCATATACAATAGGTTCTGTAATTCCACCCAATAATGCCGGAACCAAAGATGATGCTGCAAGACCTCTTGTTTCCTTATTTTTAGAACGAAGAAACACTCCTAAAGCAACACCTGCACTAGCAAATGTTGCAGCTGCAATCATTGGTCTTATAACATCATAACCAAGATTTGAAAGATTGTTGATCATTATTGGAACAACTCCCCAATGGATACCCAACATAACTAAATATGTCCATCCTGCACCTACAATAAGTCCTGCTAACAATCCACTACTACTACTTAAGGTATTAATTACATATCCCAATCCATTACCTAGTGTTACTCCAATTGGTCCAATTACTATTACAGCTAGTGGTACCATAATTAATAAAGCCACCATTGATAATGCAAATATTTCTATGCTTTTAGGAATAAATTTCTTTAAGAATTTTTCTAAATATGAATATGCCCAAATAGTTAAAATTGCAGGAATAACAGTCCCTGAATATCCCATCAGTACAACTGGAATACCAGCAAAATATGCCATATCTCCATTTGCTTTCATTAATCCTGTAAAATTAGGTTCCATTAACGCTCCAATTATTGCAACTGAAATAAATGGATTGACCTTAAAAGTTTTTGCTGCACTAAACGCTAAAAATAATGGTAAGAAATAGAATACACTATTTCCAGCAGCACTTAATATTTTATAAGTACTTCCTGCTTTATCCATAAGTCCATATGTTGTTAAAATTACAAGAACTGCCTTAATCATACCCGATCCAGCAAGCGCTATTATTATTGGAGTAAAAATAGATGCCATTGTATTAAACGCACGAGTTAATATATTTCCAGATGGCTTTTCTTCTATATCACTTGTTTTAATTTCACTTTTAATTTGAGGATACATTTTTAATACTGCATCAAAAACATCTGCTACTTCATTTCCAATAACAACTTGAAATTGACCATTTCCTTCAACTACAGTTAATACACCTTTTATATTTTTAATTGATTCCTTATCTGCTTTTGACGTATCCTTTAACTTAAATCTTAATCTAGTTACACAATGGAACAGGCTATTAATATTCTCCACGCCTCCAACCTTATCAACTACTTCTCTTACAAGTTGCTCATAATTCTTCTTTGCCATAGTTCTTCCTCCTATAATAACTATATTTTTGATACCGGTTACATCGATGTAACATAATTATAGCATTCACAATTACTATAACTTTTAATTTCGATTTTAAGAAACTTTATGACAAAAAAAAAAAAGTGTGGTATAATTAAATATTTACTCACACTTGATCTATCTCTTTCTTTCTTTTTCTATATCTAATTGCAATAAAATCAGTAATTACTTGAAATAATATTGAATGAGTCTGCACACTTGATGCATGCTGAAAAGTAATACATAGGTCTACATAAGGATGCTTTTCCATTTCCTTATTAGCTGTAATTACAACAATTTTAGCCTTAGTTTGTTTAAAAATATTTTTATCAACATTTCCTGCCATCAACTGGTACTTTTTTATATAATCTCCTGAGTTAGTAAATATAATAACCAAAGTGTCTTCATCTGAATTTTTAATATACTCATTTTGCTCTACATCATTTATGTGTGTAATAATGTATTTTTCATTATAAGCAAGTTTTATTTGTAAATCCATTGCTGCAGATTCTGAATATAAAAGTCCGAAAGCTGCCACTTTATCATATTTTATTAAATCTTCAACTAATTCATCTATCTTATTCATATCAACACTAGATTTTGCTAATTTTAAATCATCTATAATCACATCTATATATTCCTCTTTAGTGTGGTTTTCCATATAACTTAAAATATTATCACTATAATTTAAATAATTAGAATATTTATCGCTTTTATAAGAAGATGCCAACTTTAATTCTAGAAAATCATCAAATCCTATATATCTCGTAAATTTAGAAATCGTTGATTTAGAAACAAAACACAAATCTGCAACTTCTGATATTGTCATATCTTTTATAGATGCAAAATTACACAATAAAATATTTGCTATATGATAATATGTTGAGTCTTCCTTCCCATTATTCAAAATTATTAATAATCTATTTAATAGTGTACCCAAGTCCATCCCTGCCTTAATCATTTATATTCAGCCAAAGTTCAACTGTTAATCTAATCACCTATTTTATTAGATTTAATCCAATTTATCAATAATAAATATGTATTTTTTATTTGTTGCCTTACTAATAAAATTTTTTTACTTTTAATAATATTATTCTACATTTACGTGATTCTTTGAGACTTCACTATCTGATAAATTATCTTTTTTACTTATTAATAAGCATATCTCATCTAAAACTATATGAACAGATTGATCAAATAAAGAGCTTAAAAGTTGAATTGATGCAATACCATTATCATTTTTTGTTTTTCCTGGAACCTCAAGCATAAAATTTGATATTTTTGCAAGAGGAGAATCTTTTTTACTTGTAACTCCAATTAAAGTTAGTCCAATGTCTTTTGCTGCTTTTGCATTGCTTAATGTATTTTTTGTTTTTCCAGAACCAGATATTGCAACATATATATCACCCTTTTTTAATGCAGGTGTTATTGTTTCTCCCATTACATACGAATTATAACCAATATGCATTAAACGCATTGCAAATCCTTTTGCTTGGAATCCACTCCTTCCTTCTCCATCAACAAAAATTCTTATTTCCTTTTTAAAAACGCTTACTATTTTTTTTATTTCCTCTTCATCTACTTTTGCTATTACCTCCTTAATTTCTTCTAATATTTGATCTATTGTTCTCATTTCCCCATTGCCTCCTTAAATTGTTTTGCTTTTTGTACCGGATTTTCTGCATTGGTAATTGCAGAACCTACTATAACCAATTCTATATTATGTTTGCTTAACTCTTGGATACAATCTAAAGTAATCCCTCCTGCAACAGCAATTCTACTGACTTGTGGAAATCTTTCTTTAAATTCTTTTACTGTTTCTGCTGGATTTAATAATTTTTCTCTATCAATAGACGCATGTATACAGTAAATAGCATTTTTAAAATGTGATATTTCTTTAATCTTTTCATCTGAACATTGCAATAAATCTATCATCATTGTCCCATTATTTTGTTCAGAAACTTCATAACATTTATCTATAGTTTCTAATGCTGCACTTCCCATTACAGTTAAAATATCAAAACCTTGTTTAAAGCCTTGTTTAAACTCATAAGCACCTTCATCACTAGTCTTAATATCTCCTAATAATTTTGATGTATTTTTTTTACTAGTCAACTCTTTTAGCTCCAAAAGTCCATAATCCTTAATTAACGAGGTTCCAATTTCAATAACATCTGCTAATCCATCAAATATTTCGGTTAAGTTTTTTGCCTTTTCAAAAGAGACTCTATCTATAGCAACTTGTAACTTCATTTTATCCTCCTTGTTGAATATTTTAAATGAATTTGAACTGGAATTTCTTATAAATTTAATAAATTATGAAGACAGAGGATTTTTTACATCTGCTCTAATTTCAGACTTAATACTATTTATCTATATTACCTGCCTTCATAATTCATATCTTAACCTAAAATATTGTTGCTTTCAAACACAATTTCTTCACCTCTTATAATAATTTATAATAAGGATAAAGATATTGCTGTCTATCTTTATCCTTATTCAAAGTAAATCTTAATTAATTTAATACTGGCCAGTACTCTTTATTTGCTTCTATTAATTCATCTAATATTTGTTTAGCAACTGTTGCACTAGGGACTGTCTTAGAAAGCGTTATAGCTTGCCACAATTTTTGATAGGATTTTTCTATCCAAGCTTCAACAACTAGCTTTTCTACTGACACTTGTTGCTCCATTAATCCTTTTTGGAATTGTGGAATCTTTCCTAATGCTAATGGTTCTGGTCCATTACTTCCTACAATACATGGTATTTCAACCATTGCTGTAGGCTCAAAGTTTTCTAAAGCTCCATTATTAGGTACTATTAGTAACATTCTAGCATGAGTGTTATATGCAATGGCTCTAGCTAAATCCACTATATAAGAAGCATGTTCATCTATTTCCAATTCACAACCTTCTGTGGATTTATTTTTAATAACCTTTCTACATTCTCCAAATACAAATTTTTCACGTCCATCCATTACTTCATTTGCTCTTGTATATTCTTTATCAGAATGCTCAACTACATAGTCTGGGAACAAATAATATTTTAAATAAGTGTTTGGTAATGTGCTCGGATCTATTGCATATACATCTTTAGCTTTGGCAAAAGTATCATTCCAACTAGCATCAGTATGTTGAGTATCTCCCTTATCTGCTACATAACCATATTTTGCAACGTGTTCTTTTAATTTTGGCATCAAGTCGTTACCATCTTTATCACGTATATCTGACCACCACCCAAAGTGGTTAAGTCCATAATACTTAACTGTCATTTCTTTTCTTGACTCTAAGCCTAATATTTCTGCCATTCTTGTTTCTATTCCTATTGGCATATCACAGATGTTTAATATCTTTGAGTTCGACCTTAGTCTTCTTGTTGCCTCTGCAACTATTGCTGCTGGATTCGAGTAATTTAGCATCCATGCATTTGGTGAATATTTTTCCATATAGTCAAGGATTTCAATAACTCCACCTATAGATCTCATTCCATAAGCCATTCCTCCTGGTCCACAAGTTTCTTGTCCAACAACTCCATATTTTAATGGAATTTTTTCATCTAACTCACGCATTGCATATTTACCAACTCTTATATGAGCCATAACAAAATCAACATCTGTAAAGGCTTCTTCTGGATCTGTTGTTGCAAGGAATTCTATTTCAGGTGCCTTTTCTTTTAAAATTATCTCACAAGCTCCAGCTACTATTGCTTGTCTTTCCTTGTCGTTATCGTAAAATTTAAGTTTTCTTAAAGGAAACTTATCTAGATTGTCTAATAGCATTAATACTATCCCTGGAGTAAAAGTACTTCCTCCACCTGCTATTACTATTGAAAATTTTTTCATAATTTTTTCCTCCTTAAATTGAAATACATTTTTTTATTTATTAACTTTAATTAAACAATACAAGTATTTTTACCTTAAACACTTTGCTTTAATATTATATTAAATTAATTTTTTTACATTAACTTATAGCTTTTTAAGTAAACCTTCAAACTCCTCCCTCACTTGAGGAACTGACAATCCAACTATAACTTGAATAGCTTTTCCATTCCTTACCACTCCATGAGCTCCAGCTTCTTTGAATACACTATCTGGTGCTAATTTACTTTCATCTTTTATTGATATACGCAATCTAGTGGCACAATTAGTAACATCATCAATATTTTCACTTCCACCTAAAGCTTGCAAGAATTGCAAAGCTTGACTTCCATCTGATGAATCATTCTTAACTTCTCCTGATTCACCTTTTTTTGCTTTATAATCAGCTTTAGTATAAAGTTTTGCCTCTTCGTCATCTGGTTCACGCCCTGGAGTAGCAAAGTTGAACTTTATTATCAAGAAACGGAATACTAAGAAATATATAACTGTAAAGCATAACCCTATTACTATTTGAGTTATATAAGTACCTGGATGATATTTGAATAATGGTAGCCAGTTCTGTGCAAACCAATCAATTAATCCACCTCCAAAATTACCTACAACACCAAATGCATATTCTGTTGCTGCTAAAGTTGCAGCCAACACAGCATGCACTGCAAACAATGCTGGAGCTATAAATAAGAATGTGAATTCAAGTGGCTCAGTAATACCAGCCACAATAGCTGTTATTGCTGCAGGTATAAGCAAACCAGCCACAATTTTTTTCTTCTCAGGTTTAGCAGTTGTGTAGATAGCTAATGCTATACCTGTACATCCAAATATCTTAGATGACCCATGAAGTGCAAACCCACCAGCTGGAAACATTTCTTTTAATGAATGTGCACTTGTTGCAAAATCTGCTAAATGTTTCGGCCAATATGAAGCAATACCATCTGGAACTACTGCTGGTCCAAAAATAAACGGTCCATAAATGAAGTGATGTAATCCTGTTGGAATCAAAATACGTTCTAAAAATGTATAAATCCATACACCAATAACTCCAGATGAAGCTAAAAATCCTTGTAGTGCCCCTATTCCGCCTTGAACCTTTGGCCAAACCAAACACATCAATAAAGCAGTTGGAATCATTACGAAAAATCCTATCATTGCTACAAAAACTGAACCTTGGAATATTCCTAAATAAGCTGGCAATCTCTTTTCAAAGAACTTACCATGTAGATATACAGCTATACCTGCAATTAAAATTGCACCTATCATTCCAGTATCAAGAGTCTTTATACCTGCAATCATTGCAAGTCCACTTGATATCCCATCAGTAACTCCAGGTGGTAAATCAAAGTTAACACCAAAGCTTGAACCTGAAAGAGTAAGG
The DNA here is from genome assembly GCF_022320955.1 of Clostridium sp. YIM B02555. Classification (NCBI taxonomy): domain Bacteria; kingdom Bacillati; phylum Bacillota; class Clostridia; order Eubacteriales; family Clostridiaceae; genus Clostridium; species Clostridium sp. YIM B02555. The sequence continues at coordinate 117,386 of NZ_JAKJJY010000002.1, read as the reverse complement.
ATAGCATTAATAAAATAATTAAATGTTAAATAGATTAATAAAGCTTCTAGACAAGCACGTGCTTGCGCTTTTTTAGCTAAGACAATTGGTAATCCAACTACAAACAATAATGGTAATTGATTAAATACTGTCCACCCACCTTGTTGGACCACATACCAAAAGCTATACCATGCTGTACCTTTGGTTGCTATTGATCCCATAATATCTGGATTTGTAAACAAAATAGAAAATCCAACAACCATACCATAAAAGGCAAAGAATAAAACTGGAACAAACATCGCAGCTCCAAAGCGTTGAATTTTTCGCATCATTTTTATGACCCCCTTAAGAATTTTTTATCAATAATTATTGTAATAATTTCAAGAAAGCAATCTTCTTACAGCCTTAGCTTTCTTTAAGTTGTATTAAATTTTTTATTTACAATTTAACAAAAATTAATTGTGTTTATAATTTAAATTTTTTTATCAAGATATCTTGTATGAGCTAATATTAACAATTACTTAAACCCTTTTCAATGCTTTTAATCCACTTACTTCCTATGTGCATTTTTAAGTCATTTGCACAAAATTTGTGCATTCGCACAGGTTATATTTCTTCAATTTTCTTTATACAAACCAAAAAAGTTGACACATAAATATTGTGCCAACTTTTTATTCATATATACACTTTATAATATTGTACCATCTTCTTTTAAGTGCCCTAAATACGTGATATATTTTAAGAATAACATTTCTATTAAGATGAAGTACTGACCTACATTTTCAAAAGTAACCACATCTTTTATCCTTATATGCTTTGTAATTATGTATAAATTCTGTTCACATAATCTTGCTACTGGATTATCTGTTAACTTTGTAATAGAAATGGAAGGTATATTTTTAGCCTTCACTTTTTTTACATGTTCCACTGCTGACTTTTTTTCACCAGATAGCGATATAATTACAATTAAATCTTCTTCTGTAGCTGTTTCTAGCACTGTATCCATTTCACCTTCTCCATGCAATGTAACGAAAAACTTATTTACACTAAGAAAGTGTCTTTTAAGTTCGTTTGCTGCTGCGATTTGCACAGTTCCAGTTCCATAAACAAAAAGATTTTTTGCACGATAAATCATACGACATATTTCCAAGACATCCTTCTCTTTCATTTCATTTATTGTTCTGTAGTAATCTTGATACACTTCTTCTACACTACTATCTTTAATATTATCATTCTCATTAAATTCTAATTTCAGCCTTACTTTAAACTCTCCAAACCCTTCTAAAGATAGTTTCTGAGTAAATCTAGAAATTGTTGTTCTTGAAATATTACATTTCTTTGCTAGTTCGTCAATAGACATTCTACAACATTCACGTTTATTGTTACATATATATTTCCATATATAACGGTCATTTTCATTTAGCTTATCATAATTATTATTAACCAGTTCTTCTAATTTCATATTTACTCCCTATCTTTAAACAAATATTTCTCTACATTATAGCATTCTAAACGTTTTCCGTAAACATCAATACATCGCTTATATTACTAGGATAGCATATGAAATATCCCACGAAAATCCAATATTTATATTTTCGTGGGTTTCATGGAGGAAGCGAAGCGTGAAATTATAAATTCACTAACTATTAGAAATTGTGATTAGTAATAAATTTATAAATTATACCATATTTTCTTTTTCATTATGATTATCATTCCATTTTGAGTATAAAAGAAATAAACTTAATATTAGCGCAATTACAAAGAAGATAGTAAAAAACTTGAAACTAGAATCTATTGAACTAACTAGATTGCCATTAATATTTATGCTGTTTAAATTTCCTATTCCTATGATGGCTTTTGAAACTACATCAGCAGGTATAACAACTTCTATTGTTAATATCGCTAATGTCTGGCTTAATGCTTTACCAACATTCATAATAGTGTAATGCATACCTGATGCTGAACCAGATTGCTCTTTAGGAACCGCTGATAATATAGTTTTTGCTAATGAAGGCCAAGCCAAACCATTTGCTATTGATAATAATATTAGTGGAGTAACTATAGCTGAAATTGATAATTCATCTTCAAGATTTCCAAGAAAGAATATTCCTATAATAAGAAATATAATTCCAAAGGTGAGAGTCTTTAATGATCCAATATGATCTACAAGTTTCCCTGCAAAAGGACCAATTACAAGCTGTGGTACAGATAGTGAGATCATTAACAGGCCTGACATAGTAGGACTTAAATGTAATGCACTTTGCAAATATATACTTAACAATAAAGGCAATGAAAAATATGCAATACAATAACATAGTGTAATTACAAGTCCAATTGAATAATTTCTGTATGAAAGCAAATTGAAATTAAATAGTGGATTCTCCACACGCAATTCTGTAATTATAAATGCAATCCATAATAAAATTGCAGTTATTAATAGCCCTAAAGTTTCATAAGATAACCATCCTAATGATTGTCCTTCTGAAAGCACTACCATTGTTAATACTAATCCTAAGCTAAACGTTATTATCCCAGTGAAATCATTTTTTTGCTTCATATTAAGTTCAGTTTCTTTCATTACTAAAAGCGCTCCGATTATGCAAAGAAGTACAAAAGGTACTGTGATAAAAAATATTGAACGCCATCCTAACTGGGTAATTAAAACGCCTCCAACTACAGGTCCAACTATTGCTCCAATAACCCATGAAGTAGCATTGATACTTAAAGCAAGTCCAAGTTGGCTACTAGGAAAAGTCTTAACTATAGTTGGAGTTGCAGTTGCCGTAGCCAAGGCAGCTCCACTTCCTTGAATTAACCTAAATATATTTAAAGTTAATCCTGTATTTGCAATTCCACAAAGAATTGTACCAACTGCAAAAATTATAAGTCCTATCACAAAAATACGTTTTGTTCCAAATGTATCTGCCCACTTTCCAGCAGGTAATATTAGTACTGTACTTGCAATAATATAACCTGTAATTATCCATAAGCCTGAAGTCATCGAAATATTTAACCCTTCCATCATCTTAGGTAATCCTATTATCACTATAGTTGAATCTAAATTTGTAATAAATGAAACCAATGTAACAACAAGTAAAATACTCCATTTGTGTGTTTTTAAATTTGTCATATAATCTCCTTATCTATAAATGGAATAAATTTTCGGCTGCAAATAAAACTTTATATGGTTTATCCCATCGAAGCCATTTAATTTTATTTTCTACCTATAGTTTACAATGAATTATATATCATGTAAAATGATTATATCAGATACAAAGAATCACTTTTAATGATTTATAAATCGAGGTGAAAAAATGGAAAGTAATGAATTAAGAATTTTCAGAACTGTTGCCCAAACAGGCAGCATAACGAAGGCTGCCAAAGCCTTAGGCTATGTTCAATCTAATGTCACAGCTAGAATTCAGCAATTAGAATCTGATTTAAACACACAACTTTTTTATAGACAACGTGGTATGATTTTAACTCCTACTGGTGAAAAATTACTCACTTATGCTGAGAAAATAATTTATTTATTAGATGAAGCTGAGAAAGCTATACAGGATTCTTGTGAACCCTCTGGAAGTTTGTCCATTGGTGCCATTCACACAGTATCTGCTATCCGTCTCCCTGAACTCCTAGCTAAATATCATAAAATCTATCCCAAAGTCGATTTATCTCTTACAACAAGTCAATCAGATGAACTTATTTATAAGGTAAATCACTTTCAGTTAGATGGTGCTTTTGTCAAAAACACTTCTCTTATTGATGACAATTTTGTAAAGGAACTTGAATTTGAAGAAAATTTAGTACTTATATCTAATCCTAAATATACTAATATTGAAGATCTATATTGCAAGCCCTTAATAATGAGTACAGCAGGGTGCCCTAATAGAATACAACTTGAAAACTGGCTTAAATCGCAAGGAATTTATAATATCAGATATATAGAATTTAATAATTTGAATTCTATTATTGAAGGTGTGATGGCTGATTTAGGTACATCACTCGTGCCTAAATCCACTATTGATGATTATGAAAAAAGAGGTCTTATCAAATCATTTTCTATATCTGAGAAATATAATACTACAAGAACATTTTTTATAAGACGAAAGAATTCTCTAATGACTAGTTCCCTTTCAAAGTTTATAGAAATAATTGAACAAAATACATCATATAAAAGACTTTAAACTCTCACCTAATAAAATAAACCCACGGTAATATTTAAATAAATATTGTCGCGGGTTTCAATGTGGATGCGAAGCATTACCTTTAAATCCACTATAAACTTTACTGCTTTTCTCTCCTTCCTGCTCCAGCATATCTATTTTTTTACTTAACTCTGTATCCTGTGAATCCATTTTCAACTGACTATTAAGAATTATAATTAACATTATCTTATTATAAAAATGAACTTATCCTTCAATTTCCTCAGTAAGCTTAACTATCTCATCGATTATGTTCCCTATATATTCAATCGTATCAATAAGCGGTTTATCTGTTGTTATATCTACTCCTGCCATTTTTGCAAGCTCTACTGGTGTTTTAGTTGCACCTGCTGTAAGTACTTCTCTCCATTCTTCTATTGCTTTATTGCCTTCTTCTAATATTCTCTTGCTTACTTCTGTGGCAATAGTAAGACCTGCACTATATGTGTAAGAATAAAGACCCATATAATAATGTGGCTGTCTCATCCAGGTTAATTCTGCTCCATCTATTAGCTCTACATCTTCTCCCCAGAATTTTTCAAGTATTTCCTTTTTTATTTTACTAAGAGTTGAAGCCTGAATACTTCCACCTACATCAATTATTTTGTAAACTTCTCTTTGATAAGCTGCTTCTAAAAGATGAGTTACAAAATTATGATAATAGGTATGCCCAATCATTGAGGATAAAACCCATCTTCTAAATCTTTTATCCTCACTACTATTTAAAAGATAATTTGCCATAAGAAGCTCATTCATAGTAGATGGTGCTTCTACAAAATATCCCGAAACATCTGTGTCAAATACATTTTGATTTTCGTTACATAATTTAAAGTGGCCTGCATGCCCAAGTTCATGGGCTAATGTAAACACCTCTGCCATCTTTTCGCTCCAGGATAACAATATGAAGGAATGGCTTCCATAAGGACTTGCACAAAATCCCCCTGTTGATTTACCCTTATTTTGTGCAAAGTCAATCCATCTTTCATCATAAGCTGCTTTAACCATTTCTAAGTAATCATCACCTAATATCGCTAAAGCATCCTCAATATACTTTTTAGATTCTTCTATAGTAACATTGGGATCATATTCTGGGTCAACTGCAATCTTTAAGTCTGCAAAAGTCATTTTATCAAGTTTATGTATTTTCTTTAAAAGTTTTGCATACTTTCGCATATGATGTGATAGCTTCTCCATTATAAGATCTATCTGTCTGTTATATAAATCCCTGTCAACCTTTTGAGGAAATAATAAACTATCTATAACTGAATCAAAGCCTCTTAATGTAGCCAGCGTTTTTTCTTTCTGCACTTGAAGCTGATAAGCTGCTGCTGTAGTATATTGATATTCTCTTAACTTATCACTAAAGGCTTTAAATGCAGCTCTTCTAATTTTTGCATCAGTTTCATATTCGTATTCATTTTCAAAAAGTGCATAACCAAGAGGATATTCATTGTTCCCAACAGAAAAACTCTTAAAATCCATATCTGCATGCTTAGCCTGCTCATAAACTTTATAAGGTCCTTCCAAAGTTCCAGATAAAGCTGCTAAAACTCTTTCTACTTCTGGATGAAGTGCATATCCTTTCTCTCTTTTTTTATTTTTTAAATAATTACTGTTTTCTTTAGATGCACTTATTGCAATCTCTAAAACTTCATCATCTACTTGAATAATCTCACTTTCTATAAAACTTAGTCTACTTTCAATGTCAGCTATTATATTTATCATTTTGGAATATTTATCTTGATTTTCATTATTTGTATAATCCACTGATAACGAAAGCTCTACATAAGAACTTGTAAGATACTTAAGTTGATATAATTTTTTTAGTTTATCTAAGCATTCGTTAATCTTATTTGCTGTATTCAATTTACCTTTATAATCTTCTTCTATTTTTAAAGCAAGTTCTTTCATTTCACTTACAGCACTCTCAAATTTTTCATCTGTGGCATAAATAGCAGTTAAATCCCAAGTAATATTCTGATCTACGTCTTTTCTTTCTTTAAGAATTTTTTTCATTAATAATGCCCCCTTTTTATGTCTTTCCTATAACTTGTATTTTATATCTTTTTGATTATTCAGTCTACTTTAATTATGTATTAGTAGTACATGCATACGAGAATTTATATAATTAGAAAAATTTATACTATACTTATCTTATAAATTTAATCAATAAATATTGATTAAGAGAATGTCAAAAAGAAAGAGCCTACACCAACATTTTTACTTATGCGTGTATAGGCTCTTCTTCTTTGTATATGACACCTTGACAGTTTATACCGTCAGTTGTTTAGGCTAGAATAGGTAAGTTAAATTTATTATTTTAATTATCTAAACATTAACTATTTCATTTCATCAATTGCAGTTTTACCAGCAATTCTTCCAAAGGTAAATATATCAGTTAATGCATTACCGCCAAGACGGTTACCTGCATGGATACCTCCAGCAACTTCTCCAGCAGCATAAAGATTTTTAATTGGTTTATCATTTTCATCTAATACGTGGGCTTTAGTGTCTATCTTAAGTCCACCCATTGTATGATGAACTGCTGGCTTTCTAGGAGTCGCATAAAACGGTCCCTTTTCAACTTTTAAGCTAAATGTATCCTTATGGAATTCAGGATCAAATCCTGCATCAACATATGAATTATATTTATTAATAGTATCTATAAGAACTGCAGGATCCATACCAACTTTTACTGCTAGCTCTTCTAGTGTATCTGCTCTAAATAGAGTACCAGCTTCTACTTGACGGTCTAGCTTTTCTTGACTTGTATTAGCTGCGCCTTTCTTTATTTCATCATCAGCTATAAGGTAGAATAAACCACCTTGGTCAATAGCCGCTTTTGTTAAAACATCTCTTCCAGAGAATTCATTAATAAATCTCTTTCCTTCTTTATTTACCATTACAAAGTTTTCAGGTGGCACTTGAACTCCGCTGAATAATTCACCAGTTTCTGGGTCAGCTACAGGCATCATTTGAGTAAATCCCATTCCTGTAAGTGCTGCACCTACTGTTTTACCAAGCAATATTCCGTCACCAGTCATAGCATAAGAATTGGTAGTTCTTATATTATCATCAATTTCAGCCCAGTAAGTGTTATATTCTTTTAGCATCTTTGTATTAGCACCAAAACCACCACTTGCAAGCACTACTGCTTTAGCATGAACAGTTATCTTTTGGCCATTGACACCAGTTGCTATTACTCCTTTTATTTCACCATCTTCTATGATAAATTCTTTTACAGGGCTATCAGTAATGATTTTTCCTGAATTATCTTGCACATATTTTGATAATGCAAGTATAAATGCTGTACCATAGCTTTTAGTAGGCTTATGACCACGACGCCATAATGCACCAACAGGAGCAAACACTATGCTCTTATCATACTCAACCCCTATTTCTTCTAGCCATTTAACACTTTCTAAAGCTCTGTCCGTAAGTATCTTTACTAGGTCATATTGTCCGTATATGGTGTTGCCATTAAGGTCAGTTCTTTTACCACCAAAATATGTTTGCATTCTATGAAGTAGTGGAGAGTCAAATAGATGTCCCTTTTGTGTGTCAAACTTTTCTTTGTAATCAGAAAATTCTTTTCTAAGCGCGCGGAAATCATCTATATATTCTGGATGAATTAAGCTCTCATCTGTAGCTAGTAGTTCTTCAATAGTATGTCTTTCTCCTGGATTTTCTTCAAACTGGCTTTGCCACTCTGGATCTGCAGCATTAACAGGGCCGCCTGAACGTATTGTATTTCCACCTACTGCTGGATATTTCTCAAGAACAATTGCACTTGAACCATTTTGAAGCGCGGTTGCAGCTGCACTTAATCCAGCACCACCTCCACCTACAACTACTACATCACAAGTATATTCTTCATCTACTTTGATTAGGCTGCTAGCAGGCTTTGGACGTCTCTTAAGTATGTCAGGGTTAACTCCTGCAAGCTTAACTGCTTTAGCTACGCCGTCTAGTACAGCATTACTAGTTTCAGAAGCACCAGAAAGAGCATCAACATTTAATGTCTGTCCTTCAATTATTTTATCTGGTATTCTTATAAATGCAACATCTGCAAGACCTTCTGTCTCTCCATCTGTAGTTATATCTATACTTTCTATTCTGTTTTCACTAAAGGATACTTTCATTGGAAGACTTCCACTATGACCTATTGCACTTACCTCATATTCTCCTGGTTTAAAGGTAAACTCTTCTTCTTCGTTAAGCTGATTTGCAATCTTAGAAAAACGCATAAAGCGTAGGAAGCATATTTCTAGAAAGTCTATGGTTCTTTCATCTTTTAGATTATCTTCCTCATCAAATGCTTTATGTGCGCTTCCAAGTAAAAATTCATATCCTGGCATTACATTTGCGTCAACACCTGGTGCATCTAAGATTTGACGAAGATGTAACTGTGCACGAGAAGAGCCTTGAACATCAAGAGAGGCTCCAAGAATCATCACTGGTTTACCAGCAAGTGGATGAAGATCAAAGCTTAGCCATTCAATTAAGCTTTTAAGGCTCGATGGAATTGAGTGATTATACTCAGGAGTAGCTATAATAACACCATCACTTGCTGTAATTTTATCATTAAACATCTGTATAACTTCACTTGAAGACTGATTATCAGATTGATTAAACATCGGAACATCTTTAATCTCAAGTATTTCTATATCTGCCTTTGACTCAAAGTATTTTTTCATAAACTGAAGTAGTTTACGATTATATGAACTCTTTGCATTAGTTCCAGTAATTGCTATAAATTTCATTGATATTAATCCTCCTACTCTTGCCAAGTGTATTTTTTATCTTTTTTATTTAAAACTTTTTCTGCTAAAAGTTTTAATGTAATATCCGTAAATAGAAGAAACTCTCTGAAAACTTCATCAAGCTCTGATAGCTTATCTGAATAGATAAGATTTCCTGCATTATCAAATGCACCTTGTGATTTTCCTAAAAGGAACTCACTACTTGGCATGATTCTGGCAGCAAGCTCAGGTGAATCAAGTATTTGTCTAAGATGTGCTTGTGCACGAGAAGAACCAAGTATACCAAGCGAAGCTCCTACTATTAAAACAGGCTTGTCAGTAAGTGCCTGACTAGTATAACTAATCCATTCAAGAGCACTCTTTAAAACCGCAGGTATAGCATGATCATACTCTGGAGTTGCTATTATTACTCCATCTGCTTTTAGAATTTTATCAGATAATTCTGCTACCTTTTCAGGAATATCAGAATCCTCTGGTTCATTAAAGGCAGGTAAATCCTTAATTTCATATAATTCTATCTCTGCTTCATTCGAAAAATGCTTTTGCATAAATTGAAGCAACATACGATTAGTTGACACGTCTGAGTTAGTGCCTACAATTGCCAAATATTTCATGGTAATCCCCTTTCTTCATTCAAAAAATTTCATAATTTTAGTAATTTCTTGATATAATTTTAACATATTAAATATATTATATCTAATAGTTATTTATTGAAGTTTGATAACATATTTGTTATAATCAAACACAAGAATAAATAAGTTAATTATTTAACAAAAGGATGAATTAAATGTCAAAATACTACTCTCAAGATATTTTGTATTATATTGATGCCATTTTAAAATACAGCAATTATGGCAAAGCTGCCAAATCACTTTATATTTCTCAACCTCACTTAACACAGGTTATTAAAAGGATAGAAAGTCAACTAAACTGCGAGCTTATAAGTCGTAGCAAGCTGCCATATCGTTTAACCGAACAAGGGAAGATATACTACCAGTACTTAACTTCAATAGAAAATAATTATGCTAAGCTGCTTAGGGAAATATCAGCTGTATCAGATATAGATAACAAGGTTATAAAGATAGGAGTGCTTCCTAGCCTTGGAACCTACCTTTTACCTCTTTTTTTACCAAAGTTTTTGGATATGCATCCAAACTGTAGAATAGAACTTTCAGAGACTTTACCAGAAAAAAATGAGAAACTCACTCAGAATGGTGAATTGGATTTTTGGATTGGACAAAATTCAAGAAATATTTCTCCGAACTTAAACTCGATTAGTTGGGGGAAAGACAGCTACCGTGCTATTATTCCTCACTGCTGTGATCTATATCAAAAAGATGTCTCAATTATTCCAGAAGGAACTATCGACATAAACAAACTATTGTGTCAAAAGCTGATACTAACTTCCAAAGGTTCTGCTATAAGAAAGCAGATTGATCAATTATTAAGCATTTATAAGGTGGAACCAAAAATCATAATTGAAAGCACTGAAATCCATACTGCACGCAAACTTGCAACGAGTAATTTAGGAGTGACCTTTATACCAGAGAGCATCTATGTAAAAGAGTGTCCATCCGAGTACAATATATATCAACTTCCAATTGATGAGCTGAATTTAGATTATTTTATAGCATATCACAATGAAAGAAAACTAACTAATATTGATAAAGACCTTATAGATGCATTTCTAATTCATGGGCAAAATAATTAGGCACATGATAATAAATAACAAGTCCAAAATAGGCTGAAAAGAAGACTTGTTATTAATTTGATAGTGCCTTAAATATAGGAGATCAAAATGAATGAATATAAGAAGATAATATATCTTATGGGAACAAAAATCTCTCTATATATAAAGGGAGAAGCTGCTGAAAAGCTTGCAGAAAAGGCTGAGGCTATGCTAATTCATTATGAAGAAGTCTTTAGTGCAAACAGTGATAACTCACAGCTCGCGATGCTAAAAAAAACAGCTTCATTGGCTCCGCAAGAAGTAGATGCAGAACTATATGAGCTGATAAAAATAGGAAAAAAACATAGTTTATGTGAGAATACATATTTAAATATTGCAATAGGGCCATTAATAAAGTTATGGAGAATAGGTTTTAAGGATGCACAAGTGCCAGGGAAAGAAGCCATTGTAAAAATCCTGGAGCTTTTAAAGCCTGAAAATATCCAACTAGATGATGAAAAAAAGACCGTGTATTTCTTAAAAAAAGGCATTGAAATAGACCTTGGAGCTATAGCTAAAGGCTATTTTGCTGATAAAGTTATGGAATTCTTTAAGGAAAATGGGGTTGTTTCAGCTATGGTAGATATGGGAGGTAATGTTCTTGTTTTTGGAGACTCACCATCTGAAGGCAGTGACTGGAATGTTGGAATACAAAATCCATTTCTACCAAGAGGAAATTCAGTTGCACTTGTCAAAATAAGAAATCAATCCGTTGTAACCTCAGGAATATATGAGAGAGTTTTCGAAAAGGATGGCAGTAAATACCACCATTTATTTGATAGTAAAACAGGTTATCCAATAGAAAGTAATATAGCTTCTCTAACTATTATTGCTGATAAATCACTAGACTGCGATATATATACTACAAAATTGTTTGGATTAGATGCTGCTTCAATTATTCATAGAGTTAATAAAATTGAAGGTATGGGTGCTATTGTAATAACTGTGGGTGGAAAGTTAGCCTATACAAATAATCTTATAGGAAGAATATATCCATTGACAATGTAATATTCCCAATTTACCCTTACCTTTCAAAAAACATAACTGCCTGTAGTATATAAATTTTCATATTCCCACCACTTTCCGCACAAAAAACCTACACATGCATAAATAAATAGGTTCTTATAAAGTCCTAATTATTTTATGTATGTGTAGGTTTAACTCTTAACAATTACCCCATCGTCTACAGGCCTAAGTGTTATTTGGGGTTAAAATCTTTATTATCAATAGAGTATTCTGGTTATATCATGGTAGTTCCTCCATTATCTGATATTACCTGTCCAGTTGTAAAATTAGAAGCGATGAAGTAACGTACTAACAATTCCATCTCCTCGACATCTCCTACTCGTTGTAATGGAGTGCTTTTTAGTCTTTCTTCCATCACTTCAGCTGGAGCAGAATAAAACATATCAGTTTTATGTGAACCAGGAGCAATAGCATTAACTGTGATATTATGTGGTCCAAGTTCACAGGCTAATGATTGCGTTAAACCTCTAACACCAAACTTTGAAGACGCATATGCTGTGCAGCCAGGCATACCTCTAAGTCCAACTGCTGAGCAAAGATTTATTATCCTTCCATAGTTTTGCTTGATCATCAATGGTGCAAAATAATGACACATATTGAAAGTACCCTTTAAATTCATGTCTATTACTTTTCCAAAATCATCTGGATCCATATCAACTAAGTTTATATTTCTATAAATACCTGCATTATTAATAAGAACATGAAGTTTCTCGCCAAAGTTACCAACAGCAAAGTTGTATAGTCCTTTGACACTTTCCACATTTTCAACTTGTAACTTAAAAATCTCAACATTAACACCAAAACGTTCTATCAAATCATTCTTAACAGCTTCCGCTTTATTTGTATTGGAATTATAGGTGATAATTACATCATATCCTTCTCTTGCCAACTCAATGGCCATGTTTACTCCTAAGCCTCTTGAAGCTCCTGTAACAATACCGTATTTTTCACTTTTCATATTTTATCCTCCTTCAACTAATAAGTCTTTATTTTACTTTTTTTAAAGTAAAAGCCAAAATAATAGTTAACGCACCTGAAATCGCACTACAAACAAAGGCTGCTTTAATACCTGCATTCATATTAACAGAAGTAGAAAGTGAATTAAAAACAGCTTGCAGGAATGCAAGTCCAACACTGCTTCCTAATGTAATCCCCATATAGACATTTGCTGTACCAACACCAATACTTTTCTCTGGAAGATACTTAGCACATGCAATATATGGAAGAGTCATAGTCAATATATAGCCTAAACCATATAAAAATGATAATCCATAAATAATTGGTAAATTACTCATTCCAACTTCAGGATAAATCCATACACCATAGATGAATGTAGGTACTGTCATCATTACTACACAAATCATCATAACTAGCTTTGCTTTTCCAGTCTTTTCTATTATCTTTGCTGCTACTGGGGATGCAATAAGGGATGCAATAGATAAAATTGTAAATGGTACCCCCGAAACAATTGCTGATGTTTGTGCTACTTTTTGTAAATATAACGGCATAAAATACACTTGAGCCATTCCTGGTAGAGATATAAATATTGAAATCAAGAATATTTTTACAAAGTTTAAATCATTCTTAAACAAATCCCATGGTAATAATGATCCCGCTCCTGCTTTGTTTTCAGCTATTACAAGGCCAATCATTGCGATAATAGCAATTAATAACCCAATAATCATTTTAATGTTAGTCCATCCTAATGAATTTCCATAACTACACACAATAACGATAGAGGTTATTAATATTGTAAAAAATACTGTGCCCGCTACATCAAAAGGAACTGGTTCATAGAATCTATCTCGCGTATCCCTTGGACATAATGTAACAAACATAATTAATCCAATAATTTGAAAAGCACTAATCGTAAAGTAAGTTGATTGCCAACCAAAATTATCAACAAGCATCCCTGAAAGTGTAGGACCTATTACAGAAGTTAATGATTGAAAAATACCTAAAATTCCAATCCATGTACCTCTTTGATTTGATGGCCAAATCTTATTCATTGAAGCTGCAATTTGACCACAAACAATACCATTACCTACTCCTGTTAATACACGTAAAATTACAAATATCAACATATTCGGTGCTTTTAGAGTAAGCATATTACATAATAAAATAATAGATAATCCTACTATAATAGTCTGTTTCAAACCTGTTTTTGGTGCAACACGAGCCGCAATGACTGTTGCGATGGTCATTGCTACAGTCATCAATGTAGCTCCCAATGTATATAACTGCATTGCATCCCAGCCCGCGATTATATGAGGCAATGCTATACCAAATGCACGGAAACTGAAATTACAACCAAATACAGAAACCAGTAATGCTATCGCTACTATTTTCCTTTTTGAAGGTTCAAGATAAATTGCCACATCATCTTCTAAAACAACATTATTTTCTTTATTACTCATTTATTCATCCCCTTATAAACTTTTATAACATAATTGTCCTTTTACAAAACACGAATAGCATGATACCCTTGATGAATAGCTTGTAAAATTTTACCTGGTTGAACATTATCACCTATTACTACAGCATCAAATCCTGCTTCTTCGATCTGATCGTATAATTCTTGATTAGAACGGAATCCAACAGCAAATACAACATTATCACATTCCACTTTCTCCATCTTTCCATCTTTCTCAACAACTACACCATCATCTAAAATTTCAGTTAATTTAGCACTTGAAATTATTTTTAGACATGATTCATTCACTAAGTATCGTAAGTTTTGATCGTTTGCTACAAAATGGGATGCTGTTTTTAAAATGTCATCCATCATTTCTACAATTTTTACCTTCTTACCTTGCATAGCTAACTCAACAGCCGTTTCACTTCCTACTAAACCACCGCCTATTATAACAACGTTTTCACCTATGCTCCTTTGATTTAGCAAAACCTCTTCTGCCATTACCACATGTTTTTTATCATAACCTGGAACTCTTATCATGATTGGTGTTGCACCTGTGGCAACCACAACATAATCCGGATTATATTTTATAACATCTTCTACAGTCGCTGTGAACCCTAATTTGAGATCAATATTATACTTATACACTTGTCTGCTTAAATACTCCACATGAGACATAACATCTTCTTTGAATCTTGGTGCACCAGCAGCAGTCATTTCTCCACCCAGATATGTGTTTCTTTCCCATAGACTTACCTTAAATCCTCTTTGTGCAGCAGTAATAGCAGCTTTCATTCCCCCTGGTCCGCCACCAATTACTAATATATTTTTAGCTTCTGTAGCAGGTGTAAGGGCGTATTCTTTTTCATAACCAGTTGTAGGTGTGACTGCACAAGAAAGAATCTTTCCATTCATTGCATTGTAATGACATTCTCCACAACCAATACATGGTATTATTTCGTCTAATTTGTTACTTCTCACCTTGTTTGCCCAATGTGGATCTGCAAGTAAACCATGGCCAATTGCCACAAAATCAACAGTATTTTCTTTTAGGGCTTTTTCTGCTACATTTTTATGGTTCAACTTTCCATGCGCCATGATTGGTACATTTTTCACAACTTCTTTAATTTTTTTGACCGCTTCAATGTCAAATCCAGGTTGTTGATAAACACTACTTACCATTCTCCATCTACAACTATAGGCACCTCGTCCTATGTGCAACAAGTCAATACCCATTTCATCTAACATTTTTGCAATGGCAATACCTTCTTCTAATGGCCTTTCCAATCCATCAACACTATCAATAGTAAGTTTAACAGCGATAGGAAAATTAGGACCACATGTTTTTCTTATTTCAGTAATGATTTCTGTTAAAAATCGTGTTCTATTTTCAAAACTACCTCCATATTCATCTGTTCTCTTATTCCAATATGCAGATGTAAACTGGTCAATCAAATAGCCACCATAGGCATGAACCTCAACCATATCTACACCGGCTCTCATTGCTAATTGTGCAGAGTATCCCATAGCCTTAACCAGATGTTTTACTCCCTCAGTAGGCATTTCCTTGCAAATTAAGTCTGCAAATGCATAACTAGGCACTTGACTTGATGAATATGGCGGTGTAAATGGATCTATAAAATTCATCCTTCCAATACCTGGTGATAATTGCAAGCATAACTTTGACCCATACATATGAATCTGATCAGCTAACTTACCTAATCGATCATTTTGATGAAAATTATTATGAAGATTACATGGTCTTGGTTCAAATTCTTCACTACAAACTGTACAGCCAGTAATAATCAAGCCAACTCCACCCTTTGCTCTTTCAACTAAATAATCAATGTTGCTTTGGGTAAAACCACCGTCAATATCTGCTGGTTGCCCCATAGGTGCCATTGCAATCCTATTTTTAATAACTAGATTTCCTATTTTCCCTTTTTGGAAAAGCATTTCTCTACCACTCCTTCTATTTGATTAAATCATCTAGATGTTATAGAATATATATATTACCGTAGGATTTCACAGCCTATCTGCAGTCCTACTTTTTAATACCAACATCCTATATTTTAGTACCACAGTACTAAAATATAACATTATTTATTTTTTGTCAATGTTTTCAGGAGGATTTTATGTCAAAAACAACAATTTCTAAAACACAAACTCGTATCACTACTTGTGCCTTAACATTATTTAAAGAGCGTGGTTATAATAATGTAACTATTCAAGATATATGTAAGTATGCTGAAGTTACTAAAAGTACCTTTTATTATCATTTTCCTTCAAAAGAAGCTTTAATTGAATATTATACAGATGAAATTTCTCAATCAACACAAGAGAATTTTTCAGACATTATATCTCATGATTCATATATCCAGCAGTTATGGGCCTTATTTAATTCTTACACACAAAAAAACAACGAATATGGCGTTTCCATAGTAAACCAAGTGTATTCTACAGTGTTAAGCACTTGTGACGAAATTGACTTTCCCGAGTCCTTAAGCCTATTTAATACTGTGGTTATTATAATTAAAAAAGCACAGAAAGCTAAAGAAATAAACAATTTATCTTTACCTTCTGAACTTGCAAAAATTTTATACTATGGAGCAAGAGGTATTGTTTATTCTTGGGCTGCCGAACAAGGAGCATTTAGTCTAGAAGATAAATTAAAGGATCTTTTTAATACACTATTACTTCCTACTGAAGAGCATGTAATTACCCTTTAGTAATCTATGACAAGTTTAATTGCCTGTTTCACTTTTTCAACTATAATTATCCAAAAGATTCTATGTCATTCTTTTGACCTCATGCATCATTAGAACAACACATTCTAGCTTCACACAGAATTAAGCAAATACATAAATATTCCTTAGTTCTGGGTATTTCTTAACCTCATTAGCAAAATTTCCTCAGACTTTTAGTCTGAGGAAACATTTAATATTTTCACTGGTAAATAGCAATGAATACTAGTTATAAGTAATGATACTGGGTATAAAGAAAATTTAATTCAAGTCTTCGCCATTTGACTCAATGACCTTCTTATACCAATAGAAACTCTTCTTCTTGCTTCGCTTTAAAGTTCCATTTCCATCATTGTCTTTATCCACATAGATAAATCCATAGCGCTTTTTCATTTCACCAGTAGACGCACTAACTAAATCAATGCATCCCCAGGCTGTATATCCAATTAAATTTACTCCATCATAAACAGCTTCTTTCATTTGTTCAATATGTTCCTTAAGAAATTTAATTCTGTAAATATCATTGATACTTCCATCTTCTTCAACTACATCAACTGCCCCCAAACCATTTTCAACAATCATAATTGGGATTCTGTAGCGATCGTAAATATGGTTTAATACATACCTTAACCCAACCGGATCAATCTGCCAGCCCCAATCATTTGCCTTTAAATATGGATTTCTAAAGCCACCAAAAACATTTCCTTGAGTTTCATCTCCTCCTGGACGTGTACCAACCACATGAGACTTATAATAGCTGAAGGTATAAAAATCGACACACCCATTTTTCAAAATCTCTTCATCATCTTCTGCCATATTAATCGTAATGTTGTTCTCTTCAAAATAGCGTTTTGCAAAAGTTGGATATTCTCCGCGCACTTGCACGTCACTACACAGCATATTGTTTACCTGATCCTTTTTTTGAGCAATAACAATATCTTCAGGTTTACATGTACTTGCATAACCACAACTATAATTAATCATGCATCCAATCTTAAAATCCGGATTTATTTGGTGAGCTAAATTTACTGCCTTAGCACTGGCTAAAAATTGATGATGTAATGCTTGAAATCTCATTTGAGTACTATCAACTGCTGTATTATTGAAGATTCCACTATCATCTACAAGCAAAGCTCCTGCTAAATACGCTCCTGCTGGAACTAGTAAACTATTAATCTCATTAAAGGTAATCCAATATTTCACTACATTTTTATAACGTGTAAAAATAGTTTCACAGTAGCTAATATAACAATCAATTGCTTCCCTAGCTGCCCATCCATTGAACTTTTCAGTTAATGCAAAGGGAGCTTCATAATGAGAAATTGTAACTATTGGTTCAATATTATATTTCTTTAACTCTGCAAATACTTTATCATAGAACCTAAGTCCTTCCTCATTTGGAGTCTCATCATTCGCATTAGGAAATATTCTTGACCATGCAATAGACATCCTAAAGCATTTAAATCCCATTTCAGCAAATAATTTAATATCTTCTACATAATGGTGATAAAAGTCTACCGCTTCATGTGAAGGGTAGTTTACTCCCTCCTCTAATTGTTTTGTGATACGCCTTGGAATTGTATGGGTTCCGCTAGTCATCATATCAGCTGTACTTGCTCTTTTCCCATCTACATTCCATGCACCTTCATATTGGTTAGCTGCAGTTGCTCCCCCCCACAAAAAGTCTTTTGGTAATACATTTTTCTTGTTCATCACTATTCTCCTCTTAAATAATAGTTATTAATCTTTCTCCAATATCAATTTTTTGTTTTTCTGTCACTAATATGTCTGTATATTCATTGGAATTAGTAACAATGATTGGTGTCACTAACTCATAGCCAGCTGCCTTAATTTCATTAATATCAAACTCGATTAACAAATCTCCAGTATTTACATTATCCCCATTTTTTACATAAGCTTTAAAATACTTACCTTCTAATTTAACAGTATCCATACCAATGTGAATTAAAATTTCAATACCGTCCTCTGAGGTAATTCCAACCGCATGTAACGTAGGGAATATTGCTGAAACTTTCCCATTTACAGGAGATACTAACTTTCCTTGAACTGGATTAATGGCAACTCCTTTTCCCATAATACCACTTGCAAATGTTTCATCTTTGATTGTTGATAGTTCAACAACTTCACCTTTTAATGGAGATGTAATCATGTTATTATTATTCAAAGCATTAGTTATTGTTCCTTTTGTCTTTTGAGTTTCTCCTTCCTCCACTACATCATCAAATCCTAAAATCAATGTCAAAGCAAATGAAACCACAAAACCAATGACACAACCAATAACTGCATTTATTAGGTTAGAAGGATTTGCTGTAATAAATGCAGGTAGCGTTGCTAAACCAGTAACACCCATAGCTGATCTTACTACTCCAAAGGCTCCAACATATATTCCGCCTATAATACCACCAATCACAACTGCAATTAATGGTTTTCTTAATCTTAAGTTAACACCAAACATGGCTGGTTCAGTAACACCAAGTACAGCTGTCATACTTGTAGAAGTAGCAACCTGTCTGAAGTCTTTATTTTTTGTTTTTAACGCAACTGCTAATGCTGCTCCACCTTGAGTAAAACTGTGAATTAACATTCCTGGTCCAATAATACCTTCTACTCCTGTAGTAGTATAAGCTGTAATAGCAATTGGACCTAAGCTATAGTGCATTCCTGTCATAATAAGGAATGGGAATGTTCCACCAACAATTCCTGAAACTAACCATCCTGCATGTGTATTAATAAATGTTACAGCACTAGCAACATAGATACCAATAATAGCCCCTAAAGGTCCAATGGCAACTAATGTAAGAGGCGCCATCACAATTATAATAATTAACGGTTTTAAAATAGATTTTACTACATTTGGTGAAAATTTTTCTGCAAATTTTTCAACATATGACATTACCCATACTGCTAAAATAATAGGAATTACAGATGATGAATAAGTTGTTTTCGTAATTGGAAGTCCCAAAAATGTCACATATTTTCCATCACTCATTAATGCTGAAAAACTTGGATGTAGTAATACACCTGCTAAAGCCATTGCTAAACCAACATTACATTTAAACTTAGTAGCTGAACTCCATGCAAGTAACATAGGCAAAAAATAGTACGCTGAATCACTGATAAATGTCAAAATGGTATAAAGTTGACTATCGCTTGGAAGCAACGCAGCTGATTTTAATATGACAAGTACAGCTTTGATCATTGCACAACCAATCATTGCTGGTAAAATAGGAGTAAAGATTCCAGAAAGAGTGTCTAGTACAGTGGAGACTCTTCCTTTTTTTGCGGAATTCATTGCAGTAGTGGCACTTTTAAAATCTCCTAACTCCATCAATTCCTTGTGAACGTTATTCACATTATTTCCGATAATAACCTGATATTGTCCCCCGCTATTTGCAACCCCCATAACACCTGTAACTTTTTTAATAGCTTCATTATCTGCCTTTGCATCATCTTTTAGATTAAAACGTAATCTTGTTGCACAATGAGTTACATATTCAACATTTTTTTCTCCACCAACAAGCTTTAAGATGTCGGCTGCCGTCTTCTGGTAATTCATATTATTTCCTCCTAAAAATCACTTTATTTTTTTATAAAAAAAGACCTAGAGTCTAGCAGATATATAGCTACATATGCTATACATTTGCTAAACTCTAGGTCTTGCCTGCTTAATCAGTAACAATCCTAGTTATATTCATTATTCTTTTATTTCATCACTTTTTATTGAATTATAACTCTTTTAATATGAACAGTTAAATATACTAATTCTTCTTCTGTCAATTCTTTTTGATAATCCTGCTTGATTAATTCTCTAATTTTCAAACTGCATTGATATTCATTTTTATATTTTGCTTTGATAATATCCTGAAATTCTTCATCATTGCTTTCTATAGTATTATTGCTAAATAAGCGATAAGCAAAGAATTTTAAATGAGTAACAAACCTCATATAATTCAATGAATTTTCATTAAAATTAATTTTATATTGATACCTAACTAAATTCAAAACTTTCTGAATCAACTGAGTTATTTTCATAGTTTCTTCCATTTCTGAGCCTAATTCAGCATTGACAATATGTAAGGCAATTGATCCTGCTTCATCTTCAGTCAATTCCACATTGAATTCTTTATTAATTATATCTACACCTTTTAATGCAATACTAAATTCTGGTGCATAAAATTTCTTTATTTCCCACAATAATGCATTTTTAAAAATTAAGCCATTTAAATATCTTGCTACTGCAAAATTAATATGATCCGTTAATGTAATATAGATATTTTCATTAAGTTCCTTTCCCAAAGTCTCTTTTGCATATCTAATAATACTATCAGACACTCTCATATATTCTATAGGTATTTGAGCAAGGAGTGCATATAACTTGCCAGTTACATTTTTAGACTTTAAGAAAAATTCCTTTTCGATTTTTTCCTCATCTACTTCGTCTCCTTTTTTCTTTTGAAAACCTATACCACTTCCTAAAAGTATTAGTTCCTGTCTCCTAACATTCACTGCACAAATTACATTATTATTGATGATTCGCGTAATTTTCATTTTATCCTCCTTTCAAAACATATCATTTATATTTTTGAGCATAAAAAAAAGACCATTAATTATGCAAATATGTAATATTTCCATAATATTAAGGTCTTGCCTGCCTGCCAGTAACAATCCTAATTAAATCTATCATTAATTTATGTGATTATGATATCATTATCATTGATATTTGTCAATACATAATTATTTTAACTTTCTGTTACTCCTGATTCTTTGCATCAACATCTTTTCCTTCTAATCCTAAGCCATAAAATAATTCCTATCAAACATGATAATCCCTCTGTAGCTGTCATAGACCAAATAACACCATTAACAGCAAATAGTAAGTTTCCTACAATCAAAATAGGAATAAATAGAACACCCCTTACAGAAGCCATAACTGTTGATTTCATACCATCTCCTTGGGCTTGGAAGATTCCAGTGAAAAATTCACATAGTGCAGCAAATATAGTTGAAGAAAGTTGAGCTATGAGAGTTATTTGCCCTATAGCAATGACCTTAGGATCAATACTGAATATTCCAATAATCTGTAATCTGAGTGTAAATATAACTGCTCCTATAGCTAATGTTAGACCTAGAATATACAATATTGTTTTTCTAATAATCTCCATAAGACGTTTTTGATTATTGGAAGAGTAAGCAAATGCAATTAGTGGTACAACTCCCATTGCAAAGCCCATCCCAATACAATCTACAATTTGAATAACTCTTTGTGCTACTCCAAATCCGGCAACAATATCGTCACCATAAATCATAGAATAATTATTGAAAAATACGCCTATAATTACCATAAATCCACTAAGTAATAAAGCCGAAACTCCAACCTTAAAAATTTCACTATAAATTTCTTTACTTGGTTTAAAATTCTTAATTGACAAACTCTGAACAACACTCTTCTTTTGCAGATAATATATAAAATACAAAACTGAAACTATATTACCACAAAGAGAGGCTAGTGCTGATCCCATAACATTCATATTAAGAATAAAAATGAAGAATGGATTGAGTATTATATTAATTATAATACCTGCTATAGTACCATTCATGGAAACATTAGATGCTCCCTCAGCACGTACAGCTGCTTCAAGCGCCATATTAACAATAATAACTGGAGCACCAATAACAAGTATCATAACAAAATTTCTTGTATATTGTAGAGTCTCACCACTTGCTCCTAAAAGAGGTAAAATGAAGGATAAAAAAGGTAGACATATAATCGTAAAAATAATGCCTATAATTATTGATGACCAAAAGTTAATAGAACTAACTTTTTTGGTACTGTCTGTATTTCCTTCACCTAAAAGTCTCGATATATAGGTTCCTGAGCCTACTCCAAACATTTGCCCAAGTGCCATTAGTACTGATGAAAATGGCAAGGCCAGTATCACTGCTGCCATCATTGCAGTGTTATTAAGTTTACCAATAAAAAAAGCATCTATGATATTATAGACAACTGACGTTATACTACTAAGTATCATAGGAATAGCCATATGCATTATTGCTTTTGTAACAGGTGCTTTTTCTAGATAATAAAGTGATTTTTCATCTATATTTTCCATGTTTTCCATTATAAAAACTCCTTCCATTATATGAGTAATAAAATTTTTCATTAACAAAAATATTATTTATAAAACCTATTTGAATGCTACAAACATAGTATATTGCTACAATTTAAACTCAATTTAAATGGAATTTAAACGCAATGTAAACAAAAAGAAAAACCACATTCCATTAATTCAGACTGTGGCTTTTAACATATTAGATTTTATTTTGGTAACCAAACAGTAAATTCTGTACCATTTCCAATTTCACTCTTAAGAGTTATTTTCCCCCCATGTAAATCAACAATCTTTTTTACGATTGATAGCCCAAGTCCATTTCCGCCCAAAGAACGATCACGAGATTTATCTGCTTTATAAAACCTCTCAAAAATTCGCGGTTGATCTTCTTGTGAAATACCTATACCTGTATCGGAAATTTTACATTCAATTGTGTTTTCATTGCTTGATATGTTAACTCCTATACTGCCGTTTTCTGGTGTAAATTTAATAGCATTATTAAGCAAATTTATAAATACCTGACTTAATAAATCCTCATCTCCACATATTGTGGTTTCATAAAGAGAAAGATCAAGTGTTATATTCTTTACTGACCACTGTGGCTCTAGCATAAGTAAAATACTTTCAATTTGCTTGTTAATTTGATACTTCTTTAAGTTTAAATTATTATCTTTCGCTTCCAAATTAGATAATCTCAATAGATTTTCGCTTAATTTTGATAATCGTTTACTTTCAGTTTCTATAATATTTGCATAGTGTGATATTTGTTTCTCACTTAAATTCCCCTTTTTCAATAACGTAGCAAATCCTGATATAGAGGTTAATGGTGACTGTATTTCATGGGATACATCTGATATAAAATCTTGTCGCAGTTTTTCCAAAGCTTCTAGATCCTTCGCCATTCTGTTGACATTGTCTGCAATCTCATTAAAAGGATCTAGTTCATTTGTTTTAACAAGCACATTGAAATCACCAGAAGCAATTGTGTTCATGGCTTCAATAGCTCCTCTTAATATTGGAAAATGTGAAAGATCAAATCTTTTATGTTTATTAGCAAATTTCCAGTGCAAATAGAAATTTACTTTCCAAGCTAAAAAATATATCACAGCAGAAGCTAAACTTTGAATAATAAATATTAGATATGAAGGAATATTTTCTGTTTTTCCGAAAATAAATATACAAATATAATATCCACTTGTAAGTCCAAGTAATGTTGTAATAAAAATAAGTATTAACATGAAAAAATACCTGTTTTCTCTCACACCACTTCCTCCAATCTGTAGCCAAGTCCTCTAATTGTTGTAATTTTGAATTTATAAATATCAGACGGAAATCTCTCCCTAAGACGGTTTATATGAACATCAAGAGTTCTCTCGTTCCCTTCAAAATCAAGCCCCCACACTTCTTCGATTAACCTATCACGAGAAAGAGTTTTACCAGAATAACTTCCAAGCGTAAATAAAAGTTCAAATTCCTTCATTGGTATATCGCATTTCTCATTGTTTTTAACAATAGTATAACTACTTTTATCTATAACTAAATTCCCAATGCTAATAGTCTGTGAAGCAGCTACCTTATACCTCCTCAAAAGTGCTTTTATTCTAACAAGCAACTCATCGACTTCAAAGGGTTTTGTTAAATAATCGTCTGCACCAAGCTCAAAGCCCTTTACTTTTTGGGAAAGCTCGCTTTTGGCTGTTAACATTAAAATTGGCATATCCTCATAATATCTGCGTACTTGCTTACAAAATTCATAGCCGTCCATTTGAGGCATCATAATATCAAGCACACAAAGGTCTATTTTTTTCTCTCCAAGTTTTTGAAATGCATCCCTTCCATTTACAGCTTCATACACAGTGAATCCGTCATTTTTCAATACTTCACAAATAAGTTCTCTGATATAGTCGTCATCATCAATAACTAAAACTTTATTCAAAGCTACCACCTCCCTCTTATAAGTATACAATATGAATTTAAATACAATATAAACTAAATTTAGTTTTTTCATTCTTTATAATTGAAATACTAATAATTTTCCATTTTCAACAAGAAGCTACTTTTCTACTATACACCTTGCTTAAATTACTAACTTCTTAAATGTTCATTTTAAGATCTCCATTCTACGCTGCTAATTTAATAATATTAGTTAATACTAATGTTCCAAGTAAGAAACCTACAATAATCCTATATATTGCAAATACCTTCATTGGTTTCTTCTTTAAATAGTTTATAAATTTTTTCATAACTATCAAAGCCACAACAAATGCTACAACAGTTCCCATTATTAATGAAATCCATAAAGTTTCATTCATAATTGAATAATTAAATTCATACAAATCTTTTGCTGATGTGCCTATCATAGCTGGAATTGCTATAAAAAATGAAAATTCCGCTGCTATTGGTGTTGATAATCCTGCAATCCATCCCCCCATTATTGTGGATGCACTTCTTGACATACCCGGCCACATACAAAAGAGTTGTAATAATCCAACCTTAAATGCTTGTTCAGGTGCTATTTTGTCTATACTACACACTTTAGTTTTCTTATTTCTATATATCTTTTCAATTATTAATAATAACAAACCACCAACTATAAACCCAACTATAACAGCCTCTGGTATAAATCTTGCTTTTATTTTACTATAAAATAATAATCCAGTAATACCCATTGGAATAGATGCAATAATAACATTTATTCCAAATCTAAAACCTTTTTCTCCTTCTTTTCCTTTGGTAAATATAAATATGAAAAATTCTATTATACTATCTTTAATTTTTGTCCAATATAATACGACTACTGCCATTATAGCTCCAATCTGAATTACCACTTCAAACATCTTTGCATATTCTCCGCTGAAGCCAATTGCCCATCCTACCAATATCATATGTCCTGTTGAAGATACTGGTATAAATTCAGTAATACCTTCCACTATTCCTATTATAATTGCTTTTAATATAAATATTATATCCATCTCTAATTACTCCTTACAAATTATTCAAACTAGCTTACCGCTCCGCTTCTAAGCTTAGTTTATATCAAAGATCTATAATGTACCATTTGAAAAGCTTACATGAATGTGACATTTATGTAAGTTTTAATAATTGGATAGAAAAAATTATTTTTATACTATTGCATTCTATTTAAATATGTTTTATAATTTCATTGAACAGGCGGTGAATAATTTGAATAATAATAACACTAAACTTACGAACCGAGATCTTCAAGCAATAGAAAGACGTAGTCAGCTTTTAGACTCAGCAAAGGAACTATTTGCCTCAAACGGTTACCATGCAACTACAACTAGACAGATAACAAAGAATATTGGCATGGCTGACGGACTTATTTATCACTATTTCCCAGATGGAAAAAAGCAAATTTTAGATATAATTATTAAAGAATTTATTGATGAAAAATGGATTAAATTTGAAGAAGATCTATCCGAAGTTACCTCTGACACACCACTTAAAGAAATTCTTCTAAAATTGGGAAACATAATATTTAAGTATATTGGCAATGATAAAAATATAGTAATTATATTATTAAGGGAACAAAATATATTATCCGATGAATATATTAGTACTTTTAATAACCATATAAAGAAAGTAATTCATAAAACAGAGCTCATCTTAAAAGAGAAATCCGAAAAAAATGAAATAGAAGCTTTTGACTTTTTCATGATGGCAAATCAGTTTTGGAGTGCTATCTACACGTATATATTACAAAATATACTTTTTGGAGAAAAAAATTTGTATTCAATAAGTAAAGATGAGTATTTAGAACAAATTATAAATTATACTCAAACAACTTGGAAAAAATAAAAATTCCTTTGTGGAATTTTACACTTTTCATTCACTGAATGTTCAATTAAAAAAATATATTTACTAACAATAAAACTAAAAATTATTATATAGAGGAGGATTTAACTATGAAACTACATTTTCAAGACCAAGCATTTTCATTTGAATTATTAAGAGCTGCAACTTATGCAGGATATCAAGGAGCAGAAATAGGTGAAGCCTTATCAACAGCTGCTAAAATTAAAGAAGGAGACTTTGATAGCTGGTATGAAGAATGGAAAAATACTGCTGAAAGAGTTGAACAAATAGGTATTGACTGCTTAAATAAGAGACATAAAATAAGTGCTAGAGAGGCTTTCCTTAGAGCTCATAATTATTATAGAACTGCTGAATTCTTTTTACAAGGAACTGATCCAAGACGTAGTGAAAACTTTGAAAAAAGTGTTGAGACTTTCGAAAAAGCAATGAAGCTTATAGATTCACATTTTGAAATAGTTGAAATACCATATGAAGGTACATATTTAAAGGGCTATTTCTATGGAGCATCAAACTATGATAAAGCTAATGCCTCAACAATACCAACTTTATTATTTATCGGTGGATATGACTCCACTCTTCAAGAACTTTATTTCTGTGGGGCTGCTCCAGCAATAAAACGTGGTTATAATTGCTTGATCTTTGAATGCCCAGGACAAGGAGAAGCTTTAAGAAAGAATAACCTTTATATGCGTCATGATGCGGAAGTTCCAGTAGGTGCTGCAATAGATTACCTTGAAACAAGAAACGATATCGATATTAATAAAATATCCTTACTTGGTATGAGCTTAGGTGGTTACTTTGCACCAAGAGCAGCAGCTTTTGATGAACGTATAAAAGCATGTATTGCTTTCAACGTATTCTATGACACTTATGAATCCACTATAAATCAAAATCCTCAACTTGAAAAAGTATTAAGCTTACCAACAGAACAAAAAGAAGCAATGCTTGCAAAAGCTGAAGAAAATAATTCAAATCTTCGTTGGATGCTAAACAATGGTAAATGGGTATTTGGCTTAAAACACAGATATGAAGTTTTTGATGAAATGAAGAAAGCTTCCTTAAAAGGCGTTGCTGAAAAGATTAAATGCCCTATATTGCTTACTATGGGAGAAACAGATCACTTTGTTTCTAATGATCAATTAAATGCCCTTTTAGATTCAATAAAAGCACCAAAGACAGTTCGTGTCTTTACTATAGGTGAAGGCGCAGAAGAACATTGTCAGGAAGGTAATCATGCACTATTCCATCAAGTTATGTTTGATTGGCTAGATGACATATTTGAAAATTATTTAGACTAAAACTCAAATTAATTGTAATTACTCTTTTAATAAAGCTTTCTATGTTTAATTTAATTTCATAGAAAGCTTTATAATCTTAAATTTAATGGAGGTTATACTATGACATTCCTGTATTATTTACTCTCATTAATATCAGGCTTTGCTTTGACTCTGCAAGTTGGTATAAATGGAGCTTTTCGTTCTAAAATAGGAAATCCTATACTCTCATCTCTTATCAGTTTTGCTGTTGGAACTTTAGGGCTTGCTTTGGTATTTTTTATCACTATATTAAATGGCTCCAGTACTTTACCAACTGCAGCAAACATCAGAAATACTAGTTGGTGGATGTTAACGGGAGGATTGTTTGGAGCCTTCTATATATTTTCAACTATATTTTCATCTCCAAAAATTGGATTTGCGAATATGTTTAGTCTTGTAATATGTGGTCAGATAATCCTTTCAGTACTATTTGATCATTTTGGATTATTAGGCAATCAAATTCATCTATTAACTCCTCTAAGAGCTATAGGAGTTTTTTTATTAATTTTAGGAGTTTACATAATTCAAGCTAATTAGGTAAATTCAAATCATTTATAAATTGTTTTACTAACTAATTTAATGATTCTATACAAGTTAATAATATTTATTAACGAGGAAGGTGCAAAATAAGCAATCCATGATAAAAAATTTTTCACAGAAATTACGCGAATGATTTACCCAACAGATCTTATAACTAAAGCCTTTAACTCCTTTGTTATTTTTTGAGCAAGAAAAAGACACATTGAAGATAGCTTCAATGTGTTCTTTATACACTATGACTTCTTTTACAAAGTCTCTTATGAACTTTTTTCATTTAGTAACATTCCTGCTAATTATATATTCTCCAAAATTGCTTAACAGGCTTCTTACACGTGCTTCTGTAACTATTTGTTCCACATACAAATGGTCGTAGATTTTATTGTTGAGATGAAGCACGTTTACCAACATCAACTATGTATCTTTAAAGAAAATAATTAATTAAATTCTTCGATAAGACTGATTACAATTTCTCAAAAACTAGTGTAGCTTGAATTCTGTCTCCACCCATAAAACCTTTACTACCTGACGAAGCAGTTGTGATAGTATGTAATTTATAGCCTTTACTAGCTTGTGTATTTATAACTTTTTCTAATTCTGTCAAGTTACCTGAGCCTGTCCCAATAAACTTTTCTTTTAGTACAACTTGCAAAACAACATATTCCATAATATTACATCCTTCCATTAGTACACATATTTATATGCATGACGTATCATATCTACATAATGTTTATAATTCCTAATATTAATAATATCATCTAAAGTTTAACTTTAAAAGCAAAATTTATCACTTAATAGATAATATATAAAATTTAAAGTTCTTTAATAATAGAATAGATCCTTAATAAAAGAAACTGTTACAAATGTTATTTCTGTTGAATATAAAACATCAAAAAATGGTAAAAACCCACGACATTCTTAGTCGTGGGTTTCATAAAACAATGCTCTTCCCATTTAATGTAGCTTCCTGGTTAACATATAATATAATGGTCTTCTAAATTAGTATCTATATTAATTATTGACTATTCCATAGTGAAGTGCAATTACCCCATTTGAGAAATTTCTATTTTCTATAAATTTTAGATTAGTTATCTTTTTTATATCCTTGAACATTGGCATCCCTTCATTCAATATTATTGGATTAACAAAAAGCCAAAATTCATCAATTAATCCTTCGTTCAATAATGACTGCGTTGCCCGTGGACTTCCAAATATTAAAATATTTCTACCCTCTTGTTTTTTTATTTCATTTATGTTTTCTGATAAATTATCATTAATAAATTTTACATTACTAAATTCTGTAGTTTTAATAGTTCTCGATAAAACAATTTTTGAAACTTTATTATACCATTCAGAATGTTCAATATCATGTTTCGTAGCATTAGCTTGTTCCCCTGCTGTTGGCCAATAATTCTGCATCATTTCATAAGTCACTCTACCATAAAGGGCTGAATCAGCCTGATCTGTCATTTTTGCAACAAAATCAAACAATTCATTGTCCACTAATATCCATTCCATCTCCCCATTTTTACCTGCAACAAATCCATCAAGTGAAATGTGCATAAAGCTAATTAATTTTCTCATAATTGCCTCCTATTAAACTAAAATTTATCTTGCCCAAAACAAAATTCCAAATAATTTTAATACAAACAATATTAGCTGTTTAGACGCTTCACCAGCTTTTCATCCATCCCTTATGCAAAAGTTGATATCCAATTTAATTCCGTTTGCTAATGTAAATGCTGCTATAAAAATATACAATAATTATATTCTATTGTATACTATGTCTTTAAATTGTTTCTTCGATTATATTAATAATACCATAGTTCCCTCTTTTCTAACACTAATTTAATTTAAATCAAGACATAAGACTCTACTTTTATATAATCGATGGTTTCATGGGTGGGGGAAAGGTACGACCTTTAAAATCCACCAAATAAATTTTCACATAAATACAATCCCATTCCTTTACTTCTACTAACTTTACTATAAATATATTTAATCATTTAAAAATATACATATTAACTATATAAAATTATTCCGAATAAGCTAAAGAAGAACAGTATTATACCAATTTATAAAAAGATTTCTATAATATAAACTTATAAATTCTAGATTCGTATGGTTTAAGCTTTATCCTGTCAACCAAGTCATTTTCATTAACACTATAATTTGAAATTAAAAGCTCTTTAAATTTAAATTCAATTTTTCTTTCAATTGCAAACTGTGTCTCATTTCCTGTAAAATTACACATTACTAGTAACATTTCATTTTCTAAGGTTCTTGTATATGCAAAAATTTCTTTGTTTTCTTCTAAAATCAATTCATATTTTCCATGAACTACTACTGGATTTGATTTTCTTATTTTTATTAATTTCTTATAGTAATTAAATATAGAATTTTCGTCTTTTAATTGCGATTTAACGTTTATTTCCTTATAATTAGGATTTACTTTTATCCAAGGCTGTCCACTTGTAAAACCTGCATTTTCACTATCATCCCATTGCATTGGAGTACGAGCATTATCTCTGCCTTTTGTATATATAGATTGCATTATTTCCTCATGAGAATACCCTTGTTTTTTTCTTTCATTATACATGTTTATAGTTTCTATGTCCTTATAATCCTCTAACTCTTTAAATCTTACATTTGTCATACCAAGCTCTTCACCTTGATATATATATGGAGTCCCCTTCATTCCATGTAATAATGTAGCCAGCATTTTCGCACTTTCTATCCTATATTCTTTATCATTTCCCCACCTTGAAACTATTCTTGGTACATCATGATTATTCCAGAATAAACTATTCCAGCCTGTGCCTTCTAGATCTACTTGCCATCTAGATAATGCTCTCTTTAAGTCCAATAATTCTAACGACTTCAAATCCCATTTTTCTTTACCTGGCTGTTGATCTAATAAAATGTGTTCAAATTGAAATATCATGCTAAGTTCACTATCATCTGGATCTGAATATTTCTTAGCTATTTCTGTAGTGCATCCCCAAGTCTCTCCAACTGTTAGTAAATCTTTACCGCTGAATGTTTTCTTATTCATTTCTCTAATATATTCATGAAGTTTTGGACCATTAGCTGTGATTTTTTCATCAGGAATCTTTCCTATAAGGTCAATAACGTCCATCCTAAATCCACCAATACCTTTATCAATCCAAAAGTTCATCATTTTATAAATTCTATTGCGCACCTCTTCATTTTCCCAGTTCAAATCTGGCTGTTTTTTACTAAATAAATGTAAATAATACTGCCCTGTAGTTTCATCATATTGCCATGCACTACCGCTAAATGTTGATCTTAAATCATTTGGTTCTTCTCCATTTACTGGATCTCTCCATATATAATAATCTCTATAAGGATTATCTTTTGATTTCTTAGATTCGATGAACCATTTATGTTCGTCAGAAGTATGGTTTACAACTAAATCCATAAGAATTTTTATTCCTCTTTTATTTCCTTCCTTAATAAGATTATCCATATCTTCCATTGTTCCAAATTCGTCCATTATATCTTCATAATCGCTTATATCATATCCATTATCATCGTTTGGTGATTTATATACAGGAGATAACCATATTACATCTATCCCCAATTCTTTCAAGTAATCTAACTTCTCTATTATTCCTATTAAATCTCCAATTCCATCTCCATTAGAATCATTAAAACTCCTAGGATATACTTGATAAACAACACTTTCTTTCCACCATTTTTTATCCATGACTTATTCTCCTTTTAATATTACTTATTTTATTTCGTTTAAATGCATTTTTATTATTTAACAGCGCCAGTTACAATACCATTTCTTATCCATTTTTGTGCAAAGATGTACACAATAAACATTGGTAATAATGCTAGCAAGTATGACGCAAAAGCCAGATTATAATTTGTAGTAAATTGAGACTGGAATACATATTGAACTAAAGGCAATGTAGCCATTTCTGGCTTGCCCAAAATGATAAGTGGCAACATGAAATCATTCCATGTCCACAAACAAGTAGTAATTGCAACTGTAGCATTAATAGGCTTTAATAAAGGGAAAATTATTCTCCAAAATACTTGAAAAGTTGAAGCACCATCTATTGTTGCTGCTTCTTCAAGTGAAACTGGAATTGATTTAATATAACCTGAATATAAAAATATATTAAAAGGTAATCCAAATACAACATACAAGCATATTATTCCAATGATATTATCCATGTTTAAAATATTTACTTGCTTTACAAGAGGCAGCATAATTATTGGAAATGGTACAAACATAGCACTTAAGAAGTAATAGTATAATGCATTAAAAAACTTTTTCTTTCTATTTCTAGCTATAGCATATGAAACCAAAGAATTTGAAAGTATTGTAAGAATTAATACTGAAATTGTTATTGTTAAACTATTTTTTAGAGCATCAAAGAAATTTGTCATTTCAATGGCTTCAGTAAAATTTTCAAAACGCAATGACTTTGGAAATGATAAAGCACTTGGTACCATATCTTGTGGAGATTTCACAGCTATTAATATTGTTAAATACAATGGAAATATTATAGCCACTAAGGCTCCTGCTATCATAAGCGTAGTTACTATCCAATTAGTTTTGTTTCTCCTCATAGTACTTTTTCCTCCCTCTTTTCAAGGACTCTAAGCTGAAATAATGATATTGCTACAATTACGATGAAATAAATAACAGCATTCGCAGATTGATATGCAAAACTTCCTTGGTTAAATCCTCCGTTATAAATTACATAAGATATTGACTGAGTAACAGTTCCTGGTCCTCCTCCTGTCATAGCCACAACCTGATCAAATACCATTAAAAATCCTTTCATACATAAAACCATGTTAATTGTGAAAAATGGTGCTATTAATGGAAATGTTATGCTTTTAAATCTTTGCCATGAACTAGCGCCATCAATATCACAGGCTTCGTAAACATCAGTATCAATTGTCTGAAGTCCAGATAAATATATGATTGTATTAAAGGCTATGGATTGCCATGCTGCTACAAACACTATTCCAAGCCATGCAAGTTTTTCATCACCTAAGATGTTTTTACTAAGCATAGAAATGTTCATAGTCTCTCCAATGTTTGGTATAACATGAGCAAATACAAAATTGAATATAAATGCTACTATTAAAGTTCCTAATATGTTAGGAATAAAATATATTGACTTTAAAGTATTTTGAAATTTAATTTTTGAGTTTAAACCTACAGCAATTAAAAGACTTAAAATATTTACTATAATTGTAGTTATAATTGCAAATTTGAAAGTAAAAATGTACGCATGCATAACATTACTATCTTGAAATACTGCAATATAGTTTTTTAATCCAACAAAACTCCAATCACCATATCCTTTTGAATTAGTAAAACTATAAAATACACCTTCTAAAAGAGATAATGTATGAAATATAAAGAATAACAAAACTGCTGGTATAGTCATAATATAAAAAGCTTTTTTCTTTTTCAAAACCTTCAGCCCCCTATTATTTTTTTCATTTAACAAATAAATATTATTAACATATAGCATAGGTTGTCCTAAATTCAGTCTATTTTCCTAGAAATATTATTTTTCATGATTATCAATAAATATCTAGCTACAGTCATCTTTTAGGACATCCTTATGCCTTTTATTTTCTCCTATTTATTGCTTGCTATTAGCTTTATCATATTCAGTATCAAGTTGTTTTAAGAAGTCTGCCTTATCTTTTTTACTATAGAATCCTTGAACTAAACTTGCTGCATCAAATGAGCTTGGATAGTAGTGATCAGGGAAAACACCTATTTTTCCATTTTTAAAGCTTTCTTGTACATCCGTTACACTTTGATCATCTTGTGTCACATCTTTAACTGCAGAAAATGCGAATTGATCTTTTATATATTTTTTAGCATTCTCCTTTTGAGTCATAAATTCTATGAATTTTTTTGCTTCATCAGAATGTTTTGACTTACTTGTTATTCCCAATAACACATCTATACCAGATACTATATTATTTTTAGATGGATCGTTACTTGCAGGTAATGGGAACATACCTATATTAATATTAGGATTTGCTTTTTTTATTTCACTAATAGCCCAGTTACCTTGTAAATACATTGCTGATTTACCTTGTGCAAAGGCTGCATTACCATCATTGTATGATACTCCTAAAATATCTTCTTGCCCAAGGGTTCCTATAGTCTCCATCTTGTCCACTATTTCTCCATGTGTAGCTTCAAAAGTTGTTTTTCCTGCTTTTTTATCAGCTAAGAAATTACTAGGCTCCAAGTCACTAGCTATAACATTCCAGAAACACATTCCAGTCCATGCATCTTTAAGTGTCAAATAAAATGGTAATTGACCTGAATCTTTAATTTTTTTCGATACAGCCATGAATTCATCCCAAGTTTTAGGAATTTGCAATCCTAGCTTCGAAAATATATCTTTATTGTATAAAATGCCATCAGCATTAGTAGCATATGGAACTCCATATATCTTTCCGTTATCATTACTTGCTATGCCATGAAGCATATCTAAATATGGTTTTTGTATATTTTCAATGATGCTATCATTAGTAAGATCAACAAGAGCATTTGCATCTACTAGCGCACCATAGTTTACATCTGCACCTAGAGCTACTAAATCTGGCATATCATTTTTTGCAAGTCTTGTTTTTAAAACAGTACCAGCATTTGCAGGCGAATTAATTGAAATCTCAATATTAGGATTCTTCTCTTGAAATTCATTAGCTAATGATTGCAATATTGTTTTGTTTTCTGCCTTAGTTGAAAATAACTCTAATTTTACTTTTCCATTTTCTGTGCTACCTCCCTTAGAACCACATCCTGCTAACAATGAAATTCCAATTACTGAACTAATAGTAATTGACATTAGTAATTTTAATTTTTTATTCATTTCTATTCCTCCTATTTTGTAATTTCAGTATACGATTACGTAGGTTTAATATTATATTAATCATACTATTTTAGGTATATTAACCCTAAAAAGTACATTTTAATATCTATTTTTACTTATTAATACTTAATCGTTTACGTAAGCCATAAAAATTTACGTAATAATTTTTTTGCAAATCTTATATGAAACTATTACAAAGTTTAAAACTTAGAATTGTATATAAAACTTGTAATATAGCTTAATACTATTTTATAAATAATCATTGAAATATCTTATTTTCCTATAATCGGTTATATATATTGCTATTAATTTTCTACATTTCAGCTGCAATTGAGCACTTACAATACTAGAACTGTAAATTTAAATTTATTAGCGCAACTTATATATTTTTAATTTTTTTCACTGTTTCTCTTTCTATAATTTCAAATGGCATTATTATGCTTTCAACTTTTTCCTTGTAAGAAATTCTTTTTATTAACATTTCAACAGATTTTTTACCCATATCATATAAAGGTTGTGCTACTGTTGTTAAAGGTGGATATGACATTTCAGCTATATTTGTGTTATCATAACCTATTATAGAAATATCCTCTGGTACTTTTAAACCATTCTTATGTGCTACAGATAATGCTCCAACAGCACAATCATCAGATACTGCAAAAATAGCTGTAAATTTCTCACCTGTCTTTAGAAGTTCATTCATTCCTTCAACTCCATCTATAAAGCTAAAACCTTTTTCTTTAATAAGATTTTTCTTTATAGGTATGTTATTATCTCTTAATGCTTGCAAAAATCCATTTAATCGCGGTACTCCTGCTATAGGGTCTTCAGTCGGTCCAGATATAATTGCTATTTCTTTATGGCCATTTTCAATTAAATATGTGGTTGCTGAATAAGAAGCTTGATAATCATCAACCTTAACATAAGGTAATGAATACTTATACGATAATCCTGAAACAAGAACTGTTGGAATATGTGAATCTATTATCCTTTTGCATAAAGTATCATCTGGGGGTATGCTGCAAACAATCAATCCATCTACCTGCCTTTCAGATAATACCTGAAGATATTCTGACATCCTCTCCCACTTATCTCCACCATTACAAATTATAACGCTATAATTATTCCGTTGTGCAAAGTCTTCTATTCCATTTAAAATTTCTACATAATATGTAGTGCTTATTTTAGGACGTAACACCCCAATAGTTCGTGTTTCCTTGACCTTGAGATTTCTTGCAATGGCATTTCTTTGATAACCAAGTTCATCCATAACTTCAATTACCTTTTTTCTAGTTTCTTCAGAATAACCATCTAGATTATTTATTATCCTAGAAACTGTAGCTACAGAAACATTAGATTTTTTAGCGACATCTTTAATTGTGGGTCTTTTAATATTACTATTCATAACATATTCCTCTTTTTCAGTAAACGTTTAAGTAATTAAATCTTATCATAGTTGTACTTAATTGTCTATATTTTTTATATAATTATTTCTCTTCCAGAGGATGAATGGCTCTATAGCTACATCCTTTCCTTTGGCACAACTCTTCAAGTCATCGAACCTATAAGTGTACTCAATGAATTTGCAAATCGTCTAGAGAGTATGGCAAATAAATATCATTCCTAAACTTGACATAATGTCGTCAAGTTTACTTGATTATACTGACTAAGAAAACAAATTTATTTATAAGGAGGTATTTTTAATTATGGAAAATACTTTATCACTTGATATCAACAAAGAACTAGATGGTAAACGCATACTTGTGACAGGCGGAACTAAAGGTATTGGTAGATCTATTGTTGATCGTTTATTTAATGCGGGTGCAACAATAATAACAACTGCACGAACTATGCCCAATGATTTACCAGATTCTGTAGGCTTTATTCAAGCAAATGTTAGCACACCAGAGGGTGCTGAAAAAATTATTAAAGAAACCCTTGAAAAACTTGGAGGATTGGATATTTTAATAAATAATGTAGGAGGTTCTTCCTCTTCCACTGCTGGAGCATTAAGCTTAAGTGATGATGACTGGTTACAAGCATTTAACCAAAACCTATTTTCATCTGTACGTTTAGATCGTGGTTTTCTACCATCTATGATTAAACAACAGAAAGGTGTAATAATTCACATATCATCTATTCAGCGAAAGCTTCCAGGCATAATGACTATGCCATACTCTGCTGCCAAAGCAGCTATAACCAATTACAGCAAAAATCTAGCTACGCAGTTTGGCGGAGACGGAATACGAATAAATACAGTTGCCCCAGGTTTTACAGAAACAAAAGCTGCTGAGCGTCTTATTGAAAGAATGGCAGAAAATTCTGGAATTGACTATAATAGCGCACGTCAAGAATTAATGGATAACCTCGGTGGCATACCACTTGGTCGTCCGGCAAAACCTGAAGAAATCGCTGAACTTGTTGCTTTTCTTATATCAGACAGAGCTTCCTACATTACTGGTAGTGAGCATATTATTGATGGCGGCATAATTAGAACCATATAGCACCAAAGGATAGTTTACAAAATAACGCAATATGAACTTATTTGACTATATATTAATTACCAGTATAGAAGAGACTTTATGAGTACTTTACTAAAGGATATCTATGTCATAAAATTGTCTTCTAATCGATGGTCAGGTAATCCTACAAACTACATTAAATATTTTAGGAGGTAAAAGAATATGATCGTAAATAATTTATTATTAAAATTAAGAAATATAGATGCTGATACTATTAAAAAAACTCAAGAAATTCTTCTAAGTATGAGAGGAAAAATAGAAGTTCTAATAGATATACAAGCTGAAATAAATATACGTCCTGGTGAAAGCAATTATGATATAATTTTGATTACAAAATTTGCATCATTGGAGGATTTGGATAAATATCTTATTCATCCTAAACACTTAGAAGTTGCTAAATATATAGCCAGTGTCTTAGATACACAAGCATCTGTATGTTATAACTTATAAATAATAACGCAACTACTTCTTTTAAAAATAATAATTAATATATTTAATACTAAAATAAGAGATTCCTGCCTTCCTAAATTATCTTCAAAAAGTTAATGTAGGAAGGTTTATTGCGCTTAGAAATTGGTATATGTTGCAATAATACTTACCAAGACTCAGATATAAGGTATAATTACTTAAATGAATTTCCATCTCCTTGTATTTCTATAGCTTCCACTGCATATGAATTATTAGATTAGATAAAGTCTGTTATTGGAAAAGGTGTTATTAAACAAAAGAAAAATTATAATAAATCCAAACTTAAAGATTGTTACAGTTATTTTCTAAAATATAATAATGCAATTAAATTACTGGAAGAAATTTATCCTTATCTAGTGATTAATTCAAAAAGAAAAAGAGCCGAACTTATATAAAATAAGTATAAAGATCTAACTCCTAGTAATAGTAGCTATTCTGAAGAACTTCTACAAGCAAAATATGATTTTTATATCTAATCTAATTTTTTATCTTTCTTTTAAGGCATTAAAGCCTTGAAAATTCTTGAAATTGCGTTTATACTAACAGTACCAATTAGAGTTCTATCTAAGTCTAATCAGCTTTAAAAACCTTTTTAATTGTTTATAAAATCTTATTTAAGGAGAATAGCTTAATGTATACAATAAACGAAGTGGCTAATATTTGTAATATTTCACCTTATACAATTCGGTTCTATGACAAAGAAGGGCTTTTACCTTTTGTCTCTAGAAATAGTACTGGAAATAGACAGTTTAGTGATTCAGATTTAAACGTTGTTAAACTTATTTGCTGTTTAAAGAACACTGGAATGCAAGTTAAAGAGATCAGAAGATATATTGATTTAGTTATGCAAGGCGTTGAAACCAATGGACAGCGAAAGCAGATTATGATTGATCATCGGAAAGAGGTTATAAAGCAAATAGATGATTTAAAGAAAAATTTAAATATCATCGATTTAAAAATTGCTCTTTATGATTCCGACGACAAGTCGTCTCTTTCTCATATATTTTCAGAACAATAAGATAACTAAAAAAAGCAAGGCATTCTGCGGTATTTTAAAGTAGAAGACTTTGCTTTTATTCATTTAGCCTAGTATAGATACTTACCTATTATGTTTCAAATTCTCAAGTTTTAATTAAATAAATTTTACGTTTGTCAGCTTTTCTGATTCTTCCCAAAGCTTTGAAGCAACCTTAATATCCATTGCCTGAGGTGCAATTGTAGCTATAGTAGGATACCCCCTCATCTCTTTCATTTTTGAAGGTCCATAATAGGTTCCGCCTGTTGCATTTTCTGCTGTCGCAGCATAAAGTGATGGCCACGCTCCATTAGCTGCTGGCTGAAATAAAAACGGACCCATTAAACGTCGTATAATTCCATTTACGCTATTCTTTCCAGCTCCATTAGGAATTAGTTCCGTTCTGGA
Organism: Clostridium sp. YIM B02555; assembly: GCF_022320955.1. Lineage (NCBI taxonomy): Bacteria > Bacillati > Bacillota > Clostridia > Eubacteriales > Clostridiaceae > Clostridium > Clostridium sp. YIM B02555. The sequence continues at coordinate 77,397 of NZ_JAKJJY010000002.1, read as the reverse complement.
TATTCCTGGATGTGCACTCATACTAGTAATCCCCCAGCCAGCTGCATCACTTCGTCGTTGCAATTCAAACGCAAACATAAGACATGCAAGTTTTGACTGAGAATAGGTTACCATTGGTTTATAATTGTGTTCTGCTTGAAGATCATCGAAATCTATAACTCCTGTAAGATGAGCTAAACTACTCAAGGTAATTACTCTAGGCTTATTTCCTTTTTTAAGAAGAGGAAGCATTTGTGCTGTTAATGCAAAATGTCCAAAATAATTTGTACCCATTTGCAGTTCAAATCCATCTTTTGTAACCAATCGCTTAGGCGGGGCCATTACCGCTGCATTGTTTATAAGAATATCTAAGCTTTTGCATTGCGATCTCATTCGTTCACCAAATGCTTCTATAGATGCAAGATCTGCTAGATCAAGTTCTTCAAAACGTATATTCCCAGAAGGATTTATTTTCTTAATCTTTCTTATAGCTTCTTCTCCTTTATCCCTATTTCGACCAGCCATTATAACCTCGGCTCCTGCGCGAGTCATCTCCAATGCTGTTTCATATCCAATTCCACCAGTACCTGTAATAACAACCAAGCGATTTTTTTGTGATGTTATATCTGCCGAGGTCCAGTTACGTTTGATATTTTCTGCCATAATAAACACTCCTTTTAATTTCTTCTGTACTAGCTTGTACACTGATTGATTTTATTTGTTTTATAATATAGACCCTATTTACCTCGCATGCCTTTCATAACTAAAATCATAAATTCCACTTAGGTCTTCTTTTGATACAATATATCTTACTTCTGAAAATACTTGAGTGATTTCAAGTATATTTTTTCTTGCTTACTAAATTAATAATGCGTTTTAAAAGTTATTAATTTGTGCTTTATATAAATGATAGCACTTAGAGTTTTATAGAAGTCAAGCGTTTTATTAATTGGATTTTTTGAACTGTACATCACATTGAATAAGTCGTTAAATCTGTTATCTTTCCGTTTATGCAATCCACTCCTTGCTCGAAAATACATAATGATTATTTAATACCAAAGACGCTCCTGAATCAGCTGAATGTTATTAAAATACACTTGTATATTTTTAAGTTAAAAATCGCTTTTTTATCTCTATAACCATTCTCTTCATACCTGGCATAATTCAAATAAAATGCTTATTGAAAAAATTATCTTATATAATAAAAATAGAAATGAACAGGCAATCACTTAGAGTACTATCTAAGTAATTGCCTGTTTATCTTAATAATATTTTCTTATAAGATTATGTATATAGAACCTTCTCCAAATCTATACAAATTAAAATAACCCACGAAAATCCAAATTTTAGATTTTCGTGGGTTTCATGGTGGAGCCGAAGCGGACCTTTAAAATCCACCATAAATTCACATACAGAATCCTTGTTTATATTTATCATAATCTATTTTTTGTAATTTACCAGAATAAAGTTAACTTGCACCAAAATATTTTATTAAGGCCTATATACCTCATCTATAATTTCAAACCCTTTTTCCTCAAGTAGCTTATCTACCCATTGTCTACTAATGCATCCATTATATCAAATTGAATACTTTACCATAGTTGAATATATTCTAACATGTTATAAAATTATTTTTAATGATTATTTATTAACAACATTCTTTGGTTCGCCCTTTATAAATGCATCTAAATTGTCTACTGCTATATTCATAAGTCTTTGTCTGCTTTCTTTTGGAGCCCATGAAATATGGGGAGTAATAATACAATTTTTTGCAGTAAGTAATGGATTGTCTCCTTTTATTGGTTCTGTTGATACAACATCAACACCTGCTGCGTATACTTTTCCACTATTTAATGCATCTGCAAGATCTTGTTCTACAATTAAAGGTCCTCTTGAATTATTAAGGATAATTACCCCATCCTTCATTTTTGAAATGTTGTCTCTATTTATAATTCCTTCTGTAGATGGAAATAAAGGACAATGTAGTGCTATAACATCTGATTCAGAAAATAATGTATCAAGAGATACATACTCTGCAAGTTCATTAGATGCATCCTTTGGATATCCATCAAATGCTATAACTTTCATGCCAAGTGCTTTTGCAATTCTTCCTGTAGTCTGCCCAATGCGACCAAAACCGATAACCCCCATTGTCTTGCCTGCTAATTCGATTAAAGGATAATCCCAGAAGCACCAATCGTTATTGTTTTCCCAACGTCCATCATGTACTGCTTTATCATGGTGAGCAATATGATGGCAGATCTCAAGCAAAAGTCCAATTACAAACTGACCAACTGCATCCGTCCCATATGTTGGGATATTAGTAACTGAAATACCTTTTTCCTTAGCTGCTACAACATCAACAACATTGTATCCAGTAGCTAACACACCAACGAATTTAATATTAGGACATTGTTCAAAAGTCTCTTTTAAGATTGGTGTCTTGTTTGTAAAAACAACCTCTGCACTGCCTATTCTTTCAACAATCTTATCCACAGGTGTTCTATCATATACCGTTAGATTTCCTAACCGCTCCATACCATCCCATGTTATATCACCAGGATTTAATGTATAGCCATCTAATACTACAATATTCATAATATTAATTACCTCCAAATTATTAGTCTTCTACAAGAGCCCATGCTCTATTAATAACTCTCTTTGTATTTGCTAAAACAATGTCCCCATCTTCATCACCCCAAGGCTTTACCTCTAATGACAATACATAAGGATTCTTCGCATTGAAAAAACCTTCTTCTTTTAATACTGTAAAAAAGTCTACTAATTCTTCAACATCATTTGCACTATTAGGAAATCCAAATCTTGGATGTTGATCGCCATAAGCTTCACATCCCTTTTCTACTACTGCATTTCCAATGTGGAAATGTGTGATATAAGGTCTTAACGTTTGTATAACAAATTTTGATGTTTCATAAGTTGTTGGGAAATGAGATAAATCAACCAATAAACCAAAATTATTATTCGTCATTCTCATATCAGCTGCAAATTGTGCTGCATAAGGTGCTGGTCCAATTAATGCTGCTTTTTCCATATCAAAATCAAATGCTTCCAGCTCAATCATCATATCTTTTTTAGCTGCATAATCACATAAATTTCTTGTTGTTTTTAATAATTGAGAATATGCTTGATTTTTTGTTTCTGATTCCCATTTTCCTGCTAAAAATGCAATACCTTTTGCGCCTAAATATTCTGCTTCATCTATTGCTTCAATTAGTGTAGCTTCTGCTTTTTTTCTTCCTTCTTCATTAATATCATTTGGATTTAAACCAGATCCTAATAATCTAGGCTGTGCTCCATAACAAACTTTAATATGTGATTGTTCTAATATTTTTTTCATAGCTGCACGTGTTTCATCATCTGCTACTTTAGTTACCTCTAAAGCTGTAAAATAAGGATCACATGCAAGTGATTTAACAGATTCAAGTAAAGGATAATTTACTGGTGGATGTGACATCCATTGAATAGTTCCTACTAAAAAATACTTTTGAATTGGATCTTTCATTTTTCTACCTCCTGAACTTCATTAAAGTATATTTAGAATCAAATTTAAAAATAATGCCACTTTAACTGATATAAAGTAGCATTATCTCCTATATTTTTCTAATACACCTAATTTATCACTATTATCATCTATTTAGATGTATAGAAACTTTATTAAGCCCTATATACCTCATCTATAATTTCAAACCCTTTTTCCTCAAGTAGCTTATCTACCCATTGTCTATTAACTGTTCCTGATGCTGAAGCTGCAACCTTTGCTGCATCTCCTGCTGCAATAGTTTTCGCTTTCTCTAATATTTGCGCTGCATCATTTTTAGGAATTACTATTACTCCATCAGCATCCCCAAGAATTATGTCTCCTGGGTTAACAGCTATACGCCCACAAGCTATTGGCACATTTACTTCACCAGGACCTTCTTTGTAAGGACCACCAGGAGTTGTCCCTGTTGCGTAAATTGGCATTATATATTTTGATATTGTATCAATATCACGTATAGGTCCATCTATTACTATTCCTTCAATCTTTTTAAAATCTGAAAGATATTTATACATAATTTCGCCCATTATTGACTGGCTTCTATCTCCTTCATTTGAAAATACAATTACATCTCCTTCTTCAGCCATATTAAGCGCTTTATGTAATGCAAGGTTATCACCAGGACGAGCTTTTACAGTTAAAGCTACTCCACACATGCTCTTTGTTGGACTTGACATTAATTTTATATCTGAGTGAAGTGCACATAAACGACCCATAGCATCTGCAACATTAGCTGCTGGAATTTCACTAAATGCTTTCACTAATTCTTTATCTGGAAGTTCTCTCTTTAAAAATATTCTATTTCCTACTGGCATATTAATCTTCTCCTTTTCGTCTAATATTATCATATATAAATATTATTAATAAAATTTAGTCTTTACAGCTTTATTCAATTGTTTTTTCTTTAAATAAGTTGTTATATTTATTTAAGGCTATATCTAATTTTTTACTTAGGCCAATTACTTCTGCATCTAATTTTTTACTTATATCAATTACATCTGCATCTACTAACTTATATCTATCCTCTATATAAGTATTTAATTCTATTAAAATATTTAGTTCTTGTCTAATTTTATAAATAAACATATCTATTTCTTCTAATGTTTCCATATAATTCGCCCTACTGCTAATATTTTTCATAAATATTAATATATTAATTTATACATTGTACAATAAATATACTGCAATATTTAAGCTAATATAGATTAATTAAATGTAAAATATTAATTAGATAAAATATATCTATACTATTTTTTAATTAATCTTCAAAAGTTTCAGCTGTATCCCAATCTATTGCTTTAACAGGCCATGTTGGTTGTTTTCCTTCATACACTTCATTAATACCAATAGCAGAATGAAGTGATGCTCTATCAGTTGCTTCCTTTGTAGCTGCACCAATGTGTGGTGAGACAACAACATTTTCTAAATATAATATAGGATTTTTTGGATCTACTGGTTCTTGTTGAAGAACATCTAATCCTGCACCAGCAATAACTTTATCTTTACATGCTTCATAAAGTTCAACTTCATTTACAATAGCACCTCTAGCAGCGTTGATAAGGAATGCTGCTGGTTTCATCATTTCAAATTGTTTCTTTCCAACAAATCCTTTAGTAATTTTAGTAGTTGGACAATGAAGAGAAACAAAATCACTTTCTTTATAAATTCTTTCAATATCTCTTACTACTTCTACACCTTCAGGGAAATCAGCTCTCTTCTTATATGGATCATATGCAAGAACTTTCATATTAAAACCATGCATACATTTATTAGCTACAATTGAACCAATATTACCGCATCCAATAATACCAACAGTTTTTCCATCAAGCTCACTCTTAGGTGTTTTTAGTTTAGCTTTATAGTAATCCTCAATAAAGTCTCTTCTAACTACTGTGTAGTTTCTTGAACAATAAAGCATATACATCATTGTTACTTCTGCAACAGACATACTATTGGCTGTTGGGCAATAAAGAACTTGTACACCATGATCCTTTGCTGCTTGTAAATCAACAGTATCAAAACCTGCTCCATGTCTCACAATAACTTTTAGTTTATCAGCTGTCTCAAATACTTCTCTAGTAATCTTAGAAAGACGAACTATCATAGCATCTATACCTTTAATATCTCTAATTATATCTTCTGTTTCCATTCCACTTCCTGTAATAAGTTCATGGCCTTTGCTTTCTAGATATTCTCTGCCTTCTTCCATAATTTCTTGTGGTAATAAAATTTTGTATCCCATTATAATATCCTCCTACTAATCTTTAAATTATTTATTTTATTTTGTATTTTCAATTTTCATAAATATAATCTGGTGCACAGTACATGATATAACCATCTTTAATAGTCATTTCTGGTTTAAGCAATTTATCAGCTAAGAAAGTTGAGCCTTTCCAGTCTCTATATAATTGTTGTTTATCCATAATGTCAAAAATTGAAACATCTGCATATGCGCCTTCTGATAGACAACCAATTTCATTCTCCATATTCATAAGTTTTGCTGGTCTTTCCGTTGTCATCTTAACCACTTCATTTAAGCTAATTCCCATACATAAATATCTAGACATTAAATTGGGAAGTGAAAATATAGGTCTTCTATACATGCTGCCCAAAACTAGATCTGTACTGCACATATCTGCTATAAACCCTTGTTCCATAGCCTTTGTCATTACTTCAAAATCACCATGTTTTCTACCTTCAGCAGTATCAAATATGATTCCTCTTTTTCGAGATTCTAGTACACAATCATATAGTTTTCCATTTTCATCTATGATTGTATTTTTTACTCCCTGATAAACATGTTGAAATATATCTCCTGGTCTAAGTAATTCTAATACTTCTGAAGTTGGAACTGGAATATTTGTACAATGTACTTCAACTGGACATCCAATTTTATTTGCAATATCAATAGTTGCAATTAATGGTTGAATTCCGAGTCCTTCTGCTAATTCCTCGCTTTGTCTAATTTTCAATCCTAAAATGTTATCCTTATTTTCTTTAAATATCCTATCCATCTTTTCAGGATTAAAATATTTTGGATTAATGCATTCATGATAACTTGTAGTAACAAGTCCAGCAGAACAAACTTGTAAAAAGCTTTTTATTCTGACTTTACTACGAGCAATAACAGCCTGCCTAAATATATTGTAATTTGAAACACCCGCTGTAAAATCTATCGCACTTGTAACACCTGTTGGTATATATGCTGTATCTGGATAAAGACCTATATCTGTTCCATCCTGAAACATATGAGCGTGGGAATCAATAAGTCCTGGAAATACATATTTACCCTTTGCATCAATTACATGCTTTGCTTCTTCGCCCTCTTCATACTTGGTTATTTTGCCACCATAAATAGCAATTGGCCTGACTTCGTCCACATTATTTTTAGGATCAATCACATGTCCATTTATAATTAATAAATCTAACATTTCTTTTCTTCCTCTCCTTAAATTTTTAATACTTTGTAGAATTTCAAAAACATTAATTTTATTTATGCATTATGATAAAAAACATATGTCTTTTTATCTATTGGAGAATTTACCAAAGTCCAATTACTTTCCAATAAGGTAAGCCTATGCATAAGAATATAACTAATGCTACACCAACCATTATTGTTCCTACTCTCCAGAAATCCTTTTGAGTACAATATCCAGTTGCAAAGGTATAAATCCCTGCCCCATTTCCATAGTGAGTCAATAGTGCACCATAACCTGAGAAGAATGCAAGTAGTAATGCAACTACCATAATAGGTGCTTGTGTAGTTAATGCTAATGCAAATAGTACAGGATAGAAGGATGCAACAAAGGCACTATTTGACACAAAGAAATATCTAACTGCTAAACTTATTAAAAGTAAAATAATTGTAGCCACTATTCCATTTAACTGAGATAGCTTCAAATAACCTTCTAGTACTTTTGCAAGCCAAGTATAAAATCCTTGTGATGCTAATGCTGATGCTACTCCATAAAAAGAACCATACCAAACAAATGTATTCCATGCACCTTTTTCTCCAATAACATCATTCCAATTAAGAATCCCAAACAATAAGGTAAGTGCTAAAAATACAAATGCTACAATCTGCATTGTTAAACTTACAAATTGTATTTTAGGTCCAAACATCCACCCAATAATAGCTAATGCAAATAAAACAGATAGTATTTTTTCTTCTTTTTTCATTGGTCCCATCTCTTCAAGACCCTTTTTCATCATTGGTTTTATGTCCCCAAGCTCTTTTAACTCTGGTTTATAAACCTTATATACCACAATAGGGCTAAGTATTAAAACCAATCCTGCAGGAACGACAGCTGCCTTAAACCATGTCATCCAATCCAAATTAACATTAAGCATTTTTTGTGCAAGAGAAGCTGTAATCGCATTTGTTGCCATACCTGTTAAAAAAAGCACTGCTGTTGACATAGATATTACATACATGAGCATTGTTAAATATGCACCAAGCTTACGTGGCTCTTTTTCAGGTGTTGATCCTACACCCTCTGCAATATTTCTAAAAATCGGGTAATCAATTGATGTACGAGACGTATTTGAACCAGTAGCAGGACTTAATATTAAATCTACTATCATTAACATATATCCTAATCCTAATGAAGTTTTTCCAAACCTAGTAAGCAAGTTATATGCAATTCTTTTCCCGAGACCTGTTTTAACAAATGCTGTACATACAATACAAACTGCTAAAATAAACCATGCCATATCTGTTCCATAGCCTGCATAGGTTATCTTAGGATCAATAAACATTGACATAATTCCTATAATAATCAGTGTAATAACTGGTTCTGAAAACGGCTTAATTACTAAACCTAGTAACAATGCTATATATAATGCCACAACATGCCATGTTTCTGGCTTTAACCCTTCTGGTACTGGCATCACCCAAAGTGCTAACGGTATCAGAATAACCGGACATAGCTTTAATAAAGTTTTCTTATCCATTGATTTTCTCTCCTTTGCATTTTATTTTCATCGCTCCACTTAATATGTACTGAATATCTCACTACAACAATATTTAACTTCTTAGTTAGACATAAGATATTTTCACTGCCCCCTTTCAAATCGTTTACTTGATTTTGGTATCTTAAGACTTATTAATGAACTCTATATCTATTTATATAGCAAAACATGTGCCAAACTTTTTACAAAATTCAATTTTTTTTTACTTTTCTGACAAAACCCTCTAAAACCCCAGTATTCGTTTACATAAAATCAATAAAATTATTTTTAGTATGCCGAAAATTCATCTATATAAATATCTTGCACTTAACTAAACTATAATGTATACTTTCAAAATGAAACACTTTTTCATTTCATTATATTTCATCTTGAAATATAATGAATATAAATTAATTAGAGGTGATATCAAAATGAATAAGGATATTATTATTATGTCTTCATCTACAAGCTTTACTAAAAAATTTAATAAACTATTAAAAAAGAAGAAGCTAAGTTATCCCATTATTGAATCTACCGGAAATAGGGCTATAGAAATAGCAAACCAATTTGTTACTGAAGGTACTAAAATAATTATTACTCGAGGTAAGAACCTATCTCTTTTGCGTCAAAATATAAATACTATTTTAATAGATGTCCGTTATACCTACGAAGACATATATTTTTCATTAAAAGAGGCAAAAAATTACTCAAATAAAATAGCCTATATAGGCTTTGACTTAGCTTATGATGTAGCAGCAAAATTTAAATCTATTTCAAAAGAGGATTTTTTACTTATACAGCCCGACTCAGTATCTCATGTTGATGAAGTTGTTAAAAAATATTCAGATAACGGTATTGAGGTATTTATTGGAGGTATTACTGTAGCAAATTCTGCTAAAAAATACGGAGTTAAAAGCATAATGATAGATGTCGATGAAATTTCTCTTGATATAGCTTTGAATGAAGCTATATCTTTGCTTAACTTTGAACTAGAACGAAGAAAAAATTATGAAACAATTACCCAAATTTTGAATTCCACAACTGAAGGTATTATTGGAATTGATCAATATTCTCGAATTAGATATATAAATGACAGAGCTAAAAAATTCATAACTGATGAAAATAACAATGTTTTAGTAGATGAAATAGTTAACCTGCCAGTAGTTAAGAATACAATAAAACACGGCACTGCTAAATACAATGAATTACTTAAAATAGGGAATACTTCATTGATACTAAACAGTCGTCCATTAAAAATAGATAACAATATTTTTGGAGCAGTTGCAAGCATACAAAAATCAGATTATGTTCAAAGTGCTGAAAAAGAGATACGTAAAAATTTAAATACAAAAGGTCATATTGCCAAAAAAAATTTTAACGATATAATAGGTAAAAGTAAAATTCTAACAAAAGCAATAGACAAAGCAAAAAAATTTGCAAAATCCGATAGTACTATTTTAATAACTGGTCCTTCTGGAGCTGGAAAAGAAATTTTTGCTCAAAGTATACATAACTATAGTAATAGACATAACGAACCCTTTGTTGCTATAAACTGTGCAGCTCTTCCTAAAAGTGTATTAGAAAGTGAACTCTTTGGTTATGTCAAAGGAGCATTTACTGGAGCAAGACCTGAAGGAAAAACCGGAATATTTGAATTGGCACACAATGGTACTGTTTTTTTAGACGAGATTGGAGAAACTTCACAGGATATACAAGTAAAACTACTAAGAGTTATTCAAGAAAAGGAAGTTATCAGAATAGGTGATGACAAGGTTATACCTGTTAATGTAAGAATAATTAGTGCTACTAATAAAAACCTGTTAGAAAGAATTGAAAAAAATGAATTTAGAGAGGATTTATATTACCGTTTATGTGTTCTAGAATTAAGGCTTCCTTCATTAGATCAACGAAAAGATGACATTCCACTGTTAATTAAACATTTTATTTCTAACAATGCTCCAGGCATTAAAATCACCAATGAAGCCCTTCAACTTCTTGGTAGTTTCCCTTATGCTGGAAATATACGACACCTTCAGAATACTGTAGAAAGACTTATTGTAATGTGTGAAAACAATATTATTGACGAAAACTTAATTTATGAGGTTTTAGATTTAAATCCTAACGATTTAGAAAAAAAATTTATACAAGAATTCTCTGAAGATCAGAATAATACTATTTCAGAAATTGGAAAAATAGAAAATCAACTTATAAAAGATGCTTTAAAAAAATATAATGGCAATAAAACCAAGGTGGCAAGAGAACTTGGAATGAGCTACACAACCCTATGGCGCAGACTTAAGAATATGTAGGGATACTAACGGATTATCATTACACTATATACAATTTTTCTCTAAATCCATACAAATTAAAGAAATCCAGTAAAATCCATTTTTTGGGGTTTTTGGGCGTAGTTTTTGATTGTAGTGCCACCCGTGACAATAAAAACACAACCACCTGTAAGTAGCTATTCAAGCCATATACAAATGGTTGTGGATTTCATGGTGGAGGCGAATCGTGACCTTTAAAATCCACCGATAAAATTAATTTCATCTTAGTTCTCAATATATTGCATATTAATAACTTTAATTATAAAGGTGATATTCTCTTGTTTCCATATAAGAAAGAGGATGGGTTTTAATAATGCTAAAACCTGATCTTGCAACTTTAGATAAATTTTGATTAGCTTCAGATATAGAAGCTAAATTATTAATATTTACTTGTTCTTTAAAAATAAATTTAGTTTTGAATTCTATTCATTTTAATTTTATTCTTAAAATCTGTGACAGAATTATTGATAACAAGTTTTTCTGGAAAATCAGCTTCATTTAATATTTCATAAGAAAAATCAAATCTACTAATATCTGTATCTATATGTGCGTCACTTGATAAGATAATCTGCACATTATATTTCTTGCATAACTTTAACATATCAATATTATTCTCACGTGCATTTTTGCGGCAGTTTATTGGATTTATAGAATTATTATTTAATTCTAGCAGAGTATTATACTTTTTCGAAGCTCGTACGATTGTATCGTAATCTAGCGGACATGAACCATCGTCAGGATGACTAATTATATCAATTTTATATTTTTTTATGACTTGTACAACTGCATTCGTATTTTGCTCTATTGTGCCAGGTATATAACAATGATTATGGATTCCTGCTATTCTAATATCCAATTTATCTATTATTCTATCTTCTAAGCTAAGACTTCCATCGTAATCCAATATATTAATCTCTGCACCCAACATCAATTCTACTCCATACATTTCTCTTGGAACCACTTTAAGATTTTCAAAATAAATATCAGAACAAGTTCCTGGAATCCCACGAGCATGCTCCGTAATCCCCAATAGCTTCAATCCTTTTTTTGAAGCTGCTTTCATCATTTCACGAATTGTACTATATGCATGACCACTTGCTATAGTATGTGTATGAACATCTAATTCTACAATCATATTATTTCCTCCAATTTTTAATTAATAAATTACTAATGCCATTTTAATTTATTTGAATAATTGTAATAGTCTTCTAATGAAAAATATTTAAGCAATATTTTTTTCATAGAAGATTTAGCTACTAACTGTCCATTCTTCAAAATAGCTACTCTATCACACATCAATTCCATTTGGAAGGTGTTTTCACTACTTATTAAAAATGAGGTTCCTTTTTTAACTTGTTCAAGAAGAATTATACGTAAAATATACAAACTTTCCATATCCATTCCTGATCCTGGCTCATCTAATATTACTAGTTTTGGATATGTAAGAAAAATTATTGCTAGTCGAAGCCTTAATTTCATGCTTTCTGTATATTCCTTTACGGGTTCTATCACATAATCTGATAGACGGGTTAAATTTAATAAATAATCTATATACTCCTTGTCCATATTTTCCAACCATTTTGCTGCTAATTTTAAATGATCACTTGCTGTTAAATTATTATATAATATAGGCGGATTAAATAATGATTTAACATTTTTAATAATTCCATCTTCTACATTACAATTTTCAACTAAAACATTACCAAAATCTGCATGTAAATCTCCTGCTAAAATTCTCATAATAGTTGTTTTTCCCGACTCAACTTCACCCAAAATACCATAAATCTCCCCCGAATCAATATTAAACGAGATATTTTTTATTCCTTTTCCATTCTTATATAGCTTACTAATATTCGAAATTTCTAATAAGTGAGTCATATTTCATTCTCCTATTCCTTATATAATAAACATCATTAACATATTCAACAAAAATGATTAGTCAATTAAAATTAAAGCTTTTAAATAATTAACACAAACTTTGTAAATGCCTCCTTATATATTTCATGTTTACAATAAAAATTTTATAATATAAAATATTTATAAACAACTCGCAAATACGCATATTTTTATGCACAAACCGCAATAATACGCATCAAATATAAACATTTACTAGTAATTACGCACAATAACTAATAAATATTCACAATAACGAAAGAAGGTTATATAATGTTTATTGAAGAAAGACAACGTAAAATTATGAATATCCTGAATGCTAAAGGCAGTGTTAAAGTCATTGATTTAGTAAAAGAATTTAGTACTTCTGATGATACTATACGGAGAGATTTAAAATTACTTGAAAAGCAGGGATTGCTTCAGAAGACTTACGGTGGAGCTATTCTTCCGCAGCAAACTGGAAGTTATCCTACATTTTCAGAACGTACAAAGATAAAAAAGGCAATCAAAAATACAATAGCTAGCTATGCAATTGATTTTATAAAGGATAATGATACTTTATTTTTAACAGGCTCCACAACCGTTGCAAACATGCTGCCTGAGCTTGCAAAATATAAAGGAATAACTGTTATAACAAATTCAATATCTATTGCAAATGAGATACTAACTATGCACTTAAATCTGAAACTAGTTCTGATTGGTGGAGTTATAGAAATGTCTAATGGTAATGCTGTTAGTGTCGATTCCTTATTAACTATAAAACAATTAAAGGTAGATAAAGTTTTTATAAGTGCCTGTTCTATATCTGAAGCAAATGGATTATCTATGGCATCAATTGAAGAAGCACAAATAACAAAAGCAATTATGGAATCTGGTAGGCAAATTATTATATTAGCTGATAGCAGCAAATTTGGTCATACCTCTTTTGCATATGTAGGTGAACTAAAACCTGAATATATATTAATTACTGATTCTGACGATAAAATAGAAATAGAAAATAGATTTCACGAATTAATTAATGATGGATTAATGATAGTCTTCTCCAAATAAAATCTGCTCTTACAAATAGGTTTATCTCATTTTAAATATTTGTCACTCTAAAATTTTTTATAAGTGAAAAAACCACGAAAATCCAAAAAAATGATTTTCGTGGTTTTCATGGTGGAGGCGAAGCGTGACCTTTAAAATCCACTAAGCAAGTTAATTGTAATAGATATTTAAATCAACTTCTCATTAATAAATTTAGATGAAATTCTCTTTATTGATATATAATCAAGTATCAAGAGAACACCGCCAGCTATAAACATTACAAGATTACTGAGCAAAAGCACACCTGTCATTTGACCTATTAATACAATAATCACTGGAAGTACAAGAAGACCGCTTACCTGCTGTGCCTCTTGGAAAGTTTCTGACTTTGCTGATACCCTCACAGTAAATACTAAGGATAATAAATTGATTGCAGGTGAAATCCAAAATATAATTATAAGCCATTCTACATCTGGAAAAATGAGTCCTCCAAAATACATAAAGCCACCTATATTACATATAACTCCAAAGACTACGAATGAAATCAAAGTTATGATGTAAGATGGTATAAGCACGCCTAAAATCTTGGCTCTAAGTAATTGTTCCATGGATATTGGAGTGTAAAGAAGAGATTCTAGCGTTCTATGTTCCTTTTCTCCTACAAAACTGCTGGCTCCAATTACTCCTGAACACATTATAGGAATTATAAGAAAATATGATGGAAACATAAAATTTATCATTACTTTTATTAAAAGTTGAGCTTGAGAATATGAGGCATATTCAGAAGGCAATTTTTTTATAAGAGGTGCCATCTTTGTAATCATACTTGAATCATTTCCAATAAAACTTACACCTATAAAAAGCGCAATTGGCATAATTATAATTAAAATGATTGGTACTATAGTCATAGGTAAAATAACACGTTTGGAACTTGTTATTTCATTTATATCTTTATATATCAATGCTTTTTCACTTCTATTCATATTCACCCCCCTCCAAACTTATAATGTTATATCATTGGACTGACCTTTTATATATTTAAAGTACAGTTGTTCCAAAGACCATTTCTGCTGAGTTGCTTCAAAGATTTCCCCACCACTTTTTAGTATGCTTTGTATTAGATAATTTACCTCTTCATCTCCTGAAATAGATTTAACATATATATCATTACCTTCATGGATAAAATTAAATTTCTCTGAAATATTATTGCCTCTAATTTTTAATTTAAGAGTTGCATTTTTCCTTGAAGCCACCTAAACCAAGTATATTGCCATTATTAATAAAACCATATAAAGTACAAATATCTTCAGCATATTTTAATTGATGAGTACAAAGAAAAATTGTAACCTGGTTTTCCTCTGCAAGTTCTTTTATAAGTTTTGTAACATTCAGAGCATTTTCTGGATCTAAACCAGAAGTTGGTTCATCAAGGAATAACACTTTAGGATTATGAACTAATGCCACTCCTAGTGATACTCTCTTTTTCATTCCTGTACTTAACGCTTTCACCTTTTTATTATTTACCTCTAGTAACTCAAGTCTTTTCAAAATAAAATCAGCACGTTCACCAAGTTGATTTTCATCAATTCCATGCATTTTCCCAAAAAATATTAGGTTTTGTTTCACAGTAAGATTCTCAATATTTATTGCATTCATCTTCTCCATCTAACTTCCCTTTCAATTTTTTAACAAGCAAGTTATATCGTTCATCTTCTTTTAATGATATAAATGCAGGATTTTCAGTAATAGATCTAACAAGTTTTTCCTTAATGATTTTTTCGTCAACTGGAGTATTTGCTCCAATAAAATTACTTCCCTCAAGCCATTGATTAACCTTATTAAAGTATTCATTTCCTTTAAACGTCAATGGGAACTTAATATTACAAACAGCGTTTACATATTGCTTTAGTGCATCTATGGCATTTTCTTTCTTTTCTTGAATTAAATATCCTTGGGCAGCAACAATATGAATTCCTAAAACATCATTTGTAAAAATCTCATTAAGCATAAAAGAATCAATAATTTGAATGCCTTGAGAATAAATTTTTTCAAATAAATCTGGTTCCTTTATATTTAAATAAAGATAATTGTTTAGCAGAGTCAATATATTTATTACCTTATTGAAAATCAGTATTTGATTCACTTCATTTGCCTTAGAGGTTTCTCCCTTCATTTGATAAGCATTAATCAAAATGACATCATCACCACTATACGGTAATAATTTATTATCTAATAGTTGAATAACTTTCTCGTTATTTCCAAGGGTCATCTCTGCCAATGCTTCCATAGTATTTGCATTTTTTATGTCAGAAATGCTATCCGATTCTTCCTTTATTCTTTTACTCAACACAATACATTGCTTAAGGATTTCTTTTCTTATTTCACAATCTTTTTCTAAGATTGAATAATTTAATAACAATTGAATCATAGAAAGCAAAAATGGAAAGCAGGAATAGTATTTTTTTATTAATTCTTTACACTGATTAACTACTTCATCAAATGGCTTTACAGCAAATTCATATGAAAGTTCATTATAGATTTTTTTAATATATTCCTTTGTAAGCTGAGGAGAATAACCCAATAATTCATCTACTGAAATATTGAAATAGGTTGCAAGCTCTGGAAGAAGTAAAATATCAGGGAAGCTTACTCCTGATTCCCATTTTGAAACAGATGCTTTAGAAACTCCAATGTAGTCTGCCAGCTGTTCCTGTGTTATTCCCTTTGCTTTTCTCTTCTCAATAATGCATTTGCCTATATTTAATTTTTTCATATCTATCACCTACCTCTAATTACATTTTATGATGCGACCTACTCTGTGTAAATGGATTCCTAGTTGATATTTGTAGAAAAAGTTAACTAACAGGAAACTTGATTTTAAAATTAAAGCCTTGCTTATTTTAATTAAGCAAGGCTTTAATCATATCTTTGTTGAATTATCATTCCAACTTATATTGCAAAAATGTATATATTCAAATTTAACCTTTATCAAGGTTGTTTATTAGATTTTATATAATTCTCTCCCCAAATATTCATAGAGTCTAAAACTGGCTTTAGGCTCTTCCCTAGCTCTGAAAGTGAATATTCAACCCTAAGTGGCACTTCTGGGTACACCTTTCTAATAATTAATCCATCAGCTTCCATTTGTCGAAGTTGTTGAGTTAACATTTTTTGGCTTATCCCATTAATTCCTCTTTCGAGTTGGTTAAACCTTTGTGTTCCATCATCATGTAGATTTCTTAAAATAAGAACCTTCCACTTGTGACCAATAAGTTTAACAGTCTCTTCAATTGGACATAACTTACCGCAAGTCATTAGCATTCACTCCTATCATATATATATTAATACTTACTATTTAGTTAGTACAATACAAAATAGTGCCTTCTTGTAAAAAATTAATAGTGCTTATATTATAATACTATAATTCATCAAAACATAGGAGGAAAGTTTTTATGAAAATTTTAAATGTGCCTTTACCATAAAGTAGAACTTTAATAATTAATTTAAAATAAATATCATAAATTAAGGAGACGTATGACTATGAAAATTTTAAACATTAACGATATTACAGAAAAAATCAAAAGGAAAGCACTATTTACAGAGGGCACAATGGACTCAGGCATTTTATTCTACGAACCTGGTGAAACAATGGTTCCTCACAAACATTCAGATTTAGATGAAATATTTTATGTGATTAGTGGAAAGGGAATAATAAATATAAACGGAAAAGATTTTTTAATTAAAGAGAATGATGTAATGCTATCTCCACATGAAGAAAGTCATGGATTCACAAATAATGGAGATGAAAACTTAGTAATCTTACAAATAAAAAACACTATTATGATGTAATTTCAATATTTATAATCATTAGGATAAGGGACTTTGAAGCTTTTATTCTAATGATTACTACTTCAAAACATATAAGAAAGGATGTATTATTATATGTACTATATATCTATGATAATCACAGTTTTAGCAACTGTAATATATAATATTAGTCAAAAATCTATTAACCAATCAATAAATCCATTTATATCAATGATAGTCACGTATATTACCGCAATAATATTCTCTATATTGGCATTAATTATTTTACCAATAGACCGAAATATTATAAGCTCTCTAAAACAATTAAATTGGGCAAGTTATGTATTAGGGCTATCTGCATTAGGCTTAGAGATAGGATATTTATATATCTATAGAAGTGGATGGAATATAGCTGTTGCTCCTCTTTTTGTAAGTATAATTTCAACAATAGTGTTAATTGTCGTTGGTATTTTTATTTATAAAACAAAAATATCCCCTATGAATACTCTAGGAATATGTTTAAGTATAGTTGGATTAATTCTAATGAATAAAAAATAATTCTTATCAATTAAAAGCATAATTAATAAACTTATTATCAATTGATAATAAGTTTACTAATTATGCAGGTATATTTTATGAATACAAAATCGTTTCATGGTGGGGCGAAGCGTGACCTTTGAAATCCACTAATTATGATTTAGCATTTAAGTGTCTTATATTCCACTCATAGCTAAACCATCTCTGCTCACATCCAACCTTTTATAATTAAATATTTAAATTATCATACATAGTAAGGAAAGATTTAAGAGTTTTTAACATCTCCTCTACTCCTCCATCAATATCACTTTCAATATTTACTGCAAGGAGGGGTTCATGTAATGATAATCTTAATAAAAACCAACCTTCTTCTTTAGCACAATTTATTTTTATTCCTTCATAATTTTGAGGTTCAATATTCCATCCTTGAACTTTATGCGAGAATTCCTTTAAATTATAAATAACTGATTGACCATAAGTTTTAAAGTCATCAGAAGCTATTTTTATTCTAATTTCCTTACTTTCTTTAGGATTCTTTAAATCTTTTATCAAATAATCAATGTCTTTTCCTTCTTTTTTTAATTTAGACATTTCTATAAGAATTTTTACTATAAGATAAGCACCATCATCTAAAAAGTAATTTTCTTTTAAAGCTGCATGACCTGATGTTTCTATTGCTAGAGGGCATTCAATTCCTTCATTATTTAACCTTTTAGCTTCATTTATAACATTTTTATATCCTCTTTTAAATCTGTGATGAACTCCACCTAAATTAGTTAGAAATTCTGTTACCCCTGCTGAAGTTATGGAATCAGTAACTATGGTTGACTTATTTTTTTCATTGATTATTATTGAAGATATTAAAGCTATAAGTGCATTTTTATTTATTTCTTCTCCAGATTTTGATACTATCGCTGCTCTATCCACATCTGTATCAAAAATTATTCCAAGATCTGCTTTAGACTTTAAAACTGCATTCCTTATAAACTCCATAGCTTCTTTATTTTCTGGATTAGGTATATGATTAGGAAAATTTCCATCAGGGTTTAAAAACTGGCTTCCTTCTATATCAGCTCCAAGGCTCTTTAACACCTTGGTTGCAAAGAAACCTCCTGCTCCATTTCCAGCATCAACTATTATTCTAGCTCCTTCTAATGGTTTTTCTTCCCCTACAGCTTTTCTTACTTTATCGACAAGAACCTTTGAATAGTCATCCACTAAACTAAACTTTTTGACCTTACCCTTTAAACTTTTTGATGAGTTTTCTTTTTCTAAAGAAAATTCTATTATACTTTCAATATCTTCTTTTTCACATCCACCAACTGAGGTAAAAAATTTGAGACCATTATAGTAGTAAGGAAGGTGACTTGCTGTAATCATAATTGCTCCATCACATTTATAATCGTCTAATATAGTTGTCATAAACATTGATGGCGTTGTAGTCATTCCACAGTCAAATACAGTTACTCCTTCTCTGATTAAAGCTTCTGTTAGAGAATCTTTTAAAATAGTACCAGATAATCTTGAGTCCATTCCTAGAGCTACTTTTAAGTTCTTCTTAGTATCACCATTGCGTTTTAACCACTTAAAAAAACCACTTCCTATTAAAGCTATAATCTCAGGAGTTAAATTTGCTTTATGCTCTTTATTTTCTATAGCTATTCCTCTAATATCAGTACCGTTTATTAGTTTTTTTAATGATATACCTAAATCGTCCTCTTTGAAAGAATAGTTTGTAGTCATTGTTATGCCTCCTTTTTAAGATTATTTTAGTTCTTTAGCTGCTTCAACAATAGCTTCTGATGTAAGTCCATAATGTTTTAGTAATAAATCGGGCGTTCCTGATTGTCCAAATACATCTTTAAGTCCTATTCGCTTAAGTTTAGTTGGATATTCTTCTGATAAAACTTCTGCTACGGCTGAACCTAATCCACCTATTATACTGTGTTCTTCTGCTGTAATTACTTTACCTTTATTTCTAGCTAAACTTACTATAAGTTCTGTATCAAGTGGCTTTATGCTAGCTATATTTACAACAGTTGCTTCTATGCTTTCTTTACTTAAAATCTCTGCTGCTTCTAGTGCTTTTGCTACCATTATTCCTGTAGCTATTATTAGTATATCGTTTCCTTCTCTTAATACTTCACCTTTTCCTATTTTAAATTCATAGTTTTCATCATGAATTACAGGTGTTGCGGCTCTTCCTAATCTTATATATACCGGTCCATAATATTCTGCTGCTGCGTATACTGCTTTTTTAGCTTCCACTGCATCTGACGGGTTTAAAACCACCATGTTTGGTATACTTCTCATTAATGATATATCTTCTATAGCTTGGTGGCTCCCCCCATCTTCTCCTACTGTCACACCTGCGTGAGTTACTGCTACCTTAACATTTAGCTTTGGATATGCTACAGAGTTTCTTATCTGCTCAAATGCTCTTCCTGCTGCAAACATAGCAAAAGTTGTTGCAAATGGTATTTTTCCGCAAGTAGCTAATCCAGCTGCTGTTCCAATCATATCTCCTTCTGCTATTCCCATATCAAAGAATCTATCAGGTGCCGCTTTCTTAAATTCTATACTTTTAGTTGCTTTTGCTAAATCTGCATCTAATACTACTATATTATCGTTTACTGCTAATTCTTTTAAAGCTTCTCCATATGCTTCCCTTGTTGCTATATTCATTATTCTTCTCCTTCTTTTAACTCATTTAGAGCTTGTATTTTTTGATCTTCATTTGGTGCTGTTCCATGCCAAGAGGCTTGGTTTTCCATAAAAGATACTCCTTTTCCCTTTATTGTTTTTGCTATTATTGCTGTTGGTCTTCCTTTTACTTCTTTTGCCTTTACTAAGGCTTCTTTTATTTCTTCGAAGTTATGACCATCTATAACTAATACATTCCATCCAAAGGCTTCAAATTTCTTATCTACTGGACTTACATTCATAACCTCTTTATTTGATCCATCTATTTGTAGTCCATTTAAATCCACAAATGCTGTCAGGTTATCTAATTTATAATGAGCTGTACTCATAGCAGCTTCCCATATTTGCCCCTCTTGAAGTTCTCCATCTCCTATTATTGTGTATACTCTATAGTCTTTTTTATCTAGTTTTCCAGCTATCGCCATTCCATTAGCTGCTGATAACCCTTGACCTAATGAACCTGTTGACATATCTACTCCTGGAGTTTTCTTCATGTCAGGATGCCCTTGTAATATCGATTCAAATTTTCTAAGAGATTTAAGTTCTTCTTTTTTGAAGTATCCTTTTTCAGCTAAAGCGGCATAAAGTCCTGGTGCCGCATGTCCTTTGGATAATACAAATCTGTCTCTATCTTCCCATTTAGGTTCCTTCACATTTATGTTCATCTCTTCAAAATATAGTACAGTTAGTATATCTGCTATTGATAATGATCCTCCTGGATGTCCCGATTTTGATTCTGTCAGCATTTCTATAATATCTACTCTTATGGCCTTTGCTATATCTTTTAGTTTTTCTGTATTCAACTTTTATTCCTCCTACTATTGGTTAAGGGGATATCGCATAAATAATAGATCCAGTAATATATAGTATAGTAATGAAGTTTCAATACCATCACTATATATTGCCACTGTATTTATTAGTGCGACACCCCCTTGACTTTAAACTTCTTTAATATTTTATAATTCTATCAAGCTTTGTTGCCTTTTAAATTAGTTTGCAGTACTCTTTCTAAAATCGTCTATGATCTTACGAATCTTTCTTGCATTTTCAGCTATATCTTCTGAGCTTCCTTGGGTTAATAAGCCACCGAATCCACAAACATCTACTTTACTTTCCAGCCACATATGCAAATTATCAAGAGTAATTCCACCACTAGCTAGAATTGGCATATCAGGGATTGGTGTTTTGAATACTTTACTTAGTTTTGACCCATAGAAATCTGAAATTGGGAAAGCTTTAATAAATGCAGCTCCTAAACTCAATGCATCCACTGCTTCAGTTAATGATGTACACCCTGGTGCATAAGGAATCTGATATCTATTGCAGATTTTTGCTACATCTTCACTATAATTTGGTGCAATAATGAACTTTGCCCCGTGTAAAATAGCGTGACGAGCAGTTTCACTATCCAAAACTGTCCCTGCTCCAACACAAAGTTCTTCACCATACTTCTCGCTAAGTCCCTCTATGATTCTTCCAGCATTGTTTAATGTATAACTCATTTCCATAACTGGTATACCACCTTTAATACAACCTTCAGCGATTTCGCATGCGCGATCAAACGTTTGTGCTCTTACTATTGCAAGTGCTCCGACTTCCGCCATTTTTTTTGTTATATTCATTTTTTTCATGCCATTCACCTCAATATTCGTTATTTAATTATTTATTTAATTTTGATTAAATTTTCTATTAATACAACCCTTTATTAAATGTAGCTTTGTAAGCTTCAACTACACGCTTGATCTCTTCAAGTTTTTCACCAGTAGGTTGTGTTGCAGGAAGACGTGCAGCGCCAACATTTATTCCATTTAACATAACAGTCTGTTTAATAACAGATGGAATTGTTCCAAACTTAATAATACGACGAAGTTCTTCAATACTGTTTTGTGCTTTTTGAGCTGCTTCCAAGTCACCTTTGATAAAGTTGTTATAAATTGCCACATCAATTTCTGCTAGAAAATTTGCAGTTGCTGCAACTGCACCTTGTCCTCCAGCCTTCAGTATATCAAGAATAAGTGAATCTGAGCCAGAGAATACGCCAAAGTCTTCATCTTTAGTTACTTCAAGATAAGCTTTCATGTTCTCCAATTTTCCACCACTATCCTTAATACCAACAATATTCTTAACCTTAGCTAATTCACGCACTGATTCTGGTTCAATATTAATTCCTGTTTTACCTGGCATGTTATACATCAAAATTGGTAAGTTGACTGCAGAAGCAACTGCTTTGTAATGTTCTATTAATTCCTGCTGTGTTGGAGGCACAAAATATGGTGTTATAACCGATAGCGCACTTGCACCAATCTCTTCCATCCTCTTTGATAAATTTATAACTTCACGAGTGGAATTGCCACCTGTTCCTACAAAAACAGGTACACGATTATTGGTATGCTCTATAACAATTTTTGCAAATTCAACTTTTTCATCATCTGTGAGAACATGACATTCCCCATTTGTTCCTAAAATAAACAATCCATAAACACCTTTTTTTATTAAGTAGTCAACTAATTCATGTGTAGCTTGAGTGTTGATATCTTGATTTTCATCAAGAGGTGTGATCATTGCACATATAATACCTTTATACTCCATTAAATTATTTCCTTTCTAATAGATTCTCCTAAACTTCCGCCTGGATGCCACTTTAAATATTGCTCTGCGTCAAGCCCTTTAGCATACTGCAATGCAATACTTAATGACTGAAGTGCTATTGTTTCCGCAATAATTGACCCACGAGGTGCCTTATTAAGAGAATCTCCTTCCTCTCTAATTCCTGCAAAAATGAATACGTCTGAAGCATTTTTTAGCCATGAATCAGAATTACCACTAACTCCAATAATTTTAGCTTTATTAGCTTTTAATGTCTCAACAGTTGCTTTTAGTTCTTTAGTTTCACCACTATTTGATATTGCTATAACCACATCTCCAGGAACCACTTGTCCACTTGATCCATGTACAGCTTCTGTACCATGCAATGTATATGCAGGTGTTCCAGTAGATGAAAGTAATGAAGAAATATATCCTGAAACATGACCTGGTTTACCAATACCAGTAACATGTACACGTCCATGATTCTTTTCTGATTCAATAATAA
Source organism: Clostridium sp. YIM B02555 (assembly GCF_022320955.1). Classification (NCBI taxonomy): domain Bacteria; kingdom Bacillati; phylum Bacillota; class Clostridia; order Eubacteriales; family Clostridiaceae; genus Clostridium; species Clostridium sp. YIM B02555. The sequence goes on along the minus strand of NZ_JAKJJY010000002.1, from coordinate 53,522 downwards.
GATTGCAAGCTTTATTAATAGCAATTTCATCGATTGAAGCTATAAATGTTGATATTTCATTAGATAATATGTCTAAAAATTCAGGTACTGTATTTTCAATCATAATTTTTCCTCCTTAAAACATGGAGCTGTAACACAAAGAGTAAAAGCAACAATGTTTTATATTAGACTACTAAATTCTAAAAACATATTGTATTTATATTTCTTAATGCAACAGCCCAATATTAATTAGCTTAAATAGGTTTTATTATTTGTAATATGTTATGTAATATGTTTCCAATTACATTGTAATCTATGTTAGGGAATGTAGCGCCTTCTATACCAAGTGTTCCATAAACTGGATATAACAATGTTGGAAGGAATGCAAGGAATAATCCAGCAACGAATGATCCAAGAACGGCACCTCTCCATCCACCTGATGAATTACCAAATACTGCTGCTGTACCACCTGAGAAGAAACAGATGTGAGCAGCTGGTATAATTACTACTGGAAAGACACTAGGCAGTGATACCATAACAATGATTGCTAATAGACCAGCAGTATATGAACAGATAAATCCTAAAATAACTGCATTTGGTGCATATGGGAATACTGTTGGTACGTCTAACGCTGGACGTGATCCTGGAATATATTTTTCTGCTATTATAACAAATGCAGCAGTTATTTCAGCTAAGAACATACGAACACCTGTCATTAATACTGACATACCAGCTACGAATGTAAACGCTTGTACTATAGGATAAACTAACCAGTGCTGTGAACCAGCAAGTGTTTGAGTAAATTCTTGACCTGCTTTTAATGTTGCAACATAGAATAATGCTAACATAACTATTGATAGACCCATTAAAAAGTCTTTAAAAACTGATAACCATTTTGGGAATTCAATTGTTTCTGTAGTTTGATCTTGATATTTTGAGAATATACGACCAAGATAACCCGATAAACCATAACCAATCATATTGAAGTGACCAATCGCTTGTTCATCTCCACCTGTCATCTTACGCATAAATGGTTGACAGAATTGTGGTAATGCAGCAGACATAAATCCTAAAATTGCTCCTGCAACTAAGATTGTAGTCATATCATCAAATCCGTGCGCTTTCATAATTAATACTAATACACAAGAAAAGAATAAACTATGCCCTGTTGTAAAGAAGATGTTCTTAAACTTAGTAATACGTGCAAAGACCAAATTTAATATAAATCCTAAAATTAATGTACACGAAACTGCAAAACCGTATGTCTTTTGAGCAAGCGCTGTAGCAGCTTCAGGTGACGCTATAACTCCTGTTATTCCAAAACCATATTGGAATAACTTGTTGAAATTTTGTAATGAGCCAGTCATAGCAGAAGCACCAATACCAAATACTAAGAAACCTATAAGTGTCTTTGAAGCACCAGTAAATACTTCCGTAGGTGATTTCTTTTGAAGAATCAGACCTATACATGCAACCACACCAAGTAAAACGGCAGGTGTGCTCAATAAACTAATAATAAAATCCATATATATTTCCCCCTCATTTTAATTAAATTTTATTTTTGTTTTGAAGCAATGAATTGTTCTAATGCTGTTTTTATTTCATTACGATCAACAACATTGCGTATTCCAATAACATCAAATTTTAAATTTTTCTGTTTTAATTCCTCCGCAACATCAATTACTGTTTCTACAGCATCTCCATTAAATCCATTTAATGAATCTAATGAGCCATGCTCAACTTCTATTGGAAAATTATTTTCCTTTATTACTTGTTGGGTCTTAATTTTTAACATTAAACTTGAGCCAACCCCTGCTCTACATGCTACTAAAATTTTATACATAGTTATTTCCTCCTTTTATGCTTCATGTGATTTAATAAAATCTATAATTTCCTTAGGATCTTTAGCATCATCTAAAGTTTTAAAGAATTCTTCCATTTCAAATAATTCAACAAGTTCAGACATTGCATGTAAATGACTATTATTATCTACAGCACTTAAGCAAAATATGTATTTTACAGGATCATTATCTGCATGCCCAAACTCAATAGGATTTTCTAAAGTGGCAATTCCTATTGCAATTTCTTTTGTTCCAGCTTCTGGTCTTGCATGTGGCAGTGCTACATGTTTCGTAATTACAATATAGGCACCAGATTCTTTTGCAGTATTAACCATAGCGTCTACATATTCTTCTGTAGCTTTACCATTTTCAACTAGAACGGATGCAGACTGCCTTATAGCATCCTCCCAATTTTTAGCTGGAACCTTTAGCTTTACTAGTGTTTCATTAATAAGATCACTTAACATAAGTCCTTCATCTCCCTTAGATGTAAAATTCTCGATTTGTGTAAAATAAGATAATAATTCATTTGAAAGTAGACTTTCAGAAGTTACTTTTGCATATTTTTTTATTATATGCATAACCTCGTCTATTTTCGGTTGTCTTAAAAAAATATCACCCAATTGAATGTACACTTCACGTGTAATCTTATATTTTTCTTTTTGGGTCATAACAGGACTAACTTTAATTACTGGTACATCTATTTCTAAACCCTCCGCTTTATAATTAGTAGTAAACACAATATCTACATGTTCATCGAAATCTTTTAGTTTAGAGGATTCTAATGGTGATAAAAAGTGTAGTTCTGGAAATAAATTTGTGAGTTCTGCATACAATATAGCTGAACTACCTACACCATTTGAACAAACTATTAATGCTGTTCTTTTTCTAAGAACATCAAATTTTTTCCCATTTGAAAAAATAGCCGCGAAGTGCATTGTTAAATAGGCCAATTCCTCTTCTTGAATTTCTTCTCCAAATAGACCACAGAATTCTTTCATTGCATTGCTTACAATCCTATATACTAATCTATATTCTTCTTTTATTTTTTCACAAAGCGGATTATATATAGGTAGTTTAAATAACATTCTGTAATAAGCTGGTCTGAAATGAGAATATAGTTGTTTGAATATTTTTTCTTTACTTATATAATAAACTCCGCTTAAATACTCAAACTTTGTCATCATTTTGTTCACAATTTCTGAGATTACTCCCCGGTCCATTGTATCTTCTTCAAAATTTCCTACTGATATACCCAAAATCCAAGCACTGATATACATTATATCGTGCGATCTTATCTTATCTTTGCTATTGTATACTTCTAATAATTCTTCAGCAAATCTATACTCCTTCATAGAAGCGATAGCTAAAATATTAGGAATATCTATATTTTCTGAAGTAATCTTTTTCTTTGATAGCATTCTAGCTTTTAGAAAAATGAATATATAAATAAATTCAACTAACCTGTCCTCAACAAAAGTAATTTCGTGTTTTCTTACAAGCTTTGATATAATATCCTTTGCTTTTCCATAACTATCTAATTTATACTCTTTTATAAAAATATCTAATACTCTCGAACCCTCCTCATTAGATAGAGTCTCTAAAATATTTTTAATAAGTATTCTTCTAATTTCCATCTCAGACCCAACTAAATAATAGCCATTTGTACGATTGTTTTTAACTTCAATACCTTTTTTCTCAAGATCCGGTATAAATTCTTTAAAATCAAGAATTACAGTAGATCTACTTACCTTTAGAGAATCTATAAAATGATTAATTGAAATATCCTCTATGTTGATAAAAAGCATTAAATACATATATAAAAGTCGTTCTGCTTTATTAAAGTAGTAAGTGTTTTTAGAATAGTTATTTTTTAGAATTTCTTTAATTACATCCTTTGTCTCTTTTTGAATAATTATATCTTTATTTGCTCCTGAAGTTATTAGTGGAACTTTTTTAACTTTAAACATGTCATTAATTTTATTTAGTCTGTACGTAATTTGTCTTTTTGTAGAATTTGTTTCTTCCTGCAATCCTTTTGTAGTTATCAGTGTACTATTTAATAAAATCTGAAGAATTGATACAATTTCTTTATCCATTTATAATAATCCCCACTTTCTCATTAAGATTAATTATAATCTCATCTTTAGATTTTTATTTTCATCCCCTCCTTGATATTATTTTATTTTAATTGTATATCGTTTTCAATTCAATTTAGGTTCAACTTTTGTCAGCTAATTAGACAAAATTTAAATATAGTTGACAAAACTGTGTGAATTTCTAAGTTCCCTAGCATTTATCAAACACACATCGACAGTATGAGCTTATTTTTTATATCTCTCTTTATCTCTTACCAACAATATTTTTCCTATCAGCTTTTAAAATACCTTATTTAATAATTTCACTTTATATTTTGGTATATAACAATAGAGCTGTTGTTACATACTCCACTTATTGTCTTTATATATTTTAGCTTTAACAACTACTTTTATACAGATCCTACATCATCCCCTTCAAGCTAATATTTTCAAAAATAGAAAAAACTATAAAAATAATATTGTTACAAATGCAAGAATTAGCAGAAAAGTTAGATGCGTATAATGTAGTTAGGGCAATGCCTGGAGTAGGAGATGTTTTAACACCAATATTAATAGGCTCTATTGGAAATATAAGGTGATTCCATAATGGCAAAGCTAATAGCTTATGCGGGCATAGACGCACCAACATTTGAGTCAGGTAATTTTAAATGGACAAGGCAAAAGATATCAAAACGAGGATCTGCATATTTGAGAAAAACAGGATATGAAATAATGACTTCTTTAAATGCCATAAAGCCGATAGTGGATTCAATTGTATATGACTATATGTTAAAGAAAGAATCAGAAGGAAAAGCTAAAAAAGTGTCTAAAATAGCAGGATTGAATAAGTTCTTAAGAATTTATTATGCAAGAGTAAAGGAAGTATATAGCAATGTTAAAAGTAAGCGTCAAAGAATCGACGCGTAGCGTCAGCCTAATTTAAGTGATAAAATATACCCAACGGAAAAGTTTAAATTCTCTGTTGGGTATAAATTTATATGTAAATAATTATTTGGTAGTCTTGGCACACAGTTGATCTGGATTATTTTCTGACCATGGCATACATTTTTCTAGTATATCCCTTTCTTTAATTTCTGAACTAGCTAACACTTCAAATAAATATACTAAATACTTTTCCGCTGCCAAGCCATTGGCTTTAGCCGTTTCAATAATACTATAAAGAAGTGCGCTTGACGATGCGCCTTTTGAAGTCTTAGAAAACATCTAATTTTTTCCACTAACTACAAATGGCTTTATAGCTCTTTCAGCTGCATTATTATCAATTTCAAGATATCCATTCGTTAAGAAAATTCTCAGCAAAAATTTGGTTAGACCGTACATTTCCAATGGTTGAAGAGCTTCCACATACTTTTGTTCCTAGACATCCAGGTAAAAAATTAATAACTATATTTGCTCAAGGAATCTTAGATTCTAATAAAGGTGTAGAAGCCATTAAATATGTTAAGTCCGTATATCCCATAATTCTTTCTGCCCTAATCTTTACCTCCTACTTACCTTGTTGTTCAAAAATATTTGCAAATGCTTGCAATCCTAATGTATAAACTTGTGATCCAAGACCTACAATAATTCCTGTAGCTAGAGGTGAAATAACTGAATGATGACGGAATTCTTCTCTTGCATGTACATTTGACATATGCAATTCAATAACTGGCACTTCTAAAATTGCAAGAGCATCAGCCATACCATAACTATAATGTGTCCAAGCACCTGCATTTAGCATTAAACCATCATAACCTTCAAAATATGCTTCATGAATTTTATCTACAAATTCTCTTTCACTATTTGTTTGAAAATTAGTTACTTCAATATCTAATTCTTTTGCTAAAGTATCTACACTTTGATTAATTTCATCTAAAGTAATAGTTCCATATTGCTTAGGATCTCTCTTTCCAAACATATTATGATTAACACCGTGTAATAACATTACTTTTTTCATTTTAACCATCCTTTCTTTTATAACCATGGATCAATATCCAAATATTCTTGTACTCCATTTTCTTTTACTTGAATTACTTCAATACATAATCCGTCTGATACCTGAAACCAATTATGCCCTTGAGGTAATTCTTTTACATTTCTTGCATAAGCTTTATCTAAAACTTCTTTTTGATTTTCTGTCATAATTCCTAAATGAGCACATCTTCCTTCTGGTCCATCAAAAGATAAATCTTCAATAAGCTGAAGCCCTCCATATAACCACACTTGTCTATTAGGTGCTTCCTTCTGATTTGTCATACGTACATCCATTCCTAACACTTCCTTAAAAAATTCTAAATGCCAGTCTAGATCTTTAACACGTAAAGCCATATGTTCTAAATAAGATGCCATAAAAATCCTCCTTATTGCTTATTAGCATAATCTTTTAACCAACGTTCAATTCCTGTTACACAAGCTACAAGAGTTTCATTTACAGGTGTTGGAATTCCATATTTTTTACCCCATTCAACTACTGATCCATTTATAAAAGTAACTTCTGTAGGACGTCCCATTTCTATACTTTGTAAAATAGATGCTTTAAATGTAGGTGGTAATCCTTCGCTTGCTGCATTCCATGCATATTCTGGATCTTCACTTTTTAGTTTTACTCCTACTGCCTTTGCCACATTTATACCTTCCTGTACTGCTGCAACTGCACAAGCTTTTATTCTAGGTTCATCATAAAGACCACCGTATGGCAACCTTGTTATACCACTTAAAGCTCCTGTTGCTACATTTATAAGAAGCTTATCCCAAATCATACCTGTAATATTATCACTAACTTCACATAAAAGTCCTGCTTTATTAAATTCATCTGCAACTGCTTTTACACGTTCTGTCATCTTACCATCTAATTCACCGATATAAGTGTATTTTCCTTTCACTCCTGCACTTACATATCCAGCTTCTAGTAGAACGCCTCCTACATAAGTTTTTCCCCCTAATACTCTTTCTTTTCCTACTACTTCAGCAATAACTTCTTCATTACCAAGCCCATTCTGTAAAGACATAACAAGTGTATTTGGTCCTATAATTGAGGAAGCATTTTCAATCGCTGTTTTTGTTGCGAAAGATTTTACTAATACAATAACTAAATCTGCATACCCGATTCCCTCAGGACTTGTCTTACCTTTTACATTTACAAAATAATCTTCTTTTCCGTCAGTTAATTTCAATCCTTTTTCATTAATCTTATTAATGTGTTCTTCCCATTGATCAATAAAATAAACTTCTGAACCACCTTTTGCTAAAGTACCTCCTATTGTGCTACCTAAGGCTCCTGCACCTAACATACAAATTTTCATTTATTTATTCTCCTCTCTATACTTATAATCTTTTTAATACATGTTTATCCTATCAAAATCTACATTATTTAAATAAATCTTCAGATAACGTTTTCACTAATTAAATCTTATATTTTAAGATTTAGATAACTATTACAATAATGTAAACTTAAGCGAAATGAAAAATTGTTTAATAAAGCTATTATTATTTATTTTCCATTAGTTATTTTGCGTTTTTTTTCACAAATATAGTTATGCTCTTTCTTATTCTGATAACTAAAATCACACTCCCGTTATCAATTTATATTATACTTATTACGTTAATGTTTTAATATAAAACAAATTGATTTGTATTCAAATTATCTTGCTATTTTATTAATAGGTTTATGGGCTTTTTTGAGCATTCTTTATAGGACACCATAATTATATTGCTTTTTCCTCAAATTATATTGTTGTTTAATAAAAGTATCTTGTTATAATTAAATTACCTAATCAAATAAAGCAGGAGGTTATCATATGTTTTCATATAACTTTGACCAGAAGTTTGAAGATATTTTTGAAGATAATAAATATCCTCAAATGGTAAGACTATGTCATAATTATAATAATCCTGGCTGGACTTATAACTATCACATTCATAAAGATGCAACGGAAATTGTTTATATTGCTGACGGAAAAGCAGAATATACAATAGATATGACAAAATATACTTTAGAAAAAGGACAATTACTTATTCTTGAAAAAGGTATATTGCATTCAATTGCTTCTGATAAAAAAGAACCTATTGATGCCTGGACATGTATCATAAATAACTATAAATTAAAAGCTTTTACAGATGATACACGAATGTTATTTTCAGATATGCACCAAATTATTTCAGCTGGTTCAAATGAGAACTTTATAAAAGGTGTAATGGAAGAAATAAGTTTTTTATGTTTACAAAAAACTCCTTCTGCTAATTTTATATGCAATCTTCTTGCGACTTCATTAGCCTCTGTAGTCTTTGAGCTATTGCCAAAAGAAAAAAAATCTGATAGAAAATTAGAATCTTCTTTTGTAAGAGATATCCTTATATATATTGGTGAACATTACAGAGAGACTATCACAATAAAGCAATTATCAGAAATTTTTCATATGAGCCCAGGACACATAAGCCACTCATTTGCAAAGGAGTATGGAATTTCCCCTATTAATTACTCAATTGATCTTAAAATGTGTGAAGCCAAGTGGTTATTAATTAATACAACAGAATCCCTCACTTCTATATCTGAAAAAATTGGTTACGATAATGCTACTCATTTTACTAATATGTTTATAAAGCGGCTTAATTATTCACCTTTGGAATATAGAAAACTATTTTCATCACAAAATGCAATAAGCGAATCTTATTGTAATGTATAAATATTTACTGAAATTTAAAATATAATATTTAAAAACTTGTAAATGAAAAGGGTTACTTATCTTATTAAAAGTAACCTTTTTCATTTACAAAAATAATATTAGATAAAGAACAATTCAAATATGACTTATTCTGGTAAATCAGTAGATTTTGCAAAATTTTCTCGATATTGTAATGGTGAATAATTCGTTCGTTCCATGAAAAGATTTGTAAAATGATTAGGATTTTCATATCCTACTTTATTTGCTATTGAAATAAGAGAATCTTGTGTATTAATAAGAAGCCACTTTGCATCACTTAAACGGCGTTCAATAACATAGTTAATTGGAGAAATTCCATAAACCTTTTTGAATTCATGGCTGATATGATAACTACTTATATGAAATTGCTCTGACAGTTTCTTTAAAGAAATATGTTTTGAGTAATTTTCATTGATATAAATAATAATGTCCCTAATAAAAGAGGATTTTTTCTGAGCTTTAATTTTAGATGAGTCTTTAAATATATCATAGTATATAGTAATTAAGGTAGAGGCAATCATGTTACATACACATGAAGTGTAAGGTGATTTTTGAATTCGTGCCAAATTCATTTCCACCATGGATCTATGAATAAATTCCCCATGTTTACCTGCTTGAGCAACTGGATGAGTATCCATATGTAAAAGTTGATTAACTTCATTTATGTCTTTAATTGTATAGTCAGTAACACCGCATGTCCATGCATCAATTGGGAATTCATTATTAGAAGCAATTGAATGAATGCATCCACGATCAATTACAAGCACATCTCCTTTTTTCACAGTGTAAATTTCATTATTGATTGAATAAATTCCCATTCCATTTAGAATATATACTAATTCCGTTTCACATTTATGAAGATGATAGTTATAAGTCCAATTAGGATTGTCATGACTATGTGATAACCAAATTGCTTTTGGAGATGAATTGTCTTCGAATATATTAACAATTTCTTTATCAAAATTATATAAAAACATACTTCCTCCTATCATAAATAACAATATAATTAGTAAAAATAGCAAGATAATTTACTAGATAAATGAATTCTATAGCTTAAATAATATATGAAGCAAAAAGAAATAGCAAGATAATTAATAAAGTTAACAAGTCACCTTGTGGTTAATATATTAAATAAATTTATAATTATATATAACAATCCAAAAATTAATTTTTTTAGATTATCCAACAACTAAATCAAAACAAATTATTTAATAGATAAAAAAAACTTATCAAGGAGGAATTAGAGCCATGAAAAAACCAACTAAGATAGAAAAAAAGGTTCCAATTTTAACTGCCGAAGAAGCTGTTTCATATATTAATGATGGAAATACATTAGCAATATGTGGTGCTGGTGGTGGTATTATTGAAGCTACAGAACTAATATCAGCATTAAGAAAACGTTTTTTAGAAACTGAATCACCAAAAAATTTAACTCTTTGGCATTCTAGTGGATTAGGCGATAGAGGAGAACGTGGAATGTCACCTCTTGCAATTGAAGGAATGGTAAAACGTGCTATTGGTGGACATTGGGCACAATCTCCTAGATTAGCTGATATGGCTCAAAACAACTTAATTGAAGCTTATAACTTTCCACAAGGAGTTATGAGTCAGCTTTCTAGAAGTATTGCTTCAGGTCATCCTGGAATTCTTACTCATGTAGGTCTTGGAACTTTCATTGATCCTAGACAAGATGGTGGAAAATTAAATGAAAGAACCACAGAGGATTTAATTAAATTAATGGAAATTAACGGAAGAGAATATTTATTTTATCCATCTATTCCGCTAGATGTTTGTTTTATTCGTGGAACAACAGCTGATGCAGAAGGTTATATTTCATTAGAAGATGAAATATGTTACATGGATGTACTTTCAACCGCTCAAGCAGTTCATAATTCTGGTGGAATTGTAATAGCACAAGTTAAAAGAGTGGTAAAAGAAGGAACAATTCATCCAAAGAAAGTTAAAATACCAGGATATTTAGTTGATGCATTAGTCGTTGTACCAGATCAGAATCAAATGTATAACGGTTCTGACCGTTTCTTATCAGGTGATTATATTGCCGTTACTGGAGAATCAGAGCCAATAAAGCTTGATCAAAGAAAAGTTGTTGCAAGAAGAGCTTTAATGGAAATATTGCCTGGTAATGTAGGTAATGTTGGAGTAGGAATTGCTGATGGAATTGGAGTTGTAGCTAAAGAAGAAGGTGTAGATAAAGAATTTACACTAACCGTTGAGACAGGGCCTGTAGGAGGAACAACTGCACAAGGTATTTTCTTTGGAGCTAGTATCAATGCTCAAGCCGTAATGGATATGCCAGCACAATTTGATTTCTATGGTGGTGGTGGATTAGACGTTGCCTTCTTAAGCTTTGCTGAAGTGGATATGAATGGTAATGTAAATGTTCATAAATTTAATGGCAAAATTGTAGGTACTGGTGGATTCATTGACATTTGTCAGAACTCTAAAAAAGTAGTATTCTGTGGAACATTAAGAGCAGGAGGATTAAAAACTTCCATTGGAGAAGGCAAAATGATTATTGAACAAGAAGGTAAGTTTGAAAAGATGTTAGCTAAGTTAACAGATATTACGTTTAATGGTCTCGATGCTGTAAAACGTGGACAAGAAGTTGTGTTTATTACTGAACGTGCTATTTTCCATCTGGAAGAACGCGGTTTAGTATTAACAGAAGTAGCACCTGGTATAGATATGGAAAAAGATATCATTGAACAAATGGGCTTTAAACCAATTATCTCTGAAAATTTAAAAGAAATAGATAAAAAAATATTTATAGATACACCTATGAATATACGTGATGAATTTATAAATCGCTAACAATTAAAATTTTAATATAAAAAAGATGAGGAGAATAACTATGAATAATTTAAAAGTACCTTTCGAAATTGGAGACACAATATCTTATACAAAAACAATCAGTGAATCAGATGTATATCTTTTTGCCGGTATCACTGGTGATTTTTCACAAATGCATATGAATGAAGAATTCATGAAGACTACAATGTATAAAACAAGAATAGTACACGGAGTATTAACTTTTGCTCTTGGTTCCACAGCATCTACATTAATTCAAACACAAGCAAAAGCTGAGATTCCAAGTGTATCTTACGGATATGACAAGCTTCGTTTTATCAAACCTGTTTACATGGGAGATACTGTAACAGCTGTATACACAATTAAAGACATTGATAATGAAAACTTAAAATCTTATGCAACTGTTGAAGTATACAATCAAAATAAAGAAATAGTAGTTGCTGCAACACATATTTTAAAATTCTTTCCTGTAGAAGGTAACTAGATATAATATGCCATTATTGAACAAGCGTTGTTAAAAAACTAATTAATTAGTTCTTTAACAACGCCCTTTTGATTTATAAATAACTATCTGGCGACAATAATAATTAATCCATAATATGTAAACATAAGTTTTAAATCTTTTCTACAACTAAAATAATTTTTCAGATATGTTTTCTGAAGATAAGTAATGATTATGGATCAATTACTTAATAACTACATAATTTAATTTATGCAAATTTCCCTCGTAGTATGTCTTTTTCTTCTTGAATAAGTTTAATTTTATAATTGGACCTAAACAACTAGATTGTTGTTTAACTTACTAAATATATCAGTATATTCCTAACCTCTCTTACAAAGATAATACACTTGAGAATATTATAAAAAAAGAGTTATAATCAGAAATTAATGAAATGTTAAGTATCTTAAAAGAGAAGGATAGAGAATTGTTTTACAAATTGTATATAGAAGAAAAAGAAATAAGCTTTGAAATCCACCAATAAATTTCATTTTAATTTTAGTCCCCAATATATTACATATTAACAACTTTACTTATAAAATCAACCTCAGTATTTATCAATGTATATGGTGAATACTCCTTATAACTTTCTAAGTAATTTAATGTTACTATTTGTACACCACGTTCTAATGTTGTTACTGTTAAATATTTAGATGCGTATTTTTCCTTCCTGTCTAAAATCAATAATATTTTCACAGTATTCAATAAAACAACTCTTTTTAATCATTTCTACATATGTCCATATAAATAATAAAACTAATTTTATATTATTTTACTTATAACCACAAAACATAAGCTGGAAATATACCTTAAATTAGATACTTCCAGCTTACAACTTGTTATTGAATAAATTTCTTTCATGAGATTGATTAGATCATCATAATTTTATTTGTAATTATGTCTTTTATATCGTAAAAGCACTTTTTATTCCTCAAGTGATTTTGTCCAATCTTTTCCTAAAAATAGTCTACAAAAGAATCCACTTGCTTGTGCTAATGAAAATGCAAGTGCTAGTCCATAAGCAAAAAAGAATATTAATTGTAATGAACCTATAACTGGTGCATTTGCAGGTTGTATCAAAAAAGTAAAAATGGTTTCAACAAGACCTATCAATACAATAGGCGCCATTCCAAATGGAGTTTTACCTAAAAGAATCGGATGAACAGCTAGTATTGCAAAAACTATAACTGTAGTTAAAATTCCAAAAGTTAATTCAGGAGACCATCCAGCTGCACTCATTACACCAGCTAAATATTTAAATATTATCCCCCATATAGCTCCACATACATAGCTTAAAAACATTGGTGGTATTAATTTACATTGAACACCCAAACAAAAAAACAATATAATTGGAATAAATGCCATCCAAGTATACGATACATAGGGTGTTAAAGCTTGGAAAGGTATTAATAAAACGGTAATTAATATTCCTCCAAGTATAGCTTGAATAAAAAGAGCCTTATTTTTTGTCGACATTACTATTTCCCCTTTCCTTTTGCTTTAGAACCAGTTATCTTTTTCTTCTCTATAAACATCGGGTAAGATACGTGCTAAGTTTGAAAATTCTTTAACATTGTGGTTTAATAAGCTTACTGGTCCAATCGATGGAATTTTAAAGCCTTCTGGAATACATTTAACTGGTTTACCATCAACAATCTGCCATCCAAACCAAAAACGCGAACGTAATTCTGAACCGCCTTCTACAGGACGTAAAAAATGAGTCATAACTACAGGTACATCTGGCATATCTCCACCGCCAATAACTTGTACATTAGCACATACTAATGCATTGCAAGCTTCTGTTCCAATTTTACTCATATCATATCCAAGGTCAGATGGCTTTTTAAAACTTATTCTAAGCAAATCAATATTTCCAGTGCCAATGTCCTCCCAAATATTATGGACGCTATCCCAATGTCTCTCTTGCATAGTTAAACTCATATCTCTTGAATGTGCTGGATCATCTAAATAAACATCGTAGTGATCTTCATTATCCCAAATTGCATAACGTAGACGATCTAATGGATGCCATGCAAACCACCAATCAAACATTTCTCCATCTATATTTGGAAAAAATGTTCTATTTGATATTAGAGCTGTACCATCATCCAGAAGCCACCATCCAAATTCTCCTGGTAAATCTCCTGACTTAAACAAATCATTTCTATCATGGATGCTTAATGCTGTTGAATTATCATAAGGTTCTGATGTAATTAAATCATATTTATCCTGCGCTCCTACAGAACACTCTTCTTGATAGTACTTGAAATACCTTTTCTCGCGATCATTATTTGTTACTGGAACTTTCTTTGCCATATTGAACACACTCCTTTAAATTTATTCAAATTATTTTTCAGTATATTTAATAAGCAAAAAGTATGCCAAAGTTTTCAAAACCTCTAAAGCCGCTCTAATTGGCAAAATATTTGTTTTATATTTTAAACAAATTGTATAATTATTATACAATTGTGCAGACATACGACTTATATATTATACATATGTTGACTGTAAACATTTTCAATAATATACTTATGTTAATGAATAGGAGGTAATTCTAAATGTATTTTAACTTTACTTTAGATGAAATTAAGACACGAGGTGGCATTCTAGACAAACTTCTTGATACAGCTTTTGATGCTGCTATTATAATAGATAAGAATGGGTATATTATTCATTGTAGTGAAGGATCTGTGAAACTTACAAATATATCATTGGATTCTGCAATAGGCAAACATATCAGCATTCTTGACGCCGAATCCCCTTTTGAGCATGTTCTAAAAACCGGCAAACCTGAGACAGGAATTATGGTTGTTCTTAATGGCCGAAAATGCATGACTAATTTAATCCCCATTATTTCAAATGGAGAAATTATCGGACTAATTGGAATGGTTCTTTTTCAAAATTTAAATACTTTAAAAAACATATTAAAGAATATAACTAAACAAACCCAGTCCGAATTCACAAACATAAACGATATAGTAGCTAGGGTTGATTCAAACTATACTTTTGATGATTATATAGGGGAAAATCACATGATAGAAGATATGTTAGAAGAATGCAAAAGAGCCGCTAGAACAATTTTTCCTGTTCTAATTATTGGTGAGACAGGAACAGGAAAAGAAATATTAGCAAATGGATTTCATTCTGAGGGCATGGAATCTTTTTCACCTTTTATAAAGATTAATTGTACCGCCATACCGGATGAATTGCTAGAGTCAGAACTATTTGGATATGAAAAAGGAGCTTTTACGGGCGCAGTATCTACAAAAAAAGGGAAATTCGAGTTAGCTTCAGGTGGTTCCATTCTTTTAGACGAAATTGGCGACATGAATTTACGACTTCAAAGCAAATTGCTTCGTGTTTTAGAAGAGAGAGTATATGAAAGGATTGGTGGAAATAAACTATTGCCACTCAACGCTCGAGTAATTGCTTCTACAAATAAGGATCTTAAAGAACTCTGTAAAGAAGGTAAATTTCGTCAAGACTTGTACTATCGACTAAATACAATAGAAATTAAGGTTCCACCTCTGCGAGATCGAAAAGATGATATACCTCTTCTAATTGAGCACTTTATTCATCAAAACAATTTAAATGTTTCGTTTTCTAATGAGGCATTAGAAATATTCTTTAAATATAATTGGCCTGGAAATATACGTGAATTACGTAATGTGGTAAACCGCCTAAGTGTTAATTATTCAAAAAAGGAAATTAAACCAGAGCATCTGCAACAAGTTATAAAAGATTATTTTAATTTATCTTCTACTTTAACTGATGAAAATTTATTCCAACCCCAAACTAGCTCTACATCATTAGAAAGTTCATTTGAATCTCATGAAAAAGAACTTCTCATGAACACTTTGCAGAATTGTAATTATAATATTTCAAATGCAGCTAAACAACTCAAAGTTTGCCGAAGTACACTTTATAATAAAATAAGAAAATATAATCTTACTTTAATCAAAAAGATATGACTTAGCATGATTTGTGCATAATTTGGAGTAATTTCCTCTAAAGCTGCGGTTATTTCTTCAGTATCAGCTGCCTGCGATTCTGCAATCATATTTGTACTATTAATTTCACCAATAACTCTATCTATAGATTTTCTCATTTCAAGAAGTAAATCTGATATTTTCTTTGCTGCTTCACCACTCATTTGTGAGAGCTTTTGCAATATAGACAAAAATTAAAGACCCACGAAAATCAATTTTAGATTTTCGTGGGTTTCATGGTGGAGGCGAAGCGTGACCTTTAAAATCCACTATAATTAAATTTTATGATATTTGTGCTGTGGTCTACCCACTTTACCGTATTCCACCAACCTTTCAACTTTATGTTCCTTTCCCATATATTCAAGATATCTTCTTACTGTTACTCTTGCTATCCCTAATTTTTCTGCTAGATTCTCCGCTGTAAAATCCTTGCACCTACTTTTTTCTATTTCTCCCCATATAGCTCCATATGTATATTTATTAAGCCCCTTAACAAAATCATCTTCCTCTTGAGAAATATTAGCGCTAGATATCATTTTATCTAAATCCTTTTGTTCAATTTCATAATTTCTTTCAAACTCATAATACCTATTTTTAAATTGAATAAGTGCTTCTTTAAATCGTTTGAAACTAAAAGGTTTTATTAGATAATCCACAACCCCATATCTAAAAGCTTCTTCTATTCTTTTAATAGACTTGTCTGCTGTAATTAAGATAATATCGGTATCAATCTCTTGTGCCCTTATCCATTTTAATAAGTCAATTCCGTTTTCTTTAGGGAGATATACATCAAGTAGTATTAAATCTGGCTTATTAATTGATATAAGTTTTTTTGCTTCATTAAGATTTGAAACAGCTTTATATAAAACAAATCCTTCAACTCTTTCTAAAAACCTAGAATTTATTTCTCTGACCATAGGATCATCTTCAGCAATGATTACTTGAATCAATCTTCTCACTTCCCATCATTGGTATTGTTATATTCCAAAGAACACCATCATTTTCCTCAAAATATATTGTACCATTAAACTCATTAATTATTTTTTTTATAATATACATACCTTGACCACGTTGGCCTTCCTTCGTCGAAAACCCTTGCTCATATATTTTTTCTTTATATTCTTCTGGAATTTTACCACCGTTATTTTTCACTTTTATATTTAAAAAATCATTATTTTCAACTATTTTTATAAATATATATCCGTTTCCATCATTTTCAACTGCATCTATAGAATTTTCTATTAAATTTCCTACAACTGATACAATTTCTTCAGAGGTCATATGCTGTGGAAGTTTTGTAAGTGTTGAATTTTCATCTATTTTGAGCTTAACCCTAAACTCCTCAGCTTTATTATATTTTGACAATAACAGTGCTGACAAAGAAGCATCTTTTATATTCTCTGTTAATATATTATTTATATTGTTTCTTACCTTTGCCACATGTGATATAAACTGTAATGCTTCTTCATACTCTTCTAGCTGTATAAGTCCTGCTATAGTATGAAGCTTATTCATAAATTCATGATTTTGAGCTCTTAATGACCAAGCCATCTTTTGAGCTCCAGTAAGTTCTTCTGCCATTCTTGTAACCTCGGTTTTATCTCTAAAGCTGGCAATAGCTCCTACAATTCTTCCTCTACTTATTATAGGAACTCTATTGGTCACTATAATAGTATTATTAATTCTTTGCTCTTCCTCAAACTCTGATTTCCCAGTTTCTAAAACATTAATTAAGCGGGTATTGGGAATAACAACTTCTGCGTTCTGCCCTATAATCTCTTCCTTATTAATATTATTTTCAAAACGTAGTATATTTAAGGCAGAATCATTTATAAGAGTTATTCTAGCTTCATCATCAACAGCTACTAATCCTTCATGAATAGCATCTAACATTCCAATTTTTTCATTATAGAGCTTCGAAATTTCATCAGGCTCAAGTCCAAGTAAAGTGTTCTTTATGTTGCAGGCTAATAAAAAAGCTCCTATTACACCTGCCATAAGCCCTCCAAGAGCAATTAAAGCTATATATAAAACAGCTGTTTTCTTAGATGTCTCAATGCTTTGTGTAAGTGTGCCCACACAAACAAAGCCTATTCTTTTACCATTTTCTGAATCATATATTGGTGTAAAAGCTCTCAAAGATTTCCCTAGTGTCCCAGCCGCCTCAGAAATATATGTTCCTCCATTTTCGACTACTCTATACTCATCTCCGCCCTCAAACTTTTCTCCAATCATTTCAGGATTTGGATGAGCATATCTAATTTCTTCGTTATCTGCTACAATTATATATTCAACTTGTTCTAACTCCTTAAGCTGCATATTAACATAACTTTGAATCTCTCCACTCGTATCTCTACTCTCTAGAGCCTTTACTATCTCAGTAGAATGCGCTTCCATCTCAGCTACATTCATAATATTAGTCCTAGCTTTACTTTCAATATTTCCAGTCATCCAAGGAACAACGAAAGAAACGATTATAAAGATAGAAATAAAAACTACTGTGATAACTAATAAAGTAATTTTTGTTTGAAGTTTCATTGCTTTTTCCATATTCTTCATCTCAACCTTAATATATCTAAATTTAAGTTTTAAATAATGTAATTCTAGCTAATTACTCATAAAAATTATGATAAAAATTTTTATGTTCATCTTATAATAAAAAACTATAATACCAAAACCTTTAGAATAACCTCTATAAATATAGAAACAATAATGTGGGAATGATACATCTTAAGCTATTATATATCACTCCTTGATTATTGTCTTTCATTTTTTTGTATTTAATTCAATCTCTGTTATTAATAAATGTATAAGCTCCTCTTAATCGATAGTCCCTTTTATTACGCTACAGCCTCTTTGTTTAACTGTTTAATTTTACTCTTTTTAAGAAATCTAAATGCATAAGTAACAACAAACGGACAAACAATAGCTGATATTACGCAAGACGCTGCCACTTGTGCTGTAGCTGCTGTAGCAATAGCAACTAGCGTTGGGTCAGTCGCTGCAACTGCAAGCGGTGTCGCTACTGCATTTCCCGCAGTCGACCCTGTTGCGAGTCCAAGTACAGGATCCTCTTTGAATAACTTCATGAGAACAAAAGAACCTATTCCGGTAAATGCTGCTATCACTCCTAATAATATACCAGGACCTCCAGCAGTCACAATATTTTCAAGATTCATTCCTGCACCTAGTGGAAATGAAAAGAATGGTATTAATAATAATTTACTTCCGCCAAGAAATTTTCTCATGTCAGCATCAAGATTTCCAAGTATCATGCCTATCAATATTGGAACTAATACCGCCACAAGTGACATAAAAGGAATCTGGGCAAGCCCTGATGCACCTAATGCAACTAATGTAAAAAATGGGCCATCTTTTATGGACAAAATAGCATACGCCCCTACATCAGTTTCATCACCATATTGTGAAGCAAGTGATGCATACAGTCCACCATTGCAATTTGTTAATGCTGCAAGAATGGCAAGTGGTGACAACCCTAATACTCCGGCAGGTCCAAAAACTTTACCTACAAATATACCAATACCAGCACCTACTATAAATTGTCCTAATACTAATAACACACCTTTTTTTATTGCCTTTGGTGCTAATTTGAAATTAATCTGTGAACCAATTAAAAACATGAAACAAGCCAATATTGTTGATGATGCTTTAGGTCCAAATAACGCTGTTGTAAATCCGCCAATCTGTAAAAATTGTGGGCAAAAGGTATTAACTAAAACCCCTAAGAAAAGTGGAACAACCATCATTCCTCCTGGAATTTTATCAAGTGTCTTCTTAATTGGAATTTGCATTTTTATACCTCCATTTCTTTTTATGTGCATGAAAGAAGAAAATACCTAATCCTAATGGTGTATTATTTTCTCTTATTATGTATTAATCCTTGAGAACATTTAGCACAATTTTTATATTCTTGCTGCTCCGCTTTCTCTTGCTGCTTTTTTTATTGCTTCAGCTACATTAGCTGCAACAGTTCTATCTAATGCGTAAGGAATTACATTGTCTTCATTTAAATCTTCATCTTTTATCATAGAAGCTATAGCATAAGCTGCTGCAATTTTCATTTCTTCATTAACTTCTTTTGCTCTAACATCTAAAGCACCTCTGAATATTCCTGGGAATGCAAGAACATTGTTAACTTGGTTAGGAAAATCTGATCTTCCTGTACCTATGACTTTTGCTCCAGCTGCTTTAGCTTCATCTGGCATTATTTCTGGAGTTGGATTTGCCATTGCAAATAATATGGCATCTCTATTCATAGATCTAACCATATCTTGGCTTACTATTCCAGGCGCTGAAACCCCTATAAACACATCTGCACCAACTAGTGCATGCGCTAAATTTCCTTTAATATTATCCGGGTTAGTTACCTTTGCAAGTTCCTTTTTAGCATCATCTACCCCTTCAATCCCTCTGTAAAGAATCCCCACTTTATCACATGCAATTAAATTCTTTACTCCTGAAGAAAGTAATAATTTAGCTATAGCTGTTCCTGCTGCCCCTGCCCCATTTACAACTACCTTTAAATCTTCTATTTTTTTATCAACTACTTTCAAAGCATTTATAACACCTGCAAGTACAACTATTGCTGTTCCATGTTGATCATCGTGGAATACAGGTATATCAAGTTCTTTCTTTAACCTTTCTTCAATTTCAAAGCATCTTGGTGCTCCTATATCTTCAAGATTAATTCCACCAAATCCTGGTGCTATAAGCTTTACAGTTTTTACTATCTCATCAACATCTTTTGTGTCTAAACATATTGGAAATGCATCAACATTTGCGAATTCCTTAAATAATACTGCCTTTCCCTCCATAACTGGAAGTCCTGCCTTTGGTCCTATATCTCCCAATCCTAATACTGCTGTTCCGTCAGTCACAACTGCAACTAAATTTCCTTTTGAAGTATACTTATATACATTTTCCTCATTTTCATAAATCTTCCTGCATGGTTCGGCAACTCCTGGAGTATACGCTAAACTTAAATCATCTCTTGTTTCAACTTTCACTTTTGATACTACTTCGATTTTTCCTATATTTTCTTCATGTAATTTTAAGCTTTCCTCAAAATAATTCATTTTCATGACTTCCCTTCATTATTAGATATATTTGTACTGATTTCCTCAATTTTTATAATAGCATCCAATTTTATAAATTAAATCTTATGGACTTAAAAAATGTATTATGGTCATAAAAAATAATTTGTTATATATTTAACAAATTATTAAATCACCTATATTTACTGCTTTCCTTCTATTTCGTTGTTTCTTTCAATAATTTCACTTCTACTATCTGTAGAAGTTCCACATGATTTTTTATTATTATCCTTTTGAGGTATGTAAATTATATTACCACCCACATATTTTTGTATCTGAAGAGCTAATTTGTATACCCGTAGCAATAGAAAAACACGACCACATGTAAGCAGCTATTTAAGCCAGATACAAATGGTCGTGGATTTTATGGTGGAGGCAAAGCATGACCTTTAAAATCCACTTATTTTTCCACAAATTACATACACCAATTTGGTGGATTATAAAATTAATTTATAGATTCAAATAAATCTATACACCGATTATATATTAATCTTGTTCTTTCTTGATCACTCAAGTTATTCCTTTCAATTAAATTCATTGATATCAAATTCTCATAACTGTTTAATAAATCCTTATTTATTTCATTTTTATAAAAATATATTACTATATCTACTAACCCATTTTCTTTCAACTGTTGTATTTCATTTATATGTAATACCTCTGTTATTAGAACATCTGGATTTGTAAATTTATATAGCATTTTTACTTTGTCTAGTATGTATATATCTGAATCATTTCTTTCTAGCACATAAATACCATTTTCAATAGAACTTTCTCCAATCCTTGATATAGCAATACTATTATAGTTATCTTCTATAAAATAAGTACGCAATGATTCTATTATTATATTTATATTTATCTCTGCTTCATTATATATGACTATATTAGGCATTTGTATTTCCTCATCACTGTCCAAACAATCATAATAATCTTCCCCTAAAATTATAAACTTATCTATAGAATCATTTATATAATTAGCATTAACCAACAATTCATGTTTAATATCTTCTACTCCTCTTATTCCTCTTTTGATAAGTTCACATACCTTTGCTGTAATAAATGGTGCTGTAAAGCTATTACACTTAGTCATCTCACTCACTAATAAACTCCCATCTGTTAGTTTATGCTCTAATTCTTTTCCATCATAAGAACTAAAAGCTATAACCTCAATACCATCTATAGCTTTTACATTATATATATATTCATTTGGTCTTAAGCCAACGCCTCTTGAACATCTAACACCAATTACTTTAGGCAAACATGCTGGATATGTTAATCTGTTCTCATTACTCTCTGCTGCTACAATAATTGCTCCTTGTTTTACGAGTAATTCTATAGCTTCCTCTATTATCTTAAAATAGGCAAAATTAGTAGTACCTATACTCATATTAATTACCTCTACTTTGTTCTCTATGCACCATCTAATTGCCTCTAATAAATTGTCTATAATATTTATTTCACCTTCGCACTCAAAAATATTTATACTATATAAATCATATTCATATGTATGTACAAAATGTGCAAACACTTCCTCGCACAGCGTTCCATGCCTAAAACCTGTTGAACTTCCACTTATTTCTTCTCCATGTTTTCCTAAATAACTAATTTTTTTGTTTTTTACGTTGTAGCACTCTATAATCCTATCTTTATTAAAATCCACCCTATCTATTCCGTCATCAATTATAGCAACTTTTATTCTTTTCATATTTCCACCTAAATTATATAATTAAAACTCCCTTTAATTTAAATTAAAGGGAGCCTAACACATATAAGTAACTGTGTATTAAATTACCAAATTAATTTCTTAACTTAATTAATGTAAATTTAATTTTATCTACCGTTGCCTAAATGTGAAGCACTAATACCTCTTCTTAATGATAGCATAGCATTACTTCCGCAGCTACAGCTACAGAATAAGCCATACATTTCAATTGTATTTTTTGATACTTGATTTTTTTTAACTAATTTCTTCATTCTTAATCCCCCCATAATTTTTGAAAATATTTTATAAATAAATATAGGTTACCTATATGTGTTTCATACTGCCATATGTTTTTTTATCCCATCCGCTAAATTACTAATTGTCATAATACCAATATCTTCTGTTTCAAATACAGATACAATCTCTTTTCCTAACTTCTTTTCTATATCAAAAACAATATATGTCATATCTCTTGGTGTAATGTGGTATTCATCACCAAATAAATTTAAATTTCTATCAGTAATATTTATATCTACTATATCTTCAATAACATTAATTATAATGTTCTCAATTTGCTTTTTTTCCATTGCATTTACACTCCTTTTAAATTTGTACAATTCCTTCTGTTAAGTCTGAAATTATGCACTCATAACCACCAACAAACGAATTTTCATCTAATATGCTGAACAAATTTAAATTATGTGCCTTATATATATCCTTTTTTTCAGAAATAAATTCCATGACTTTATGATTAGATATAGTTGTAAAGTAAACCTCTCCTGATGAAGGCTCTCTTTCATATTTTATATTGGCTAAATTAAAATAATCTACATCACATTGCAACGCATATTTACAATATTGTTTAATATCATTCAATGTTTTTATTTCAATTTCTTTTGTATAATATATACTGAGAATGCCAATATCAATTGGTACAGCCTTACTCATTATAAGTGCCAACTCACCAAAATAATTTGTATACTCATTTGACAATGGCATAATCCCACCTGGTATTCCTAGTATTATAATGTCTGGCTCTTCATTTATTTCAATATTATGAATATAATGATTAAAATTTAATATTTTATTTTCCATGCTCATATCAGAGGCAAATAGAAATTCTGGCAGGTTGTAAATTCCAAATAATTCACTATACTGCTTTGTACCCAGCTGACTTACTTTATAACCATCTTTTTCAAATTTACTTCTAAGTCCTAATTGAATATCAAATTTATTACAATAATCCCCTACCCCAAAAACACCTAAAATTGGTGTATCAATCTTATATAATTTATGTTTAAATTCTCTAATTACAAATTCACTAAAATCAATCATTGTTGTATTTATAAAATTTACATCCACATTTATATTTTCTTGTAAAGACAATTTTTTATATAACTCCTTAGTCATTACAATTTCCTTATTCTGTCCATTTGCCATATTTATTTTATTTAAATATGTATCAAAAAGAGATTGTTTTTTAGTATCAGAAAAAAATACAGCATCACACTTTTTTAGTGCATCTTCAAATTCTTCTGAAATTATCATTCCTGTTTCTTTACCACCATCCAATTTATTTGAATCCTTGCCATTAAGTCCCCATCCCTTAGGTGATATTACATTTATAAGCTGATAATTTTTTAGATTTTCTCTATATCTTGCAATATCTGTTACTTCTTTATCAAAAGGATATATCATTAATTTTTTCATCAAAAACATCTCCATTAAAATCAAATTTAAAATTCTTTAACATACAAATATCTTTAAAATCTTCTAATATACTATTTCTGCTGTCTTTACATTTAGATAATCTCTTACTCTTTGATATTTCATCAATATCATCAGCAAATGCAGCGCACATATCGCAATAATGAAAAGCCCAGCAACTCTTGCATTCATTTTCAGTTAATTTTCCTATATTAATCAACTTAACAGCTTTTTCTATATCTATTCCTTTTTCTAAATTACCTATATTCATTGGTTTAGAACTTTCGCTGACACGCTCGCATGGATAAATATCTTCATTAACATTAACAAATATGCGATGAACCCCTGGTATACATGGACCTCCTGGGTGAGCTCTTCTAGGCATCTCCCCCTTATCAACTAACCCTTGATAAGTTTTTAGAGTATGGTTAAATCGCTCTTGAAATATTTTAGACGCAAATTTTTTATCTAATCTTCCTAAAACAGCCAGCAACAATTTAAATTCACCATAACTATTTGCAATATAAAATTTTTCATCATAATTGCTGTAATCATTTGAAGTATATAAATCATTAACAGTATTTGCACTTACAAAACTATTTCCTATAACCTCATCATGCTCTAAAAAGTTTTTTACACAGCTAAAATCACTTTTAGGAGCTATTACTGTATTAAACATTACTCTATTTGCAAACTCAGGATACCAATTTTTAATGTCTTTAATATTATCCATTATCATATCAAAAGAACCTTTACCATTTACAAATTTCCTGTTTAAATCATGCATTTCCTTCGTTCCATCTAGACTAATTACTATCTGAAAATCGTATTTATCAAATAATTCAACTACTTCTCGATTAAATAAAGTACCATTAGTAGTCATACTATATGTAATCTTCTTTCCCTCTACTTTTTCTCCTGCGTACTCAATACATTTTTTTATTAAGTCAATCTCTAATAGTGGTTCTCCTCCATAAAATGATATGTATACATTTTCTAAATTACTTGAATGATTTAATATATAATCTATTCCTTTTTTAGCTGTTTCAAAACTCATTCTTTTGCTACTATGTGTCCGATTATCATAATTACCTTGTCCATAAAAACAATAACTACATCTTAAGTTACAATTTTGTGTCACTTGAAGAATTAATTGTTCTGCTCTATTATCTATAAGTTCTTCTATACTATCGGTTAGAGGATGTTCAATTTCAAATAATTTTGTCCTTTTAAAAAATCCTTGTTTAATATATTTATCAAGCTTATCAATATTTTGTTCAAATGATTCATCATTTCTTATTGTAGCTAACAAATCATAGTCACACCTACTTACTTCAAATATTGTATTTTCTTCTCTATCATATACATAATACTTTTTATTAACTTGAAAACATTTATATACTCTATTCATCTAATATTAACTCCTTTGTAAACAATTGTTTTGCAATATCTCTGGCATTATCTGATTACTTTTTAATAAATTCTTATAACTATCAACGCAAATAATATGCCCTTGATCTAATACAACAATCTTATCCATATGTTCTAAAATTTCTGGTCTATGTGTAATAATAAATACAAATGGATATGTATCATAATCACTAACTAATCTATTAAATAATTGCTCAGATTCCATATCATAATTGGAAGTAGCCTCATCTAGCACTAGTATTGGACTATTTTTTTTAAGTAACGTTCTTATGAGTGCAACCTTTTGCTTTTCACCACCAGATAATTTGCTACCCCTAATTCCTGCATCTGTTTGAAATTCCTTAGGCAGCTCTTCTATAAATTTCAAAAAGGATTCAATCTTTTTATCAATACATTGCTTTTGAATTTCTTCAACACTCAATGTATTTTGAAGTGATATGTTGTTCTTAATTGTAGTATTAAATAAATAACTATCTTGACTCATTACAGCAAATAAATCTCTATATTTATCAATATCTATTTTTTGAATATCTAAATCATCTATGTAAATTGCACCCTCTGTTGGATCATAAAATCTTAACAATAAATTAACCAATGAACTTTTACCACTTCCATTTGCACCTACAAATGCCACTTTTTCACCTGCAGTTAACTCTAAATTAATATGTGATAGAACTTTTTTTGAGTCATAAGTTAAGCTAACCTCATTAAATCGTATTACCTTCGGTTCTTGTAATTTTTTTAACTCTTTGATATCTTGATTTTCTTCTATGCCACTTATAAACTTAAAGTAATTTTCAAAAGCAGGTTTTATATTAGCTATCTCATATTTAATTGTCATAAATAATGAAATAGGTGTAATTACAAATTCACTATAGGTTACAAACGTAATCAAAACGCCAATTGTAATTTCTTCCTTAATAATTAAAGCGATTCCTAATATATATAAATAATTAAATATTATATTTTGTAAAAGGCTTCCACTATTTTCACTTATTTGATCTAAAACTTGAAATTTATTACTAAGTTTAAATCTTTCACTTTGCAATTTTCTATATTCATTTTTCTTAATTTGATATAGGTTCCATAACTTTATTTCCTCTACTCCATTCATTATATCCCCATACCACATACCTATTTTTTCAGTAACTAACAAAAACTTATTAAATACATTAGTCTTAATCTCAGTTAACTTGTTTATTATTAAATACTTTACTGGAACTATTATCAAAATGAACAATGTCAATTTATAGCTAATTAGCATCAATCCAATAATTCCACCTATAACCTTAAAAATTTGCATTGCTAAAATTAAAAAACTCTTGTTAGCTACTTGAGCAATTGTGTCAATATCACATGATATAGTACTAAAAATTGATGCAAATCCTTCATTTTTTAGATACTGAACTTTCATTCTAAGTATTTTGGAAAAGGATTCCACCTCTAAATCAAGATGAACTTTATTTTGCATATTTATATGTATA
The DNA here is from genome assembly GCF_022320955.1 of Clostridium sp. YIM B02555. Lineage (NCBI taxonomy): Bacteria > Bacillati > Bacillota > Clostridia > Eubacteriales > Clostridiaceae > Clostridium > Clostridium sp. YIM B02555. The sequence goes on along the minus strand of NZ_JAKJJY010000002.1, from coordinate 26,169 downwards.
ATACCTTGAATGAAACTTAATCCTTCTTGAATTAAAAATAGTATTATTATGTAAACAACATATTGTGTTGTCACTTTTATATTTAATAGCATGACTCCTTTATCCATCAAATTTTGAGTTAAAATAGGCGCACATATGCTAGCCAATGCTAATATAAAGGTACAAGCAAAAGAGAATATTATAGATAATTTATGTGAACTTAATAAAATAATTATATTTTTCATAATTCCATTTTCTTTATTTATTGCACTCACCTCTTTTTACTTCATATGCATTAGCATTACATTTACCCATAAATATTTAATAATAATGAATTTTAAAATTAAATTAATTTGTAATTTATATGATATTTATGTCATCTCTAATAACATGACCCAATTTTACCTTATTTTATTTCAATAGTTAAATAAAGTAAATACATATTTCACTAAATATATACAATCAGTCATAAAGACAAAATTATATACAGTATATACTTTTATTCCCAAAAACTTACTTTTTACGATAATACACTTGACTTTTATTAAAGATTCGACACATTTAATAAAAAATACTCCATCATCTACTTATAAATAGACCTAGAGTATTTCTTATAACACCTTGTATATAATAAAAATAACCCAAGACAATTAAACATAATTGTCTTGGGTTTCATGGTGGAGGCGATGCGTAACCTTTAAAATCCACTAAAATATTACTTCTTCTATTACTTCTTCTATTGCTTCCTTACATATTGAAACTGCTTTATCTATTTCTTCCTCATTAATGATTAATGGAGGATTAAAATATAGCACATTGCCAAGCGGTCTTAGTATTAACCCTTTATTTAATGCCTTTTTATACACTTCATACCCAATCCTAATCTTAGAATCATAACTTTTTTTGTCTTTTTTATTAGTTACAAGTTCCATTGCATTAATTAATCCAATGTGTCTGATTTCACCTATATGTGGATTTTCTATTAAAGCATTATTTAATTTATTATTTAAATATTCTGCTCTTACTTTTGCATTTTCTAAAATTGCTTCTTCCTTTAAAACCTTTTGAACTGCTACAGCTGCAGAACAGCCAAGAGGATTTCCGCTATAAGTATGACTATGCATAAATGCTTTTCCTTTATTGTAATCATCATAAAATGCATTATAGATTTTATCTGTTGTAATTGTTATTGCCATAGGCATATAGCCTCCTGTTAATCCTTTTGATACACACATAATATCAGGACTGACACCTGCATGTTCAAAAGCAAACATTTTTCCTGTCCTTCCAAAGCCAGTGGCAATTTCATCTGCAATAAGAAGAACATTATATTCATCACATAGTTTTCTCAATTTTTTTAAATATACAGGAGGATAAATTCTCATTCCTGCACTACCCTGCAATAGTGGTTCAACAATTATTGCACAGGTCTCTTCACCATACTTTTCAAAAGACTTTTCTGCATTCTCAAAGCATTCTGCATTGCAACATTCTCTGGCTTTACCATAAGGACACCTATAACAATCGGGAACTTCCACATGAATTGTATCCATTAACATTGGTTTATAAATTTTTGCATATAGATCCATACTTCCAACAGATAATGCTCCAATAGTCTCTCCATGATAACCTTCATTTAAACACATAAACTTTGTTTTCTTCTTATTTCCTGTTTGATATTGATACTGAAAACTCATTTTTAAAGCACATTCAACAGACGCAGAACCATTATCAGAAAAATTAAATTTTGTAAGACCTTTTGGAATGATTTTGCTTAACTCTTCACAAAGTTTTATTGCTGGTTCATGAGAAAAATTAGCAAAAATAACATGTTCTAAATTATTAAGCTGATTTTTTATATACTCATTTATTGTCGGATTACAATGTCCAAGCAAATTGCACCACCACGAACTTACTATATCTATATATTCTTTACCATCTTTATCATATAAATAAATACCTTTTCCATGATCAATTATGATAGGCTTCAAATCTTCATAATCTTTCATCTGAGAGCATGGATGCCATATATATTTTAAATCTTTTTCAACTAAACTCATATTCATTCTCTTCTCTCTTTTATTTAATGCATATTCAAAAAATAATAAGTCAGTATTCTAGTCTATTTTCCGTATAACGAAGCTCGACTCGTATACACTCCCTGAGTAAGTGATCCACACAAAATCATATATTATTTCATCATGGCTTATTATTTTCTTTAATATGCCTAAAAGTTTACTCATATATTTCTAATAATTTATTAATATCAATATTTAATTCTTTATCATTTTCTTTTACTACTCCTATTACCGGGATTTTTGTAATTGCCTCTATCATTTTTTTATTATCTTCATGCAGCAGATTACCTTCATTATAATAATTTAATATAATTCCTTTTACTGATATATTTCTATTCTTTAAATATTCTGCAGTAAGAACCACATGATTAATTGTTCCAAGGCCTGCATCCGCAATAATTAATGTTGAAAGTCCTAATTCTTTTATAATATCTTCAAGCATGATTTTTTTATCATCATACCTTATAGGACATACTATTCCACCACTGCCCTCCATAGTTAAATAATCATACTTTAATAAAGAGTTATTAAAAGCTTCTATAACTTTATTCATATCAACAGGATTTCCTTCTATTTTTGAAGCTAAATGTGGTGATACAGATTCTTTATATACGTATGATACAAGATTGTCCATAGTTTCATTAATATTAGCTATTTTATTTACATAATAAGCATCACCTGGTATAAGTCCATTTTCTGAAATTTCTGCCCCGCTTAATGCTGCTTTATAATAACCTGCATTATATCCTGCATCTCTTAATTTTTTTACTATAAGTGCTGTTACAAAAGTTTTTCCTATATCGGTTCCTGTTGCAGTAATAAAAATCTTCTTACTCATTCCAAAGTTCCACCTCATATCCAAGCTCATTAATCATTTTCATATCTGTTTCTATTGATATTCCAGATGTAGTTAACATATCTCCTGAAATTGCTGCATTAGCACCTGACAAAAAACATTTTCTACCTTTATCAGACAATAGACCTCTTCCACCTGCAAGTCTAATTGATGCATTAGGTACTAAAAACCTAAATATTGCAACTATCCTACACATCTCATCATTAGTGAGTTTTTTATTATTTTCATATGGTGTACCTTTAATTGGATTTAACATATTTACAGGAATTGAATGTATACCTAAATTTCTTATGTCAATAACCATTTCAATTCTGTCTTCCATAGTTTCTCCAAGTCCTATAATTCCACCACTGCAGATATTTAACCCAGCACTTTTTGCGTCATTAATTGCATTTATTTTTTCATCATATGTGTGAGTTGTACATACATTTTTAAAATTATTTCTTGAAGTCTCTAAATTGTTATGCACTCTTGTTAATCCTACTTCTTTAAGTTTTTTGTATTGTTCCTTGTTTAAAAGTCCAAATGATCCACAGACAGCTATATTGGTTTCTTTTCTTATCTTTCTTACGCTTTTACATACATTATCCACTTCATCATCATTTAATTTTTTTCCTGAAGTTACAATTGAATATCTAAGTACTCCTCTATCATCGTTATATTTTGCCTGTTTTAAAATTTCCTCCCCATCTAGCAAAGAATATTTCTCAATGTTTGTATTATGAAACGAAGATTGTGCACAAAACTTACAGTTTTCTGAACACTGACCACTTTTCCCATTTATAATTGTACATATATCAAAAATATTACCGCAGTAATGCTTTCTTATTTCATTTGCTGTACTGCATAAATTTTCTAATGGCTCATTAACTAAAAGTAATGCTTCATCTTTTCCTATCATTTGTCCACTTAATACTTTATTTTTTATTTCTTTTAATGTATCCATAATACAATTTTCCTTTCATCATAAAAATGCTATCTAATAAATTTAATTGTAGGAATAAGACGCTTATAAAGAAGTGCACTTAATATACAAAGTAAAATATCTCCTGGAACTGCTAAAATAAAACAATATAAAAACAGTGGCCATACACCTATTGGAGTGTTAATTACAAAATTGCAAATTATATAATAATAAATCATTCCCAGACTATAAACAATGGCTAGTCCAATAAAATTAGCTGTTAAGATCCTTTTATATGTTGGATTAGATTTTTCATTTGCAATTTTTCCAGTAACATAGCTTGCAATCCAAAATCCAATTATATAACCAAACGTTGGTTTAAATATATAACCTAATCCTCCCCCTTCAGTAAATATAGGCAATCCTATAAACCCAAGCAGAATATATATTAAAACACTGTATGCACCCATTTCCCCTCCAAGTAGAAGGCCTGCCATCATAGTAAATAAAAACTGAAGCGTAAATGGCAATACTGGTATTGGAATCTTAATAAATGCTCCCACTGCAATTAATGCTGTAAAGAGCCCACATAAAATTAACTGTTTTGTTGTCATCTTTTTTTTATTTCCCACTATGCTTATTTTTTCATTTTCCATTGTTTTCCCTTCCTTTAAAATCCAATATATACCTTCATTCTAGAATTGTCAACCTTATTTTTTTCATCAAGTTTACAATATAGTTTGCAAATATTTATTTAAGATCTAATTAAAATTGTACATTTTATACATAAATTAAAAATAACCCACAAAAATCTAATTTTTAGATTTTTGTGGGTTTCATGGTGGAGGCGAAGCACTACCTTCGAAATCCACTAAAATATAACATTTTTTATTTCCAACATATATCTGCTGCTTTTCTTGGTACAGTTCTTAAATATTTCACATCAGGATATCCTATTACCATACATGTTACAACTTTCTTACCTTCCTTAACTCCAATAAAGTCTAAGATCTCCTTACTCTCCTGAGCAGCCTTTACAAAAAATCCGCTGAAGAATGTTCCAAGACCTAAATCATTAGTCATAAGTTCCATATTTGAAGAAGCTAATGCTCCATTTACATCTGAATTAGCTGTAACGATTATTATTGCTGGCGCATTACAAAATAATTTATCATTCTCATTAGGATTTTCCATATATTCTTTATACATTCTTATCCATAACTCAGCATAACTCTTATACATAATCGTTTCTGGAGATAAATTAGCTAGCATATTTTCACCAATTTTTTTCAAACTCTCATATGTTAAAGCTTTAAGCTCTTGTAATTTTTCTTCCACTACTATATAAGATACATCCTGCATGTTTATAGCAGTTTGAGTAAATCTGCCAGCCTCAATAATTTTTAAAATTTTATCCTTCTCTACTTCTTTATTCTTAAATCTTCTTACACTTCTTCTAAATTTAATAAAATTCAGTAGATTATCAGCATCCACTGAAAACTCTTCCTTATTATAATCCTTAACTTCTTCCATATTGTACTCATCTATTGATATTGCTTCTTTAGGGCATACAGCTATACAATGTCCACATTTAATACATCTTTCATTGTTAATCCTGGCCTTGCCATCAACTATTTCTATATCATTTGGAAAACAGTCTTTAACGCATAACCCACAACCAATACACTTTTTAGCATCTACATTCATCATAACTACAATCTACTCCTTATATTTCGACTTATACATGAATAAAAGTTATAATACTTTTATAGTTTTACACTTGTACTTTATTATTATATATTTAAAATTATACATATGTCCAATCAATAATATTCACTTAACTATAACTAAAAGTTATACATTTACAATACCTTTTTATTAAATGCGCCTCTATTTAATAGGAATGGACGTAATGTTGAACTCACCCATTTTGGGCAGGCATTTTTAAAGCATGCCACTCTAGCCCTACTCCAAATTAAACAAGGAATCCACGAATTGCAAGACATGTTAAATCAGGAAAAAGGGATTATATCTATTGCCTCTACCTATTGTATTGGCTCATATTTTATGCCTTTAATAATTAGCGGTTTTTTAAACCAAAACCCAGATACTAAATTTCAATTTAATCGTGAATCAATACCGGATATATTACGTGATTTAAAGGATGGTAAAATAACTTTAGATTTCTATATTAACTGTAATTTTTGTGTAATTGGAATGATGAGTCCCCCCCTTAAATGTTATTATGGTAAAATTCCAAATTAAAAGTCTCAAAAAAGAATGAGATTGCTGTTTTAATGCAACCTCTTCTTTTTTGAATTACATATAATTAAATATTGATTTTGATATCACTTACCGGGTAGGCTACACAGGGATGAATATAGCCAAATTGCCTGTCTGACTTTCTTAATCTAACAGTAGACGGATGATATACGGTACCCTCAACAAGCTTAGTGCGACACAGACTGCACTCCCCTGATCTGCATTTTGCTTCCCTTGTTATTCCGTACCGCTCAAGGGTATTTAACAGTGGTTCAGTGGCTTTAGCTTCTATTACTCTCTCGTTATTTATTATTACTTTAAATACAGAATTTTTATCCACCCCCTGAGGCCATCCACTGAGCTTGGTTGGATCAGAAGGAGCACTTTGAACCTCTCTTCTAACATTTATATCTTTTACCCCAATTTTTTTAAGTTCACCAATCACAAAATTATACATGACCTCCGGTCCACAAAGAAAGAACACCTTTCCTTCTATGTTCCCTACAACTTTTTGAATAATATCGGCTGTGATAAAGCCAGTTAATCCATTATATCCCGCATCCGGTTCGGATATAACCAAGCTCAGCTTAAAATTTGGATATAATTTCTCAAGCTTACGAAGCTCCAATTCAAAAATAATGTCATCCTTATTTGCACAGCCGTAGATCAACTCAATGTTCTTGGTTGTATCATATTTCTCATAATACGTTTGCACCATGCTCATAAAAGGAGTGATTCCACTTCCCCCAGCAATAAATACAATATCATTGCCATGAATAGGATGATGATAGAAATGTCCATCTGGACTGGTGCTAGATATTAAATCCCCTGTTTTTAATTCGTTAAGTAAATAATCTGACACAAAGCCGCCACCCTTCTCACGAACTGTAATTTCGTAATAGGCTGTCTGGGTTGATGGTGACGAAATGCTGTAAGGACGGCTGGTTTTCACTCCGTTGACATCCAGTATAATATTAATATATTGTCCTGGTACAAAAGGAGGTAAGTAGCCTGTTACTGAAGCAAGCCTGATTGTTTTGGCTGTTGGTGTCTGTTGGTTTATTTGTACAACTCTGTAGTCTATTCTATTTGGATGATATTTGTCTACGCTTTCTTCTAGTCTGCCCTTTGCAGCTCTGTTGTCAACATTGAACATGTGAGCGAATTCAAGCTGCATACGAAATTTTTCAATACCTTGCATACCTTCTAATTTGTTGTTCATTATTTCTCCTCCTTTTCAAAGTCTCTGAGCATAAGATCAGACGCTGCTTTACCTGACTTATATGTCATGTCAAATCCGCCCATTAATACTGAGCATCCACAGAAATACAATCCTTTGATTGGACTTCTTACTTCAAGCTTATTTGCAATATAATCTTTAATATTTGGTTCTGTGGCATATATTGATCCTCCCAGAGATCCTAAATAATTCTGGAAAGTCAATGGGGTAGCCATTTCTATTTCCTCAATATGATTTCGTGCATCTGGATACAAATCTAAAAAGAAGTCCAAGACCTTTGTTCCAAATTTCATCTTTTCTTCATGATATTGTGCTGGTGCCATCTGCATCCAATGCTCAGATGTCTGTTGACTCAGCATAGATATTACACATGTACCTGGATCGCTGTATTCAGGGTCGTCAATGTTATAGCAGGAGTAGTAAAGTCCCTTAATATCCCTGTCTGTTCTTCTCATTGTGACATCAAAAGGCGTTTTTGTCTCAATCATTGGATTAATAACAAAATTAGTACCGTGTTTAATTCCTGCCTCTTGATAGCTGCAGTTTAATCCAAGGAAAACTGCAAAAACGGATTCCGCAGGAGTTGATACCTTCAAGTTCATAAAGACTTCATCTGATACATGTTTTTCATCGATCATATCAACATATACTCTGGTTTTATTAACATTACAAAGCACTGAATCCGCTTTAAAGACATCCCCCTTTGTGGTTAATACCCCGGTGACTTTACCGTCTTCAATCAGGAGTTCTTTTACTTTCGTATTGCACATAAAAGTTCCACCACAAGACTCAAACTCATCTACAATTGCCGAAGATATGCTCTGAGAACCACCGTTTACATTGCAGGTTTCCCCGCCTCTAAAATAAACCGATGCATAGGTCATAAACGGAAGTCTTTCTATAGGCATTCCGGCGTAATCTGAAAGTACAGAATATGCGGCAGTAACCATAGGATTTTTAAAATGTTCACTCATTACTTCCGTTACCAATTTTCCGCCGTGTTCAAACAGGCATGGAAAGTCTTCTGCTGTAATCTCCCTGTCCTGGGCTAAGAAATCATACAGCTTATCATATTCTGTTCCAGCAGTGTTTACAAGTTCCTGAAACAATTCAATTCCTTTTGCTTCATCCGGGGAAACAGCCTGTAATATCTTTACAAATCCTTCTTTCGCCCCCGGAACAGCCACCCCGCCAAACCCTTTTACTTCAACACTAAATGCTTCTTCCTGATTTACAAACTTAATTTTGTTATAAATCCCTAACTTCTCAAAAATCTTTCTTAAAAGCCCTTTATTTCCATATGGATCCTCATTAATTCCATATAATTGGTGCAAAGCTGTATCGAATTCAAAACGTCCTCTTACAAATGTTGTGGCACACCCTCCAGGCACATTGTGCTTTTCAAGCAGGAGTACCTTCTTCCCGTGCTTTGCCAGGTTTAATGCCCCAACAAGACCTCCATTTCCAGAACCAATTACGATAGAATCATACTTTGTCATAAAATCCCTCCTTATTAACATTTTTTAGTCCAATAAATAGCTTGATAAAATTTCACTATTTAATATAATTAATTATAAGGTCTCCCGTTGCTGGAGAGTCAATATATATTGGGGGTAAAGAAGTTGATGAAAATGCAATATTATACAATTGGTCAGTTTTCCAAAATATTAAATATCCCTGTAAAAACAATCCGCTACTATGATGAGATTGGTTTAATAAAGCCTGCCTATATCAATAAGGATACAAACTATAGGTATTATTCAACTCAGCAGTTTATTTATTTTGATTTGATACGACATCTTAGCAAGCACTTAAATATGCCATTAAAAGAAATCAAGGAATATATTTCCATAATTAATAATGATGGAAATTTAGCAGACTATTTATTTGAACATCAAAAGTTTTTAGAACGTAAAATTATGAACTTGCAACACGCCAAAGATGTCCTTAATTTGAAAATTACGGAGTTAAATCAATTGACAGCACCAGAATTAAATTCAATTAAAACAAAATTACTACCATCGCGTAAAATCTACTATGAAACAAAAAGTACCAAATCACCTGACGAAGTTCAATATAATATGCGAAGGTTCATGTCATTAATTGGGAATGACGAAGATAGGCAAATATGCAATTTCTATGATTATTCTACACTTATAAATACTTCTGTTGGTGTTGTTTCTAATTTTGAAAATGTATACAACTCTGTTATTCTACCTGAGGGAGAGTATTTAACAATTGACTTTTTATATTCTGATAGTAATTTTATAATTGCAGCTGAAAAATTAAAAAGTTATGTACTTGAAAATCAGATAAACGTAGATTGCAGAGTAATTCATACATTTCATATTATAGATATTTCTGCCATATTGCCTAATGATTACATTACACAACTGGAAGTTTTAAAATTATAGAAGTTTTCTTTAAGCTTATATTCATATTGAATACCTTTTTTAATTTTAGAAAAGGGAAAATAATTTATTCTCGAATATATTGTAATCTTTTGGCTTTATTATTGTCTCCTTTTTTTTGTTGCCTTAGCGATTCGAGTTTGTAGTCTATTAACATCAAATTCAACTTATTTCCAGTCAATTGTTTCCCATTGAAATCCAAGTGATTTTGTGTCTTTTAGTTTCTCGGTTTTATCCGTCGTTGAATTACTAAAATTCATAAATATATAATCCTTTCCTACTAAGAAATACCATAGGATAAGTCTGCACTCTTTCGAGTTAGGGCAAATTTTGAACCTCTATCTGTTTTCATTACAAAATCAGAATTCGCTTTTTATCCTTTTCTTCTGCCCTCTATGTCTTTTCGCCCCTTACGGTTATATACCTCTCGGCGGAGGAACATATAGGGTTTACCAAGTTCCACGTAATACATATATGTAAAAACAGGGGACGCCGAAACTAAGGTTTCGTTACGCTCCCTGCTTTATTGTAATATTATTGAATTCGAACCCATTTGACTTTAATTAAAAAGTTCCGTTCTAAGGGAAAATAGGCGGACAATACGCGGACCAGTCACCTAAATTATTGGGATCCAACATCGCCTTAATTTTTGCCATCCACAAATGATAGTTATCATAATGAGGTCCCCAATACTCGACGACATGTTGTACCGGCTCAATCTGCAGGCCGCCCCCCAGTAAAGGAACACCATATTGTGCAAACTGCCCTTTGGGATCTATAGTCTTACCTGCCAGTTCTCTTACCCCCGTACACGATTCTTCATCGTAAGGATCGTAGAGGTAAACATTCTCAACATGGGAACCAATACTAGAATTCTCAAACGCCGTAATAAAAGCATCACCCATCGCGACATGTCCCTTTTGTATATATTCTGCGGTTAACGCCCTGCCTCTTCTACGGAACTCCTTGAGCATATCATTAGTACCATCGGTGCAAGGGGAGACAAAGAATTCACCCGTCGCCCGGAAAGCCGTTCTCACCATACAAAATCCCCAAATCGCATTCGTGAGCAACATATTCGTTATCTGAGAATCATTCAGTTCGGGTGGAATACACCCCCCATATTTTTCAACAATCTTTTCAAGACATTTTACGCGGTATTCCATGCTTCTTTTTGTTGGGGCACAAATCAGTGCAAGAATGGATTTTTCATCGTCGTCCGGATCCTTCGGAGGCGTCTTCTGAACCATTTCCCATAATTGATCATTGCCTTCCCCTACTAGAATATTGGCTTCTTGCATCAAAGTAAAGGCTATTTCAGCTTGACCGAGTTCACGAAAAGCTTCCCATCTATTATCTATAGTAGGGAATCTAAGACGGAATAACTTAAAGTTTTCAATACCATTCACCGGATACCTCAGTGACGGGAACGGAGAACCCCCGAATTCCACCTTCGGTGGACCGTACCACGGATATAACTTGACACTGCATTTGGTAATAACACCATGACCACCATTGGCACCAGATTGGCCTCTCAGTACCCCTCTCATACTAGGCCCTGGCCCGTCACAGGAAAACCCTGAAGCCCCGGTTTCCATCGAGCCCATCTTCATTATATCACCGGTGGGGAGCACCCACTCAGCGCCAAGGAGGTTACGTCCGAGACCGCCGGTAAAATTTTGGCTTGTAGACCCTCCAAAATGGCTGCACGTAGATGCAACTACACCGGTGCTGGGTCCGCTAGCTATTGGATTTGATATAAGACCATACTTTTGCAATTCTATATTGAGACGGTATTGTGAAACATATGGTTCCACCACTGCCTGCATATTTTTAACATCTATTTCCAGAATACGATCCATCCTTCGTAAATCGATAAGAATGGAATTTTCAGTCAACAGCGCCGTAGCAACAATTTCAAATCCAGAGGAAAAAGGCTTGAAGGTTATCTTGTACCGGTTGCACACCCGTACTATGGCCTGAACTTCTTCCGTGCATCCCGGCATGACTACCGCGCCCGGCCGAGTAGACCATTTTGACCCGAAAACAAGCTTATTTCCCCACATCTGATTATACGTTTCTAGAATCGCCACATCTTGGGTTATATGTTCTGGCCCTACAATATTCTCTAGAGCAAGATACGCATCCTTTGTCAACACTATCTTTAACCTCCTTTACTAAATAGCTTTCCGGACGAGATCAATGATATCATAGATCTCTATATTTTTACCAGTTTCCCTTGAAGCATCCGTGAAATTCCTGATGCACCACGGACAAGCGCTCACGATGGCCTTGGCCCCAACTGCTTTCGCTTCCTTTAACCTTTCGGCGGCAGTCTCAATGGCAAAGTCGGGATATGCATCTTTTACTCCCCCACCAGCACCGCAGCACCAAGCTGATTCCCTGTTGCGGTACATTTCTACCAGCTTAACACCCGGGATACTCTGTAAGATTTCTCTAGGAATATCATAGACTCCATTAACTCCACGCCGGAACTTTTTCGGAGGTTCATGGACAGTCACATGATTCAAAACTTTAACTTCCTTTCCCTGCCAGTGAACCCAAGGTTCGGCCAATCTCCCCAAGTGACAGGGATCATGATAAGTTACGGTCAATGGAACCTCTTTGGTCAGCTTGATTTTTCCCTCTTTAATCAGCTGGTGAAGATATTCTGTGATATGCAGTACTTCAATATCGATTTTTTTGCCCTTTTTATCATATAATACTTTGAAAGACTGATAACAGTCTGAGCAAGGAGTAACGATTGTTTTAACACCTGCTGCTTTTAAGATTTTCAGGTTGCCCTCAGCGAACTTGGTAAATTCATCAACATACCCCATTTCATATGCCCGGCCGCCACAGCAAATTTCCTTACGGCCCATGATTCCCACATCGACACCAGCATCAAGCAGTATCGAAAGTCCCGCTCTGACCGTCGGACGCAACTCTTCATCAAATGAATACCGGCAACCGGCGTGGTATAAAACCTCCGCCTTCTCCTTTGATAAGTCTTTCACTGCCAGGCCATCAGCCCAATTGCCTCTCTTCTTACTTGAACGCTGCATCATATTGGCTTCTTTGTTCAAGCCTTCGATCACACGCATATGTGCAGGGTTTCCATGACCCTCCTCTACGCACTTGATCCGTAATTCCTGCATGCATTGCAGCGGTTCGATGTCAAAGAGAACTTTACAAGAAACGTCACATAATCCATCCATCATACATTTATAGACGGGGTCCACTACATCTTTAGTCTCTATCCTTTCATTCAGTAGTGACAGAGCCATGTTGAACTTGCCTCCTGCTGAATAAGCGTGAAAACCATACTTCTTGCTAGCAGGGCATCCAACGGTGAATTCGGCATCCTGCTGGTTTTCAAATGGTATCCATTTGCAGTATGAACATCTGATGCATTTTTGCGAATCGCGTTCATAATCTCGTAACGCCATTTTATCAACTCCTAACTTTTCCATTTTTAGAAACAACATTTCCCTGGATTGAGGATATTATTGGGATCAAATATAGCCTTGGTCTTTCTCACCATGGCGGTGGTTTGAGCAGTCCGTCCGTACACTATGCCGGCCCATGGTCCGTATGGCCGCGAGAAGAAAGCCCCTATTTTGTGCAGTTCTTCACAACTGCTGCTTACAAGCCCTTTGGTCCTTTCTACTTCTGCCGGATTGACCGGATCATAATACAAATCAAACTCACAGTGGCAGCTTGTCCCCTGCACCATCATCTGAATGTAAACCCCCATATCTTCTCCGCGATATTTACAGGATTCCACCAGAGTATTCATGGCATCAATAAACCTAGGGGTTAGATCCAGGGTTGTCTGGAAGAACGTCTCCTGGCACCCTCCTTTATAGCGCAGTTTCCAGTAAGGATCGTCTGATGGCATGGACAACAATGCATAAATATCTTCTGCATAAACGTCTGAAATGGCATTCAATGCTTTCAAGCCTACGCCGGCAAGCATATCCGTGAAATCAGCTTCTTCACATTGCACCTTCTCTTCAGGGAGGATCCCATATCCTTCGAAGCTGACAACAAGGATCCACTGCGGTAAAGTCTCTCTTAATTTGCGAATCTCTCCGGGGTCTTTAGCAATAAGACAAGCTAAATTTAGAGCATTCAATAAGAAGCAGTGGTTACCCATTCTATTTCTTACCAGTTGATAATACACCTCAATTAAAGGCTCGATGGTTTCTGACGGGACCATAAAAGTCCGGCTGATCTTGGCCAGAGTACGGCATTTAACAGTTGCCCACGTGACAATTCCCATCGTTCCCTGCCCTCCCGCTACTATTCTGGCTGCATCAAACTGACCAGGACCACAAGGATTCATTTGTACTCTGCCTATTTCCCACTGTTTTTCAATGGTATCCGGTCCGGCAGCCTCACCGGTGCGTAATTTATCCCCGGTGCCATAGATTATTTCAGCACAAAGCAATGGGTCAATACTGTCAAACTGCTGGCTCGGCGCGGTAGTGGGTTCCCGCTCCAAGACACTGCCTACCACCGATTTGGAACTTCTGGGACACAAGGGCATATAGGCCGTCAAACCTGCCTTTTTTAATTCCGACTGGAGTTCCCCGAAGGTTACCCCCGGTTCCACCATAGCCACATTGTTCCTTGGATCAATCCTGATAAATTTCTTCATTCTACTGAGATCAACGATAACAGCTCCCCCAACGCTGGGAATGGTATCCCCGCGGAAGTGCGGCGCGCCTGAACTCACTGGCACCAAAGGCGTACCGGTTTCGTTCGCCCATTTTACCACCTTTTGAACCTCCTCGGCACTGCCGGGCTTAACGACCCACTTTGGCCTGACTCTAGGCATAAAGCTAAGATCAAAGGAATATTCATCTAAGATAGCAGGATCATCCAACACGTTACTTTTACCAACAATGTCTTCTAAACTACTCCTTGCTTTCATATTTAATACATCGCCTCCTCTTTATTACTTTATTACAATTTTAATACATCACCTCCTCTTTATTACAATGATAATATCTTCCCCAAGGGCAGAGTCAATAGTTTCAAAAAAATATTTAATACTACACATTTACGTCGGTTTCTACCTATTTTATACCGATTCCGCTCCTTATGATTGATAGATATTTACCCATCTGTTACAATAATAATATCTTCCGCATGGGCAGAGGCAACAGACAAAGCCACCAGAAATGATGCAGTATTAGGAGCAATTATGAAACCAATCGATTTGGAAAGGAGTTGAATGTTTATGAAAAAATACTTTTCAATTGGAGAAGTGGCCAATTTTTTAAATATTTCTATTAAGGCACTCCGGATATATGATAAAATGGAACTTTTAAAACCTGCCTATGTTGATCCCAAAACCAGCTTTCGCTATTATACAATGGAACAATTTTTCTATTTGGATTTAATCATATATCTTAATAAATATTTGAAGGTACCGCTAAAAACTATAAAAACACACATGATAAATAACGATAGAGACGACGAGAAATTAATTAGTTTTTTAAAAGAACAAGAAAAAAATCTAGATAAGGAAATAGAAAAACTTGAATTCTCCAAATCAACACTTAAGAAAAAAATTGATGAACTTAAAGAGCTTCAATTGGATAAAGCTATCGGAACAATTTATGAAAAATATATTGAGGAAAGAAAAATATTTTTCACACACACTGAAAATTCACAAAGTCCCGAAGAGGTAATATATAGTTTAAGAAAATTATCTGCGATTGCTAATCATCAGAGTTTTATGTATGATCAAACATTAAGCTGCATTTATTCTTTTAATGAATATTGTACAACAAATCAATTGTTGACCAAAGCTGTTGGAATAATTTCGGATAAGGAGCTTAGGGGTTTAAACTGCTCTATAATACCTAGCGGTAAATATTTATGCTTAACTTTTAAATACTCGGAGGGAAATCGTAGGACAAGCTTTGAAACATTTCGAAATTATATTTTAGAAAATAAAATAAATACAGAAGATCATATGTATTATCTAATGAAAGCAATAGATATATCTGCTGTAAGTTCCGGTGATTATACGACGGAAATACAAATTTTGAAGGAGCTATCTTAATGACTGTATTGGAATCAAACTGTACATAACAAAAGCGATATGCAGAAGATTCTCGGCAATCAGCTGGAAAGGTTGAATACAGATCATACTGATTATTATCTGCTCCACGCGATAGAAATAAATTCCTGGAGCAAGCTGCAAACCTTTGATGTATTGGAGTTTTTGTACAGATAAATCAAAGATGGAAAAATCATAAATCCTGGCTTTTCATTCCACTGTACAAATGACTTGTTCCATCAGATTGTAGACGCCTATCCATGGACGTTCTGCCAGATACAATATACTATACTTGACGAATATTTTCAGGCGGGCACAGAGGGACTAACATATGGGGCCTCAAAGGATATGGCAGTCGTGATCATGGAGCCGCTTCGTGGCGGAATACTCGTTAAGAATATCCCAAAAGAAATTTTGAAGGTCTGGAACAATTTAAGGGGTAGTATCAGCAAACTTTTCTACTAATCAGGATACAACAATAGAAGATGCTTTCAGGTTCATATTAGAGAATCAATCTAGACCTAAATCCTTGGTACCTACAGTAAAAATCGAAAACGAAGTCATTATGGCAGATATGGTGGAATAGGCTATTATCATGTTTCAGACACTTATATTGCTCTATTCAGCCATTTTATTCCCTGTGACGTTTGGGAGGCAGTTTATATTCTGGATGCACTACTTAATAATACATCTGATCAAGATGTTGAAATAATATTTTCAAAAGAATAACACCGGAAACGGGAATCACCGATTATTTATCAGAATGAAACTCATTTCCGGTTTACATACATTTTTATTCAAATCAGTCTATAGCTTTTAGAATACTGGAACAGCAGTACCTTTGTACTTTTCATTGATAAAGTCTTTAACTTTCTGTGAAGGGATGACTTCGTCCAGTATTTTAATTTCTTCCCTGTTTTCATCACCTGTGCGGACGGTAATTATATTCGCAAAGGTTTTTGCTGTTTGTGTAACTAAGCTTTTCAAAAACATTTCTTCTTTACTATTGCAAGTTAAATTGCTCATGTTTTTCTTCTCAATATCATCAAATATTAATTCATCAATAGTAACACCTAATTCTTCACTCAATAGTTTCATTAAATAAACATTTGGCTCTTGCTTACTATTTTCTTGTGTACATCTAGATAAATATCAAGCACCTACTCCAAGCTTTTCTTCTAAGTCTTTTTTAGTTATCTTATTCTTTTTTGCTAGATAGTTTATATTTTTCTTTAAGAATTCATTACTGTACTCCTTTATTTTTTCCATTATAACTATCATTCCTTTCATCGTGCTCAAGACACAAATTTTACGGAAATGGTTATTGTATAAATAATGCATCTAAATTATAAGAAACTATTCTTTACATTAATCACTTTACAATTATTGTATCTAAATTTGGTATTTAATTCAATTGCAAGATTTGATTGTTTTAAATGATATACTTTTTACCATTTTATTCTTATATAACAATTATTTAGTTTTTTATAATAAAAAATTGTTATATATGATCATTTTATAACACTATTGATACTGAATATAATTCTGCCAAATAGTGCACACCCAAACAAAAAAATGCACACCCCTAATTCCAAAAGCATCAGGGGTGTGCATGTTCAACACTAAACTCTATAAATCTAAGCTAAAAACTTAAAATTTTCTACCACAGTTTGTCCTTAAAAACAACAAAAACCCTTGAAATCAAGGGTTTTCCATTGTATCACAATCTCGGTGATCATTTGGTGGAGGCGACGGGTGTCGAACCCGTGTCCGAAAGCAGCTGAATTTATCTTTCTCCGAGTGCAGTCTAAGTTTTAAGATTCCCCCAAAGTATCGCCCTTAGACAGGCTATACTTCTCGGTAGCTTCATAAATACCCCTCTAGCTCAAAGCTTTGCTAGGCTTCGTTTCCTACTTAATGACACCAGTGATCCAGGCCGTAGGCAACCTGGGCTGATGAACAGCTTTAAACTAAGCTGCTATTGCAAAATTATCTTCTGCGTTTACATTTAATGCATACTTTATTAACGAGGCACCATGCTTCCCTCGACTCGCTTAATAAACTCATCCCACCCCCGTCGAAGCCAAAACGCCCCCATAGTTTAAGATGGTTTAATAACATATTCTATTTTCAAAGAATGTTCATCTTGCATAGTCTATTCTATCTCAATCAGCTTAGACTGTCAACTGGAACATTGTAACTCTATATGAAATCACTAAACGCATTATAATACTTCAATTGCGATCATTGTTGAATCATCCTTTAGTTTACCAACTTCTAATATAGTGTCTTCTAAAAATTCATTAATATAATTTTTAAATTCTTTTATTCCAACGTCTTCCATATACTTCTCTACAACCTTATCTTCATCTAATATAAAATCTAAGCCATCTGTAAAAAAGTAAATTTTATCGCCTTTATCAAAGGAAATTACCTGTTCAGAGAATTCACTGTCTTCAAACATTCCCAAGAAAGTTCCTTCTGCAATTTTTTCTTCTGCTTTTTCTCTTTCAAAAACAAACTGATTTATTCCTGCTCCAACTACCTTAAGTTCTTTCTTTTTAAAATCCATACTAAAACAGCATACTGCAATATAATTTTCTTCATAATAATTTACTAATTTCTTATTTAAATTTTTCACTATTTCCATTGGCTCATGGGTAATAGCTATTTCTTGAAAACATAATACATCAAAGGCAGATATACTTAAGGCTGCTGATATTCCTTTTCCTCTAACATCAACAATCATACCAACAATTAAATGTTCATTTATTTTATATATACGATAAAAATCCCCACTGATTGTATTTGCAGGCACATATACTGTTTCAATATTAATAAACTCTCCTGCAGGGAAATCCTTTTGAAGAGTTTTTCTTTGAAATTCTGCTGCCTTATTTAACTCCTGCTTAATATCAGTTATGTCCCTAAGCACTGATATAATTGCTGGCTTTCCTCTGTAAGATATATAACTATTTGAAATTTGTAATGTAGCTGCTTTCCTATCAGAAAGAATAAATTCATATTCAGAAATATCTTTAACTTTTTTATTAGCTATTATATTTCTAAATCTTTTATGCAGCATCTTTACATATTTCTCTTGAAAATGCTTATATATATTGCTTCCAATAAGTTTATCATAGCTTAAATTGAGCAAATTACATGCTTCTCGGTTTCCTAAAACTATAATATTATCCACAATTATTACTACTGCATCTGGTATACTGTTGATAACTTGTTTATATCTGTCTTCATTTTCTTCAAGTATTTTATGAAGAATTCTTTTTTCCGTAATATCACTTAGTCTTTCAACAATATATATCATTTTACCATTATCATCAAAGACAGGATTATAACAAACATCCATAAACTTATTTAATTCAGCCACATATTTTTCCTGGCATATCATCTTTTTTGTCTTAATAACTTCATCAAAGGCGCATTCTGGGCATTTTTCATTTCTGCCCAGAACTTCATAACACATTTTACCTTTGACTTCTTTTGCTTCTTTTCTATAAAAATTATATCCAGCTTCATTAAAAAAGCATATCGAATAATCCAAATTATATACTTTTATTACATCAGGAATTCCATTTAATATTCCATTAAGCTCTTTTTCTAATAGTTTATGCTCTGGTTTATCTATTGTAACTTTGTTTAAAATCATATTATTTTGCAACATTTCTACTACTTCTTCCTCTTTATACATAAACTGAAACTTCCCCTAATTATGGATTTATTTCAAAAACCTTATCTAATCGTGTTAATTTAAATAACTTTTCCACTTCTGGTTTTAAGGCTTTTAATTTTATAGTTCCACTTTTTTCAACACATTTTTTGTAAATGGCAACTAATGCCCCAAGGCCTGTACTATCAATAAAATCGCATTTGCTAAAATCAAAAGTAAAGTTCCTTTGACCTTTTTCTATTAATTTGTTTATCTCTAGCCTAAAAACTGCTACTTCATCTACTGTAAAATCTTTTGCTATGCTAATAGTAGTGTTATTTTCCATCCTCATCACCTCATACTTTAAACTTTTCAACAAGTCTAGTTAATTCTTCTGCCATAGCACTTGTTTCTTGTGCTGTTGCTGTGAAGTTGTTTATTACATTTGCTTGCTCTTCCGATGCAGCAGATACATTTTCACTACTTGCAGTATTAGATTCAGTTATTGTTGCTATTTCATTAATTAGCTTAACAACCTTATCTGATGATGCAACTTCATCTCCAGTAATATCAAGTATTTCATTAACATGCTTAACTATATTTTCTATTGCCTTCATAATATCAACGAAAGCTTTATCTGTTTCTGATACTATCTTAACTCCATTATTAACTTCAGATTTTGACTTATCCATTGATTTTACTGCATTTTGTGTCTGTTTAACCATTTCGCTAACTAATTCAGCAATTTCCTTTGATCTTTCATTAGTTTCTTCTGCTAATACTCTTACTTCCTCAGCAACTACACTAAAGCCTTTTCCATGTTCCCCTGCTCTAGCTGCTTCTATAGAAGCGTTTAATGCTAACAGATTTGTTTGTTCTGCAATTTCATTTATAGTGCTTACAATTCCATCTACTTTTCCAGACAATGCATTTAAAGCATCTAGAGCTTCTGCAGTCTCATCACTTCCACTGCTGATCACATTAATAACTTTTACTGTTTCCTCTACTTTCTTTCTTCCAAATTCAGCCGCACTCATTGTATTTCCTGCATTTGTACTTGTTGCATTAGCTCTGTTTTGTGCTAACTGCACAAGGCTTGATAATTGCACTAATACCTTTGAAATATCGACTATAGATTCATTTTGCCTTTCTGCATCTACAGCCACTTGATTTATAGTTGCACTGATTTCCTCTGTAGTTGCACTGATTTCTTCTGACGAAGCTGCCATTTCTTCTGAAGCTGCTGTTAATTGTCCAGAAGCACTTAGCACTTTTCTAACTATTTCATCTTGATGTTCTATCATATTATTGAAAGATTTTCCAAGCTCACCAATTTCATCTTTTCTCTTTAAATCAAATCTAACTGTTAAATCTCCATCTCCAGCACGTTTCATTAATTTTTCTAACTTTTTAATTGGATTACTAATGCCCTTTGTCGAATATATAAATGCACATACCATTGCAATTATAATTGATATCAATACTATGACCATTGTATAATTTCTTATACTTATTGCTGGTGACATATAATCATTATAATCTGCAGTTGCTGCAATTGCCCAATCACCAACTGGTTGATAAACTACATATTTCTTCACATTGTCATAAGTATAAAATCCTTCTGAAGCTTTTCCTGCTTTCATATTTTCAATTATATTCTTAAGTTCTTCATTTGTTGTATCTCCAGCATTATCCTTTAATATTTTCGAATTATCTGGATGGTAAACAAATAATCCAGTTTTTCTATCAATCATATAAGCATATCCACTTGTACCAAGTTTAATTTGTGCTGCATAAGATGAAATACCAGCAAATTTTATACTTCCAATTAAAGTACCAATAACCTTAGTTCCATCTTTAATTGGATAAGCTATAGAAATTCCAAGATTTCCTGTAGTTCTAGAAACCAGAGCTTCACTAACACATTCGCTTCCGCTAATAGCAGTTTTAACATAATTTCTATCACTCAAATCTATATCAGGGGTTTTAGTTTGATTATTTATAAGCTCCTTACCAGTCATATCAGTTACAATTAAAACTTCCATATAATCTTGATTCTTGTTTTGAACCTTCATTATATAATCAAATGCTTTATTCATATTTTCAATATTAGAATTTGCAATTGCATCTTTAATATCGCCATTTAAACTTGCTACTTCTAAAGTGCTTTTCAACGATTTGATTCTAGCATCAATTAAATTAGCTGCTGCAAAAGACTGTTCTTTCAATTGTTGTTCAACAGAACTTTGTATTGCTCTGCTAGACATTGTGTATGAAATTGCTCCTAAAACACTCATTGGTATTGAAATCACACAAAAGAAAGTAATCATTAATTTTATTTTTAAAGAAAATTTCATAATCTGTCCTCCTGTAGTTTTTAAACTTTATTATCCCTCTTTATCCTATTAAATGTTTTTTTCATAATTATAGAATTTCCTTCTATTATTACTTCATCAGTATAAGATCTTATAATATATAAACCTCGTCCACTTTCTTCTAAAAGATTATCCTCATCAACTTCTCTGAAAATATCTTCCCCAACAATTCCTTCTCCACAATCTGTTACCGTTAACGTTAATATCTCTTTACTTAGATTCCACTGGACATAAATAGACTTCTCCTTATTACCTTTATTTCCATGAATAAATGCATTATTAATAGCTTCAGATAGAATTAATTTTGTTTCAAAAGATTGCTCTTTTAAATCTAAATCTTTTAGAATATTTTCTAATTTGCTATTTATATCGTCCACTCCATAGAATACCACTTCCCCTTTGGTATTTTGCATAATCAAAATTCCCCCTTTGTTGTGAAATTAGTCGCAATAATGGAAGCCATCATATTAATATGCAAATAATTACTTTTACATTATTGCACTTTTTCCTCTCTTTTTCAACATGTGCATCCTCCATATAACGAAAATTTAATGCATAAACTTAAAATAAAATAGCTACTTAAAGATAAATAATCATCTCTAAGCAGCTTATAAAAAAATCGAGTGAAAATTAAATTTTATTAACTAAATTATGCAATAACAGTAGCCCCATCATTTTCTTCATTATTATTTTCACTTACCAATAACTTTACAAACTTTTCTCCATAAGGAAGACAAAATTGAATGAATGGTCCTGTTGATAAAAGCGCTAAGATTGTTCCTAGCCCAATTGTTCCGCCTAAAATAAATCCTATTATTAAATATCCTGCATCAAGTCCAATTCTAATCCAACGATATTGTATTTTTGTCTTATCTTGAATAATAAATGGAATTATATCATTAGGAGCAACTCCTAAATTAGCTGCTGATTGTATTGAAAAACCAATAGCAATTATAAAGCATCCAACTAAAATTAATACTGCTTTTAAAACATAATTATAAGATTCAACAGGAAAATATGAAACTAATCTTACTCCAAGATCTATTATTGGTCCTACTCCAACAACACAAATTAAAGTTCCAATATTTATTTTCTTTCTATCAACTACAAGTATTATAACAAATAATGTTATCAAAAGAATCATATTAGCAACTCCTGGAGTTACTTGAGCTGAGCCTGCTATCCATTTAACTAAGAAAAAATCTTTTAAACTTGTCTTATCTAAAGTTGCTGCTAAGCCTTGAGTAAAAACAGTAAAAGTGTCCGAACCTATGCTTGTCTTTAAAAATAATGCCACTCCAAATTGAATAATACTCATACCTACAAAAAACAAAATTAATCTTTTAATTAAATCAAATGCTTTGTTCATTTTTCATCATCCCTTACTACGTTTATTTCTGCAAATCTTACTTCAAATATATTTCGCTAATTTTAAATATAAAGGCCATAAAATAATAAAATTTCACCTTAAATAATTTCTAATAGGTATTTTATATTAAATTTTGAATTTTGTCAAAAAATCATTCAATTTCATTCAATTTCGTTCAAAATTATTCATTTTCATTCAAAGTATTAAAAAAGGATATTTATTCAAGTGGTTTGAAATAAGTGACTTTCTTATACTTATTTAAACTCTTACTAGAATAAATATCCTTCAAATTCTTATAAAGCAATAGTTTTCTTAATTAAATATTATAACCCACAATTAGTAATTTATATTTTATAATTAAGCTTCTATTTTGCTTGTAAATATTCATCTATAGCTTTTGCAGCTTTCTTTCCTGCTCCCATAGCTAAGATAACTGTTGCTGCTCCTGTTACTGCATCTCCACCAGCATAAACTGCTTCTTTAGTAGTAAGACCAGTTTCTTCTTCAGCTACGATACATCTTCTCTTATTAATTTCTAATCCTTTAGTTGTTGAAGAAATTAATGGGTTTGGAGATGTTCCAAGGGACATTATTACTGTATCTACGTCCATTACAAATTCTGAACCTGGAATTTCAACTGGGCTTCTTCTTCCAGATGCATCTGGTTCTCCAAGTTCCATTTTTACGCATCTCATACCTTTAACCCAACCCTTCTCATCAACTAAGATTTCATTTGGATTAGTTAATACATCAAAGATTACTCCTTCTTCCTTAGCATGATGTACTTCTTCAACTCTTGCTGGAAGCTCAGATTCTCCTCTTCTATAAACGATATGGCTTTCTGCTCCAAGTCTTAATGCAGTTCTCGCAGCATCCATAGCAACATTTCCACCACCAACTACTGCTACTTTATTTCCAGCTCTAACTGGTGTATCATAACCTTCAACAGCAGCTTTCATTAAGTTTACTCTTGTTAAGAATTCATTTGCTGAAGAAACACCATTTGCATTTTCTCCTGGTATTCCCATAAACTTAGGAAGTCCAGCTCCTGAACCTATAAATACAGCTTTAAAGCCTTCTTGTTCAAATAATTCATCTATTGTTATTGTTCTTCCTATAATAACATTAGTTTCTATTTTAACACCAAGTTTTTTAATATTTTCAACTTCATGCTTAACTACTTTTTCTTTTGGAAGTCTGAATTCTGGAATACCATATTCCAATACTCCTCCAGCTTTATGTAAAGCTTCAAAGATTGTAACCTCATATCCCTTTTTAGCTAAATCTCCAGCACAAGTTAAACCTGCTGGACCACTTCCAACAACTGCAACCTTAATTCCATTCTTAGGCTCTGTTTGACTTAAATCAACATCATGCTCTGCTGCCCAATCTGCTGTAAATCTTTCAAGTTTACCTATAGAAACTGAATCTCCTTTAATTCCTACAACGCATTTTCCTTCACATTGTTTTTCTTGTGGACATACTCTTCCACATACAGCTGGAAGTGAGCTATATTTTGAAATTTCAATTGCTGCATCTTCAAATTTTCCATCTTTAATATGTGAGATGAAACCAGGAATATTAATTGAAACTGGACATCCTTCAACACATTTAGGAATTTTACAATTTAAGCATCTTGCAGCTTCTTTTGTTGCTTCTTCTTCATTATATCCAAGGCATACTTCTTCAAAATTTGTAGCCCTAACCTTTGGATCTTGTTCTCTTACTGGTATTCTAATCATTCTTTCTTTCATATCCATTATTTATCACCTCTGCAACCACAGCCCCCATGGCTATGAGTATTTCCTTCTTCTAATTCTAGCTGTGCTTTTCCTTCTTCAGTTTTATACATAGCTTGTCTTCTCATTGATTCATCATAATTTACTAAATGACCATCAAATTCTGGGCCATCAACACAAGCAAATTTAACTTCTCCTCCAACAGTTACTCTACAAGCACCACACATACCTGTACCATCAACCATTATCGGATTTAAACTTACTGTTGTTGGAATATTTAATTCCTTTGTTAACATAGATGTAAATTTCATCATTATCATTGGTCCAATAATAACAGCATGATCATATTTCTTTCCTTGATTATTAACTAAATCTTTTAACATATCTGAACCTGTTCCTTTAAATCCATATGAACCATCATCAGTTGTTACATATAGGTTTCCAGAAACTTTTTTTAATTCTTCTTCATAAATTAATAAATCTTTATTTCTACTTCCTAATATAACGTCTACATTCACTCCATGCTCATGCATCCATTTAACTTGTGGATATACTGGTGCTGCACCAACTCCACCTGCAATAAAGATAAGTTTCTTTTTCTTTAATTCTTCTAAATTTTCATGAATAAATTCACTTGGTTGTCCTAATGGTCCAACAAAATCAGCTACAAAATCACCTTCATTAAAAGTAGCTAACTGTTTAGTTCCTTTACCTACTGTTTGAAAAACTATACTTATTGTTCCTTTTTTTTCATCATAATCTGCAATTGTCAAAGGAATTCTTTCACCTTTTTCATCATTTTTAATAATTATAAATTGTCCTGGTTTTGCAGATTTCGCAACTCTTGGAGCTTCAATATCCATTAAGAATATGTTGTTTGTAAGCTCTCTCTTATTAACTATTTTATACATGCCATAGCACCCCTTTATAATATCTTAAGTAATTTACCTACTTAATAGTTTACACCATTATTCTGAATTTTTAAAATACTTTTTATGGTTTTTTAAGATGTTTTTAGGATTTTATAATTTTTAATACAACAATAGGGTAGTAATATACATATATTACTACCCTACTATGGCTTTTAATTATAGATATCTAAATTAATAATTCAACTTATAAATGTAATATATATGTATTATTGAGAAATTATAATCGTAATACTACACTAGAAATCAGATACATTTTTCTGGAAGCAGGCATGTGAAATTGA